>NZ_VSRN01000001.1:2662500-2966502 GCF_008369915.1 Dyadobacter sp. UC 10 | reverse complement strand
GTTGGTCAGTAAACACAAATAATTGCTGTTCACCGACTTCTGGTAGCGCATTTTTTTCCGCAAATTACTATGATCAGTATGGTAATTATCAATTCACGGTTCAAGGATATATATCAATTGCAAATGCGCAATACCTTTACGGTTGCGATGGCTGGTCTTAATTAAATTCCAAAAATCTATGTATATGAAAACTATCTTGTATGCTATTCTGGCAATCTTCTTCACAGCCTGTGCCAATAAAGAGGAAAAGGTGCCAGCAAATCAAAATCAAGAAATCGTGATAATACCATCCAGTGAAGATCTGGAACTATTTCCAACGTTAGTGGCAAATGATCCGAATTACAGTAAAAGGAACAGTCGGGAGTCGCTGGTAGCTAGTGATTTGAAAATTGCCAGTATAGACCGTGAAGTTGAAGGAGTTGCTCCTTTTCCTACTCTGTCAAAGCCAATAAAGGTGGCAGATCAAATCGAAGCTTTGAAATCCTATAGGAAAATGTCAGCTCATTTTAAAGCAGATCAATTCATTAATGACCCGATTATAATAAGCACATTTCAGGCTTCTTATTCGAAAAAGATTCTATTTGATTACAACTTAATCAATTCAGAACATTATGACCAGATAAAGTTTTTAACAAATGAACTTATTATTTCGAAAATGGGAGATTATTCGACAATAATTGCATCACTTCAGAAGTTGAAAAATAACATCAATGAAAAATCATTTAATGATCTTTTAGAGAGAACAAATGTGCAAATACAACAGAGCTTCGAAAGAGAAAAGGCTACCAAATTGATGATAGAAAAGTTAGTTATTGAATTAGAGACTAAAAACAAATTGGCGGTTTCCAACGGTGCCAGTAAAAAGGCAGCAAAAGAAGTTAGAATGATGCAATTTCATTTAGCCACACTAAAAAATCGATTAAAGGTTGATCGGGTACAATTATTGCATAAATATTCCCAAGAGATTAATGCAATCTAATTGAAACAATAGCTTCAACGCGTATAGTCGGACTGGGCTTTTGCATTTTATGGACTCTAAAAACACCTAGACGATTGGGTAGTGTTTTTAGAGTCCATTTTCGGTAAACACGTTCTAAAAAAAAGGCTCAGAACAGGATGCGGACATTTAGTCTGCCACCTATTTTGAGCCTTTTTTTAGTATGTCTGTAACGAAAATAGCTTTCATTAAAATAACACTTTAACCGAAAGCGAACATGAGCCAGATCAGAAAAGAAGATATCAAACAGGAGGTTTTTGATCTTTACGACGACTATGCGCACGACCGGATCGACAGAAGAAATTTTATGCAAAGTCTGTCTGCCTACGCGGTTGGCGGGATTACCGTAGCATCGTTGATGAGCTTTTTAATGCCTGACTACAAAGGCTTTGTACAAATACCAGCGAATGATCCCCGGTTAAAATCAGATTATATTACTTACGATTCCCCCAAAGGCGGTAAGAGTATCAAGGCACTTTTGTCGAAACCGGAAGGTGCTACCGGTAAACTGGGCGGGATCATTGTTGTCCATGAAAACCGGGGCCTGAACCCGCACATTGAAGACGTTGCACGGAGAGCTGCGCTGGCAGGGTTCGTTTCCCTCGCACCCGACGCACTGACGCCGCTGGGTGGGTATCCGGGAAATGATGATCAGGGCAGGGAAATGCAGAGCAAGCGCGACAGAAATGAGATGTCGGAAGACTTTATTGCTGCCTACGATTACCTCAAAAATCACAAAGACTGTAATGGAAAAGTAGGCGTGGTCGGCTTTTGCTTTGGCGGCGGAATCGCCAATATGATGGCCGTCCGCATTCCTGAACTTTCTGCTTCTGTACCTTTTTATGGCGGTCAGCCTGCGCCCGAGGATGTTCCGAAGATAAAAGCGCCGCTGCTTTTGCACTATGCTTCACTGGATACGCGCGTCAACGAAGGCTGGCCTGCATACGAGAAGGCATTGAAGGAAAATAAAAAAGAATATACAGCCCATATGTATCCTGATGTAAATCACGGTTTTCACAACGATACCACGCCCCGCTACGACAAGGCTGCCGCGGAGCTCGCCTGGAAACGCACAGTCGATTTTTTCAAAGAAAAGCTGGCATAACGCTCAGAACAAGCTCCTGTCACAACTGGTTTTTTTAAGTTTTACCAGCTGGAATAACGGACTGGTGTAAATGGTGTCGATGTTATTTTCAGGGACAAATTCGGCCAGAAGTGAGGGATCGTCGGATAGAATGTAATCGTAACAGAAATCCTTTTGCGCATTTTTCAATACCATCAGCTCCTGGTTATAGCGGATATAAGCCATTTTTCCAGGTTTTTCAACCTTGCTGGCGATCGCACCCCAGAAATGATAGAAACCATTATTGCGTTTTAAAAATATCCCAACGTTCCTGTTGTCTCCTTCAATTTGATCGAGCAGCGGTTTAAAATTAATGTAGTTGTTTGGGTGGCTGAGAAAATAGGCTTTGCCGCGTTCCATACCTATGATATTGGAAGAGCGGTCAAGATCGTAGTAGCCTACTTTTTCAAGCAACCCGAAAACCTTTCGGCGCTCGCTGTAACCTGGCCAGGATTTGAGGGGATGACAGTGATCTGCGCCAGGAAATTGATAATATGCGCCGAGGTATTTTTCGTATAATGCTGCCTGCTCACCGCCCGTTTCACAGATTGCAACCGGAATATGCCCGATCGCTTTTCGGGTTAGAAAGTTGATCGAAACTAGCTCCTTATTCGGATTTCCATAAACGAAAGGAAGAGAAGCCAGCATCAGCGGAATGGCCAGCAACGTCTGTTTCCAGCGAAAATTGGTAAAAACAAATGCGACCAGCAATGCTCCCATTGCAAAAAACGGCATTTGAGTGCGGGTACTCCACAATTGAAATTTCATCAGCGTACAAAAAGCGACAAACCCAAGCACCGCACAGATCCAAAGCCATTTGACATCCCACCGGCCCGGGACAAACAGCAGCATGATACTCATGATCAGAATAATCCAGAAGTGCAGCGTATTGGGCACCATATCCTCATGAACTGAATATTTGACCACAAAATCATCCACACTCAACTCCTGATCATTGATATCTACGCCCATACTTTTGTGGAAATCCCTGATGCCGGTATCTACGAATCGGTTGAAGCGGGTATCGGGTAGTCCGAGGTTCAGACCTGCGTTCTTTATTATTCCGGAGAGCGTATAAGTGACCGAGTGCTTTTGTGTGTTCAGCACTTCGGAAGCGAAGACCGTCGTGCGAAGCGGCCTCATCACGTGCCCGAACAAAGTGTAGTTTCTATAAAAAAGTGGCCCGAAAACTATCATGAGGCACATTATTGCGAGAAGTAATACGCGACCTGCATATAGTAGGCGGTATTGGACGAGAATTTTTACAGCAAAATAGACTGTAAAAGGCAGGGCAAACAGGAAGATCGTGTATTTGGAAAGCCCGCCGAATGCGAGCGACAACAGAAATGCAGCAAGCGTCAGCGCCGACCTCCTATTCAGCAACTGATATCCAAAATAAACATAACAGATGAAAAAGAAGCATGCGCAGTAATCGACCTGCGTACTGGTACTTTCAAAAATCCCGATAGGTAATGTAAGCAGGAACACGGTTGCGAGCAGCTGTCCACCCTGTTTCATACCAAAATGTTTCGCGAGCAGGCCGATCCCCGACAACGATCCCAAAAATGCACCAAACTGAACAAGCCCCGAAAACTGGTCTGAACCGGAGAGCAGAAATGTGTCGAGCACCAGGTATTCTGCAAATACATTGAGGTAAAGTTGTTGCAGGTACATCGTTGGAAAATGGTCCAGATTACCATTATTGATCCACAGCAGGATCCGTGTTAAATGGTAGAGGTGGGAATCGTAGTTATTGGGAGGCGCGTATACAGCCAGGAAAAACAGCGGCAAAACGTAAAATAACAGCGCACATAAAATGATCCATTTATATGCAGGCTGCACACCTTTCAGCTGCGATACATCCACTAACCTAGCCAGGTAGGTATTGCGAATGCGCCCCGCAATATGTACATAAACTGTGAAGCCAATCAATACAAGTACCTCAGCAGACCAGAACATTTTGGCCGTGGAAGCATTGACGGCATCAAGGGCAGAAAAAACTTCATTGTATATGAAAATCACTCCTGCATTTGCAAGCAATGCGTAAATGAACGAAGTCCGGATATTGGTATAAATACTTTCGGCGGGACGGGTAAGCAGGAACAGGACAAAAAATAACGCGACAGAAAGAAGGAGTAAGCAAAAAGCCATTATATCTTGTAAAGTTGTCCAGCTAATATCGGAGGGGCTGTTAATATTTAGAAACCGGCTATTTCTCACCGTTAAATGAGGTAAAAATAGCGAACGCGATCCTGCATGAAAAGCCTTTTATCCATTCTTTTTTGCCTCGGCCCTTTTTGTTCAGCTGCACAGGTTTTTGAATTGAGTATCAAATCATTAACAACATTTGATAAAACACAGCTGAACCCGTCGCTCAGCGAACGTGCGGGAGGGCTATCTGCTATGGAATACCGGGCAGATACAGACAAATGGCTGGTAGTTGCCGACCGCGAAAAGGTGGCAAAAACAAGTACTTTCTTCAACTTAAGGCTGGCAGCTGGTGATATCAATCAGACTTTCGGGGATTTCCAGACCTTACCCGATGTGCAGAACGTAGAGTCGATCCGCTATCATCCCGGTCAGCAAGGTTTTTACTTTGTGATGGAAGAGGATGAAGAAAGCAAAATCGCATTCTGGAAAGAAGGCCGGAAACCGGAAGTGGTTTTCACCGAGTCGCGCCCAGGCATGTATCTTACTTCCAACCGAGGCATTGAGGGATTAGCGATCATGCCCAACAATGATTTGTGGTTCGCATTCGAATCGGGTGGTTCGGCTACCTGCGGGAAGGACAATTTTACGGTTTTTAGAAAAGTAACCTATCGCCAGGGACGCAGGCGGCATTATAATTTTAACAAAAAGAAGAAAAAAGATTACCGCTACGAAATTAACCGCTGCGTCTGTATGGACAGTACGCAAGCTTTTACCTCCACGTTGGGAAACGGAATTTCCGAAATTCTGGCACTGGATGATCAGCACTTGCTGGTGCTGGAAAGATGTTATGATGGCCGCCAAACGGCTGTCAGGTAAAACTATTCCTTGCCACTATCAAGGAAAAACAGGCGATTATTGAAAAAACGAAGATGCTGTTTGATTTTAACGATCCCACATACATGCCTGCTGTTAAAACCGGCTGGCTGCCTGACAATCTCGAAGGGATGACCTGGGGATCAAAGGAAAATGGAAACAGAACACTTTACCTCATTAGCGACGACAATTTCAGGGCAAATCAGCGGACGCAGTTAATCGTACTTGAGGTAAAAAACTGAACAAAGAAATATTGATGGATTAAATCCATATTAATGGAATATTTCCATAAATTTACAACTCCATATTTGATCAAAAATTAAATTGGGTTTAATAGGGTTGTATAATGAAAACACCTTGCCTGCGCTGCGGACAAGGTGTTTCTGCTTTTGAGCTGCTATTTTTGTGTGAGCCGCATTTAAAAATGACGAAAATGGAAAGAAAAGTAAGCTTATTAGTCCGGCACTGGGTGTTTGTCGACGAGGTCAAGTTTTTCGGCCCGGGCAGGCTCGAATTGCTGGAAAAGATCCAGGAAACAGGCTCCATTGTCCAGGCTGCGAAAGCAATGGGAATGTCTTATAAAAAAGCCTGGGCAATGGTAGACCACATGAATACCCACGGACAACAACCCTATGTGATCACCCATAAAGGCGGTCAGCAAGGCGGTGGGACCGAGTTGACAGAAACTGCAAAAAAGGTAATTGAAGCCTACAAAAATCTGAATACCAGGCTCAGCGAGATTGTAGCCGCAGAAAAACAACTTCTATCCCTTATTTGAATTTCCCCTTAGCAATTAAGAATAGCACGCTTTATATTTGCGATATAGTCGTCTGTACATATCGCTTTTATGATCAGAGTTTTTCCTCTTTTAACTTTATTAATACTTTCTGGCCAATCTTTATCTGCCCAGTCGCAGCCAACAGTTTCCAGCAGGACTTTTGACCTCGGGGAAGTGACTATTCCGGGAAAAATGGTGACAGATAGTAGTCAGCGGATTTCTTCCCGGGAGATCGAGCGGTTCAACCGGACGGATATTGCCGGTGCACTGAATACACTTCCCGGTATAAGTATCGGTAATATCGGCCCGCGTAATGAATCTGTGGTGTATGTTAGAGGTTTTGACCTCAGGCAAACTCCTGTTTTTATCGATGGAGTGCCTGTATATGTTCCTTACGACGGTTATATCGACATGGGCAGGTTTACCACTTTCGATCTGGCCGAAATCAATGTCTCCAAAGGTTTTGCATCGATTTTATATGGTGCCAACACCATGGGGGGCGCTATCAACCTGGTATCAAGAAAGCCGGTTGAAAAATTTGAAATCAACGGAAGAGCGGGTATTTACAGCGGAAACGGATATCGCTGGAATGTGAATGTGGGTTCCAGGTTTGATAAATTTTACTTTCAGGCAGGTATTTCCCAGCTAAAACAGGATACTTATCCCCTGTCTGATGATTTCAATTTAAAAAAATTCCAGACAATTCGGGAGAGGGAAAATGCCTATCGCGACGACCGTAAAGCCAGTGCAAAAATAGGTTTCACGCCCAACGCCACCGATGAATATGTGATCGGTTATGTCTATCAGACAGGCGAGAAAGGTAACCCGCCTTATGTGGGCGACGATCCGAAAGTCATGACGCGCTTTTGGAAATGGCCAAAGTGGGACAAACAGAGCCTTTATTTTATTTCAAATACCGCATTAGGCGAAAAAAGTAAGATCAGAAGCCGGCTATATTATGATACTTTCGTCAATTCACTGCTTAGCTACGATGACGCGACATATACTGGACAAACGAAAGGTTATGCTTTCCAAAGCTACTATAACGATTACACCTTTGGCGGCAATGCCGAGTTTGAGTCGCGCGCTTTGGGACGTAACATTTTCAGGGTGAATGTACAGTACAAGCGGGATGTTCACCGGGAAAATGACCTTAATGAACCGGTACAGGCCTATATTGACAACACCGCCTCTGTTGGAATCGAAAATACCTACCAGCTCACACCATCCTTAGCGCTCGTGCCGGGTGTCAGCTTCAATATGCGAAATGCAGCTCAGGCGCAGGAATACAATGCTGCTACAAAAGAACTTACTGATTTTGAAAATAGTACAAACAAGGCAGTCAACGCGCAGCTGGGCCTTTTCTGGGACATGGCAGATAATCAATCCATACGTACTTTGATCGCGCGAAAAACGCGTTTTGCGACCATTAAAGACCGCTATTCTTATAGAATGGGACAGGCAATACCGAACCCGGACCTGAATGCAGAGGTTGCCCTGAACTTCGATCTCAGCTATTCCGGCAAAATTGCTAACAAGCTGAATTGGCAGGCAAGTCTCTTTAACAGCAGCATTACCGACATTATTCAGCAGGTAGACAATGTCCAGCCCGGCAAGTTTCAGCTTCAAAACGCTGGAAAAGCCCGGTTTTACGGAGCGGAAGCTGGTTTGGATTATAACATCCTGAACAATCTCAAAATCGGCTCCAACTATTCTTTTATCAGGAGAAAAAACAAAACTAATCCACAGATTTTCTTTACTAATGTGCCCGAACATAAGGTTTTCGGCTATCTGGATTTCTCGTTTCTCAAACGCGCCGACCTGCTGGTCAGTGCGGAGTATAACAGCGACCGTTACAGTACCAGTTACGGCACGCAGGCAAAAGCTTACATGCTGGTCAATGCAAAGGCTTCGGTCAGGATGTTCAAGTTTATATCCGCGGAGGGAGGTGTGAATAATATGTTCGACAAAAATTATAGTCTGGTAGAAGGCTTTCCGGAGGCAGGTCGAAATTTCTTCATCAACCTGGTATTCAATTATTTAAATAATAAATAAAAAATTAATTCAGACTGAAATATGAAACTAAAAGCATTGAAGAAACTGGCCGTAACATTGTCGCTCCTGCTCGCTTTCGGTAATCTGACATTAGCACAAACCCTCACAGTGAGCGGTGAAGTAGCGACGCAACTGAAGCTAAAAACGGAAGATCTGGCTTCCTATAAACAAGTTACGTGCAAAGTAAGTGACCACGGCACAGAGCATGATTTCAAAGGTGTCGCATTATTTGAAATCCTGGAAAAGGCCGGGGTACCGGCTGGCGGGAAATTGCGGGGGAAAAACCTGCTTAAATATGTGCTGATCAAGGCAGCGGACGGATACGAAGTCATTTATGCCCTACCGGAGATTGATCCCGAATTCACAGATCAGGTAATCATGCTGGCGCTTGAAAAAGACGGAGAGCCGCTCCCAAAAGGCGAAGGGCCGTTTCGGTTGATTGCGCCAAAAGATAAAAAGGCGGCGAGATGGGTTCGGGAAATAGTAGAAATTAAAGTGCTTACTGCAAAAGAATGATCCTTTCCAGGCCAGGGAAAGGATCATCGTCATGTTATAAATCAATCAGGCGCTAGTCAGTTACAATTACTTTTTGCTGAACTATGCCATCCTGGTCTTCCAGCCGGACAATGTATAGCCCGGAAGTAGCCTCATGTAGTGGAATGCTGATCTCACCGCTTTTGCCGGTAATTTCTTCCCGTAAAAAAACCTGCCCGCTCGCATTCACCAGCTCTACGAACTGAAACGAGCGATCAAGGTTTAGGTTCAGCTTGTTATCATTGATAATCGTCGGCCTAACATACGCGCCGGCCATTTTTTCATCTGTCTTTACTGTAATGATCCTGGAATACTCAAAAGTTTCGTCCAGATCAACCATTTTGAGCCGGTAGTATAGGTTTCCTGTGTTTTTTGTCAAATGTGAAAAACGGTAAGCAGAGCCGGTGGCGTGATTTGCAGCCTGCACCGTACCAACATTTTCGAAGTTGCGTGCATTCGTACTGAACTCGACTTCAAAATTTCCAAATGCTTCTTCCATCGTTGTATTCCAGGTTAGGTTAATACCTTCATTACCTTTTTCTCCCTGGAAATTAGCCAGTCTGACGGGCATTGGTTCTTCCGCATAAATCTGATAAACGGCATTCGCTTTCACCGCGTAAATTTCCCCTGCCTCATCTTCGCCAATATCTACGGTACCAGCAAGTTGCCCCTCCTCATAACCAATATAAGACTGACTCCGAAGTATCTTGTGAATATCACCGGAGAAATAATCAGTACCTATATAAAATCCGTACATCAACGGATAAGCCGTTCCCCTGTAAACTACTCCGCCGATTACCGACCTACCACGGTCATCACCATTGGTGTAGGCATAAAGTGGCGCTACATAATTTTCAGGCGGCAAACATCCTGTCTGGTCGATTCCCGGAGTTGGGATATCACCTTCAAAACAACGCCAGCCAAAATTGGAATTGGCGATCAGAGTAGGGGGACGAAAATCGATTTCCTCTCTTGCACCCTGGCCCACATCACCGATCCACATGTCGCCCGTAAGCCGGTCGAAACTCCATCTAAACGGATTGCGCAGCCCCAAAGCAAAAACCGGGCTCCCTGGAATCGGGTTCGTAGCCGGGATCTGGTAAGGTAATGGAGCGCCATCAGGTACATTTACATCGATCCGCAAAATTTTGCCGAGCCAGGTTCCGGGATTCTGGGCGTTGTTTGCATCATCGTTCGCGCCGCCCCCATCTCCTGTAGAGAGATACAGAAAACCGTCCTGCCCGAAATGCAACTCGCCTCCATTGTGGTTGGTAGCACCGGGATGCGGTATCAGGAGAACCTGCTGATAGCTGGCTGATGTGGCAGTATTGCCGGAAGCTGTATATCTGGCTACCACTAGGTTGCCGCCGAGATTGGTATAATAAACATAGAAGAAGCCATTTGTCTCAAATTGAGGATGAAAGGCAATACTTAGCAAGCCATCTTCACCATCCGCGGACCTGACGATAGCAGTTGGATCATTCATGTTAAGGAATGGGACTGCTGTGGTAGGGGCAGCGGGCAAAACCACTTTTACCGTGCCTGCCCTTTCGGCAATAAAAATACGGTTCGTACCATCGCCTGCATGCGTCAGCTGCATTGCATTATCCAGGCCTGAAATAGCCGGGTTATCCAAATCGATCTCCACATTCGGATTTTGAGAGGTCGCTTTTAAGAAAGTAAAAAGTACAAATGCAGCAGTGAAGATCAGTGTTGTTTTGATTCGGCTAAATTTTCTCATAATCAGTATGTTTGATTGAACGAAATACTTAATACTATTTCTACTAACCTGTGAGTTTGTTCTACAATATCTATGCCTTTTAAATATTCTTAAACATAAAAAAGCCTCCCGGGTATTATCCGGGAGGCGCTGGTATCTGATTGTTTTTCTATCAATAAACGAACTTGCCGAATTCGCTTTCAATGGTAAGTTTCTTCTCACGTGCTTCTTCCACCCTTCCTACAACCTGTGCCGCTATTCCGAATGAATCTGCGGTAGCAATTACCTGCGCTGCAAACTCTTCCGGCAAATAGATTTCGAGCCTGTGTCCCATATTAAAAACCTTGTACATTTCCTCCCAGCCAGTCCCGCTCTCTTCGCGGATCATCTGAAAAAGTGGGGGAATGGGTAGCAGGTTATCTTTGATAATGTGAAGGTTATCAACAAAATGTAGAATCTTCGTCTGCGCACCGCCGCTGCAGTGTACCATGCCATGGATATGCGGACGAATTTCATCGAACAATGCTTTGGCCAAAGGGGCGTAAGTGCGGGTAGGTGACAAAATAAGCTGGCCCACATTCAGCGGCGTACCTTCCACTGCATCTGTCAGATTTTTACTTCCGCTGTATATCAGTTCGTCATTTACCTCCGGATCAAAGCTTTCCGTGTATTTTTTCAGATACTTTCCTAAAATATCATGTCGGGCAGAAGTAAGGCCATTACTTCCCATTCCGCCATTGTATTGCGTTTCATAAGTCGCCTGACCATACGAAGCGAACCCAACGATCACATCTCCCGGCCTAATGTTCGCATTATCAACAACTGCTGCGCGTTTCATGCGGGCGATAACCGTACTATTCACAGTCACTGTCCTGACCAGGTCGCCAACATCCGCAGTTTCACCGCCGGTACTGTAAATCTCCACGCCGTAGCTGCGCAACATTTCCAGCACTTCTTCTGCACCATTGATGATTTCCGCTATCACTTCTCCCGGAATACGGTTCTTGTTCCGATCTATCGTAGAAGAATACAGCATCGGGCCCGTTGCTCCTACGCACAGCAGATCGTCGGTATTCATGACTATCGCATCCTGTGCAATGCCTTTCCAGACTGAGATATCGCCCGTTTCTTTCCAGTACAAATACGCCAGGGAAGTTTTGGTACCCGCACCATCAGCGTGCATAACGGTGCAATAGTCGGGATCGCCTGCGAGCGTATCCGGGACGATCTTGCAAAAAGCCTTCGGGAAAATGCCTTTGTCAATTTTTTCAATGGCCTTGTGCACATCTTCTTTCGAAGCCGAGACACCGCGCTGGAGATATCGGTCGGTAGTATTCATCTGGATTTTCATTAAATCGGACAGTTCTTAATCAGGCACAAAAGTAGGCAAAAAGGCTTTTAAAGCTTTACTTTAATGAGTAGGTGCTTAACGCATTACGCTCAGTCATTTACAAAATATTGCCAAAAATTAGTATTAATTAGAATTAGGATACTCAAAATGTTCCTTTTAGTTTTACGTTATACCGTTTTCAATCTGAAAAACCGTAGAATCTATTGTTTGAGAGTTCAAGAGTCGCAACCTCCTACCCTTCATGACATTTGCCAAGCGTTTCGTTTTTATAATTGCCGGTTTGCTTTTCATTCATGCATTTGGTCAGCCTGCTTATAGCAACGACCTGAAATCCAGCAAAGTCGCGGCTGATTCTCTCAATAATGTTCAGTCCCTGGTCAATTTTGCCACGAAACATTTACACATTCCTTACCGCTCGGGCGGCTCTTCCAAAAAAGGTTTTGACTGTTCCGGATTTGTTCGCTACTGCTTCAACAAGCTTGATATTACACTACCACACTCAAGCGCTGCACAGGCCAAACATGGCGAGACCGTCGAACTAGATAATGCAAAGCCCGGAGATCTTATCTTTTTCAAAGGTGAAAGCACGAAAAGTAAGCATATCGGACACGTAGGCATTATTACCGAAGTCGCGCCGGGTTATGTGAAATTCATTCACTCTGCATTCAAAGGTGGCATCCGCTACGATCTGCTGCACGCATCCTACTATCAGAAGCGCTTCGTCGCTATTAAGAGGCTGTTTTAGTCTTGTTTTGTTCCGTTCACTGAAGTGAACGGTCATTGATTTTCGCGGGTTTACCAAACCCTGATCATTACCCGTCGACTTCAGTCGATGGATCGCGCTATACCCTGCGATCTGCGAAGCCCTATTCCGCTCACTGAAGTGAACGGTCATTGATTTTTGCGGTCTTGCCAAGCCCCAATCATTACCCGTCGACTTCAGTCGACGGATCCCGCTATACCCTGCGATCTGCGAAGCCCTATTCCGCTCACTGAAGTGAACGGTCATTGATTTTTGCGGTCTTGCCCAAATCCTGATCATTACCCGTCGACTTCAGTTGATGGATGATTTTAATTCACTTGTGGCCAATTATTTTTCATTGCAAAAGCATTGATCTCTTCTTTGAATGTCTTCGCCGAATGGTGTGCTTCCTGATTAAGAATATAGTGCCTAACCCGGTCGACGTGCCGCTGGCTCACACTTGCGGCCCAGTAGTCGTCTTGCCAGACGAATTTTTTACGTGTCAGTTTATTCTGATTGATCCAGCAGGAAGATTCTCCTTTGATTTGCTGCACGATCTTACTCAGTGACTGCTCACGCCCCATAGAAATCAGACAATGCGCGTGATCATGGTAGCCATTAATCACATCAATATGAATGCCTTTTAAATTAGCATTTTCCTTCATATGAAGAAAAATGGTCAGACGAATCTCGTCGTTGAGAAAACGGTGGCGGTATTTGGTTGCAAATACGACGTGAACCCAAATGTTTGTCCAGCTCATAAATGATGAAGGTTATAGCATTTGGACGATAAACCTTTACAGAAGTAACTGCAGATAATATTGAAAAATCCCAAACCATAAATTTCCGTCAACTTCAGTGGACGGAATAAGGGTTATAATCGCGAATGCGCGTAAATTTGAGGCTCAATTGCTTCCTTTTTAATCCACTAACAGCCACATATTTTGAAACTCTGGCAAAAAGAAAATACTGTTACTTCTGAAAAAATCGAACGATTTACCGTTGGCAGAGACCGTGAAATGGATCTTAACCTCGCGGAATTCGATGTACTTGGCAATATTGCACATGCCATTATGCTCGAAACCATCGGTCTGCTGACCTCTGATGACCTGAAAGTATTGACCGCAGAGCTGAAACATATTTACGAACAGGTTAAGAATGGAGAGTTTGTGATTGAAGACGGTGTAGAAGATGTGCATTCGCAGGTGGAGCTGCTTTTGACCCGAAAACTTGGGGATACCGGTAAAAAAATTCATAGCGGGCGCTCCCGGAATGACCAGGTGCTGGTAGACATGAAACTCTACACCCGCGCGCGGTTATTTGACGTGGCAACTGCTACGGAAAAGCTTTTCAATGTATTAGCTGCAAAATCCGAAGAACATAAAAACGATCTGCTGCCCGGCTATACGCATTTACAAATCGCGATGCCTTCTTCGTTCGGGCTTTGGTTTGGAGCTTATGCAGAGGGATTGATTGATGATATTATACAGATAAATGCGGCTTACCGGCTCGCAAACCGCAATCCGCTGGGATCCGGGGCGGGTTATGGTTCTTCATTTCCGCTCAACAGGCAACTCACCACCGAGTTACTGGGATTTGAAGGGATGCACCACAATGTTGTGTATGCGCAAATGAGCCGCGGCCGTACCGAGCAGGCCGCGCTCACCGCCATTTCGTCGCTTGCTGCTACGGTTTCCCGGCTGGCGATGGACGTTTGCCTGTACAATAGCCAGAATTTTGGATTTATAATTTTACCAGATGATCTAACCACTGGTAGCAGCATTATGCCGCATAAGAAAAATCCGGACGTGGCCGAATTGCTTCGAGCTAAAACCAACCGGATGAAAGCCCTGCCGATGGAGGTAACAATGGTTTTGAGCAACCTGCCTTCCGGCTATCACAGAGATATGCAGCTGCTGAAAGAGATATTGATGCCTGCATTTGACGAAATACTCGACTGTCTGGATATTGCTGCTTTCATGCTGGAAAATATGAAAGTAAAGTCCGATTTACTGAATGACCAGAAGTATGATCTGCTATTCAGTGTGGAGCGTGTAAATGAGCTGGTAATCAATGGTGTACCTTTTCGGGATGCCTATCGCCAGGTTGGGAGTGAAATCGGGGATGGAAGTTACATTGCGCCGCGCGATCTGAAACACACCCACGAAGGTAGTATCGGGAATCTGCAAACTGCCGAGATCAGTGCCAGAATGCAAAAAGAACTTGCGGCATTTGGTTTTGAAAAAGTACAGAAAGCGCTTGATCAATTGATAAGCTGACCATGATGCGCACTCCAGAAAAAGGACTGTTTCTTTCATTCTTGATTTGGAGTGGCTGCCTGTCGGCAAACCTGGCCTGGAAAAGGCCGGAAGTAAATGCTATTGTTTTTACTCAAAAACTACCTGCCGACTCCGTTGCCGAGGGAAAGCTGCTTGCGAAAGATTACTGCCAGCGCTGTCATCTCTTTCCTGAACCGGCGTTATTAGACAAAAATACCTGGGTTACCAGCGTACTGCCCAATATGGGCGAGCGGCTCGGACTTCGATTCGCCGGCCAAAATCCACTTGCAGATTTGATCCCGGAAGAAGAAAAGATCATTCGACAGCTGAATATTTACCCTGAAACACCGCTGATCTCAGAAGCAGAATGGAAAAAGATCGTAGCATATTACCAGCATGAAGCGCCGGTCCAGCCGCTCCCGCAGGTCGCTCAAAAGCCCGTTTCTGATTCTCTTTCGATGTTTTCCGGGCAATATGTGAGTCTTGAGAATATTGCGGTCCCCAAAACCACCTTACTTAAATTCGACGCTACTACCTCGCAACTGTATGTAGGCGACGATCAAAATGCATTGATTACACTCGACATTGCAATGCAGCCGAAAGAAAATTTCTGGATCGACTCCGCTCCTACTGATATCGATTTCCCTGAAAACGCTGCACCGAGACTGCTGACAATTGGCGTTTTCAAACCTTCCGACCAGCGAACCGGCAGATTAATGTCTGTATCGAAAGCCGCTATCCCGACCCAGGAAATCGTTAACATTCAGCAACTTCCGAGGCCTGTACATTTCACCTCCGGCGATTTGAATATGGACGGGAAAGCCGACGCCCTGATCTCCGGCTTTGGTAATCACAGTGGAAAACTATTCTGGCTTGACGATTTTAAATCAGAGAAAGAACATATTCTGAAAGAGCTGCCCGGCGCGAGGAAAACGGAAATTTTTGATTTTAATAAAGATAAAAAACCGGACATAATCGCATTAATGGCGCAGGCCAGGGAAGAGATTTCTATCTTCTATAATTTTGGAAACGGAAAGTTCAGGGAAAAGGTATTGTTGCAATTTCCGCCGTCCTACGGAATGGCTTACTTCGAGCTGGTGGATTTCAACAAAGACGGATTTCAGGATATTCTCGCTACGAACGGCGACAATTGGGATCTCTCACCAGTTGCTAAGAACTATCATGGTGTCAGGCTTTATCTTAATGATGGGAAGGATAACTTCAAGCTCGCGTGGTTTTATCCGCTGCACGGCGCCAGCAAGGCGGTCGCAAGAGATTTTGATAGAGACGGAGACCTGGATATTGCCGCGATCTCCTTTTACAGTGATCTGGAAAATCCGGCACACGGATTTATATATCTTTCCAATGAAGGTAAGTTGACCTTTAACGCTTACTCAACCCCGCCGGCAGCCGCCGGCAAATGGCTTACCATGGAAGTAGGAGACCTGGATCAGGATGGGGATTTCGACATTATTCTGGGTTCGTATTTTCACACAATAGGAGAAATAACCAGCTTAATGGCCCGCGGAACAACTTCCTTTCCTCAGTTACTGGTTCTAAAAAATCTTAAAAGATAATCCTTCACGAAAAAAAAGAGGCAGACCAGCTGGTCTACCTCTTTCTAAATGTTAACTAAATCTATTCTTTTAATCAGGGTCAATTATTTAACATCCCAGAAAATCCGCTGCGTCAATTTATCCGTATCTCTTACAGAAGCGTAGTTTTCAGGGTTGTAAGTAGCCTCATGGCCCGGGTAAGTCCATCTTACCGGAGGCAAAGTCTGGTTGTTCGCATTGTCAGTCTGAAACTGCAATGTAGGCACATCCATTCTGCGCACTTCGGCCCAGTTTTCGTAGGCTTGTACCAGGTTGAAATGCAACCATTTCTGTGTAGCGATCAGGCTTAACTTTGCAGCGGGAGTGCCAGCAGCAGTCCAGTTTACACCTTTTCCTGCGATGTATGCAGTTATCGAAGCATCAGTTGCAGGGCTAGGAATAGTCGCGTCGGAAATGCCGGTTGCATTGGTGATTGCAAGTATGCCGTTGTAGAATTTGACGGATTGTGAAATGGCGGCCTCATAAGCCGTTTTTGCCAAAGCGTCATTTCCAGTGTTCAGATAGTACTCTGCTTTGATCAGGTTCACCTGGGCTGCATTGATGATCACACCTGGGAAAAACTGGTTGTGGCTCAATGTATAGCGGTTGTAGATCGACACCAGTCCATCCTGATACATTGTGAATTGCATCGCATTGGTAGCAAGCGGGTCAATACCTGCATATACTCCCTTCGCTTTTTGGCCAGGCTCGAAAATGATCGGCAAACGTGGATCTGCATTGGTATTCATGTGGTCGATGATCTTTTTACCGGCAGTATTTCCAAACCAATCTCCGCCGCCAGAGGCAATACCATCCTTAAATCCTTTTGAATTGACATCCGTGTTGACGTCATAGACATTCATCTGGATATTTTGCTCGTTGGTTTCAACAATTGGGAAATTGGCTGTGTTCGTCAGAATTTCATTCATCTCGGCAGTAGCTCTTGCTTTGAAATCAGGAGCACCAGACACACGGCTTAGCATACGCAGGCGAAGTGAGTTGCAGTAGCGTTTCCACAGATCAACACTTCCTTTGTTTACTATATCAGCCGTTTTGAATGCTTGTTGATAGTTCTTAAAGCCTGGATTTGCGGGAATGGTATTTAACTCCGTCGCTATTGCTTTAAGATCGTCCAGCATCAGTGTATAGATGGATTCGGCGCTATCAAACTTCGCATTGGATACAGCATAGTCACCATTGTTAGCGCTAAGCATTCCAGCCTCAGTAAAAGGTATTGCACCGAAGATATCTACAAGGCGCTGCGTATAGTCATACAGATAAATCTTTGCAGTGACCAGGAAGATCCGCTTGTCTGTTTGCTCCGCCGCTGGCCTGGTTGCGTATACCCGCTCCATTTCGCGAAACTGCGATAATGTGTGGTAGTAATTAAACCAAAGATCCTGCGCTCCGGCCGAACCAGGAACATAATTTCCAGATTCAAAAGGCCACCCAACCGCCTGTGTGTAACGGTTAATGGACGTGCGTAACGTTACAAAGTAATTTCCGTATCCCGGCAATACCCATTCCCGGTTTCTATACATAATACCTGTATACTGCTTTTCCACGGATGTCTCAGCAATTTTTGCAGGGTCCGGGTACCTTTCAGTAAACTCGGTTTCTTTGCAGGACACTGCCACCAGCATTAGTCCCGCCAATATGAATGATGATATCTGTTTCATTGTCATGATCATTTTAAAATTAGAAGCTGGCTCTCAGCATAACACCCATAGTACGGAAAGAAGGATTGCTACCCGCATTGCTGATGTTCTCATACCACCTGGTACTGATGTTGGTTTGCTCTGCATCCAGGTCTTTTACAGTTCTGTAAAGGAAGAACAGGTTACGTCCGAAAACCGACAGCGAAATATTCTGAGCACCCAGCTTTCTTCCGATGTTGGAAGGAAGGCGATAAGCAAGTGAGAGCTCACGCATTTTAAAATAGGTGTTTTCCTGGATAAACAGCTCGTAACGCGAATTCCCGTACTGAGGACCACCCCAGTTGTAAGTTGCGTTATAGTATGTCGCCTGAGAAACCACGTTTGTATTCACTTCACCAGCTGCTGTTACACCTTCCATCAGCATACCGTCATGATAAACCGGCTGACCTGTTGGTCCGGCTGATTCGGAAGTCTGAACGCCTTTTCCATTTGCATCAACATAGTATGACAAGCCGCCACGCTCTTTATCCATATTGTTAAGGCTTTCTTCAGTCAAACCTCTGGAAGTCATCCAGTTGATACCGGTCGGCATGATGTGACCTCCAATTCTGAAATCCACAACGGCATCAAGCGTGAAGTTTTTGTAGCTGAAAGCGTTGATAAGACCACCGGTTAGCTTAGGCATTGCATTACCTACTTTGATCCAGTTAACTCCGTCCAACTGGTACAAACCGTTTGGTCCGACAACATTCTGTCCTTTCGCATTTTTCAAAATACCATGCGCGTAAATATCTCCCATCGGCTGACCCACGATCGATCGTACCTGAGCAGCGTTTCCATCATAATCAGCGTGCAGCAATTCTTTCGAGTTATTTGCAAGCTTCTCTACTTTATTGATGTTTCTTGCCAGGTTTAAGGTCAGGTCCCAGTTGAAACCGCTTAGATTAGTAGCTCTAACCGGGCTTACATTGAAAGCAACTTCCACACCCTGGTTCCTCAATGTTCCGATGTTGGTCAGAATTGTTCTTGAACCTGTCGTCGTTGCAATATTAAGGGGAAGAATCTGGTCGACGATCTGTGCGTTGTAGTATGCGATATCTAGACCAATGCGGTTTTTGAACAATTTCGTTTCCAAACCAAATTCGAATTCACGTTTTTGCTCAGGACGGATCAGGTCGTTGCCACGCTCATCAGTCATGTAAGTATATAGAACCGACGCGCCGCCTTTTTCCTGAATACCCAGATTACCCTGATTGAATGCCACGTTTGCACGATAGATCTCAGGATAATTACCCA
This sequence comes from Dyadobacter sp. UC 10, assembly GCF_008369915.1. Lineage (NCBI taxonomy): Bacteria > Pseudomonadati > Bacteroidota > Cytophagia > Cytophagales > Spirosomataceae > Dyadobacter > Dyadobacter aurulentus. Next base: position 2,947,350 of record NZ_VSRN01000001.1, on the reverse strand, counting down.
CAACCCCGAATGAGCCTCTCAGTTTACCATAGCTTAGGAAGGAAGGCATTGAAAGCGCATCAGTAAATACAAAGCTGGCATTCACAGAAGGATAAACGAATGCATTGTTCCCTTTTGCCAAAGTAGAAGTACGGTCTCTGCGGATAGTACCTTCCACAAACAGGAAGTTTTTGTAATCGAAGTTAACAGTACCCATGTAAGCGTCTCTCAGGTATCTGCTTCTTGTTTCCTTCCCACCTGCAACGTTCACACTTGCAGAAACATCGAAGAAATTTTCAGTGCTCAACCCACCGTTGGTAGATCTTGACACAAATGTGTTCAGCGTTCTGTTAGCTGTATAACCTCCCAATGCCGAAAATGTAGCGTCTTCACCGATTTTTTTGGTATAAGTCAAAAGAACATCACCGTATACATTATTGTACAGGTTGTTGTTCATCCCGAAATCACCGGAGTAACCAAATGCAAGAGGAACAGCGCTGTAACCACGGCTTTCCAATCTTTCATTGGTATAGTCGGTAGCGATACGGCCTCTCAGTTTCAGGCTCTCCAGGATGTCCCAGTGCTGCGTAATACTTGCAATTACACGGTCACTATACTCATATGACTTGTTTTTTCTTGTATTCCAAACGTAATCCGCGATATCGCCTTTGAATCCATTATAACGAATATTTTCGTCAGGAGTCAAACTTTGGGTTCCCGCACCATTTACGAATTTGTATCCCAGACTAGTCTGATATTTTTCATTGTACCAATCAGCTGATTCGAAACGGTCCATCATACCTGTAAAGTTGTTGATCATACGATCCACTTTAAATGGTCTGTTGTACGTGTTCTGATTTACGTAATTCACCATCAAATCCGTTCTCAACTTTTTGTTAAGGTTGAAGCTGGCGGTCAGGTTAGCGATATTCTTGCTGTTTTTGGCGTCATAGCTGATCATTCCATTATCCTGGCGGGTGAATGAAAAGCGGATATTCGCATTGTCAGTAGCTTTCGAGATAGAAAGGTTGATATTGGAGCTGCTCGCATTCTCGAACAAATCAGCATAGCTGTTATTAGAAGCGACATAAGGTCTGATTTTTCCATCCCATGACATTACAGGCTGGCCATCGAACTTAGGGCCAAAGTTTACAGTTGCTCCAAGTAAACCTCTTGTTTCTTTCGTACCGTCACCGTCGGTATCATAGTAGATAAATCCGGCGGCATCCTGGCCACCATTATTGTAGTTCAAAGGATAACCAGGGCCGCGTACATTCTGGTAGCGCGGCAGGTAAGCAATCTTGTCTACATTGTAGCTTGCATTGAAATCAACGCCCAGCCCTTTTTTGCCTTTACCCGTTTTGGTAGTAACAAGCAAAACACCGTTTACCGCTTCCGAACCGTACAATGCAGCAGCAGAAGCACCTTTCAATACCGAAATGTTTTCGATATCGGCAGGGTTCAAATCCAGAAGACCGTTACCGCGCAAACGCTGGTCGCCCCAGTAATCGCCGTTTCTTGACTCGCCGTTACGAATGGGGATACCATCCAATACGAGTAATGGCTGCGTGTTACCGGTAATCGAGCTGAAACCGCGGATGTTGATACTTACCCCGGAAGTTGCGCCACCCGGAGTCGCGTTGATCGTCACACCCGGTGCTTTTCCGTAAAGTGCAGTCGCGAAGTTAGGAGACGCGGTTTTGATCAGCGCTTCATTGTTGACGATCGCAGTTGCATAACCTACTGCCCGCTGCTCTTTGGAAATACCCAATGCCGTAACAACTACTTCACCAAGCTGATTGGCATCTTCCAATAAGGTAATGTCAAGTACCGTCTGGCTTCCAACCGGCGATTCAATCGTTTTGTAGCCGATATAAGAAAATACCAGTGTGTTACCAGAAGTTGCCCCAATAGAAAAATTTCCGGAAGCATCTGTCGTAGTACCGTTTGTCGTGCCTTTTACCAAGACAGAAACACCTGGCAAGGTGGTACCGTCTGTTCCTGATTTGACGGTCCCAGTGATAGTCTGGGCGAAAACAGGACTGCTTAACATCAAAAACATGACGAAAAGCCTGAGTAGATTTTTTCGCATAATTAGGTCGCGTATTAGATGAGGACTATAAAATTAACACAATTTTAACATTAAATTTTTTAACACCTCAATTGTTTTTAAAAAAAATTATTAACTGAGCGCAAAAAGTAGATTTTTTGAAGAAAATAGACAGTTTATTTTGCGGCCATACACTTTTGGCCGAACAAAATTTGGAGTTTAGTAAGAAAATTTTGAATGAACGTCTTTGCGCAGAAAACGATGTTTCAAAGTGTAATTGCAGTGCCAGCCGCCGACCGCGTCGACCTGAGCAGGTCGTCTGCGTGACAGATGCTTACGCGCGTCACCCCGGCGCGCAGCGCAGCAAAAGCATTATCGAGCTTAGGGATCATTCCTTTATATATAGCACCGGAAGATTTGAAAGATTCGTAAGATTCCGGAGTAAGGTTTGAAATGACCGAGTCGTCATCTTCCGGATCGGACAACACGCCTTTTTTCTCGAAACAATAGATCAGATTAACCCCAAATTCTCCCCCCATAGCAACGGCAATAGCGGACGCCATTGTATCAGCATTGGTATTAAGAAGTAACCCTTCATCACTATACGTTAACGGAGCAATGAGCGGAACCAGGTTGCTGTTGAGCAATGCCATGATTTGCTTGGCATTAACCTCCTCAATATCACCCACGAAACCATAGTCGATCGTTTTCAGGGGACGTTTTACGGAACGTATGATTCCACCGTCAGCGCCGGTGAGGCCAATTGCATTGCATTGTAACGCCTGCAACCGGGCAACCAGGTTTTTGTTAACCAAACCACCGTACACCATCGTTACCACATCCAGCATAGGCTTGTCTGTAATCCTCCGGCCATCGACCATCTGCGTTTCGATCTGTAACTTTGCGGCGATCTGTGTAGCTACCTTTCCGCCGCCGTGTACCAGGATCTTTAACCCATCCAGTCTGGCGAAATCAGCGAGGAAACGTTCGCAGGCTTCCGGGTTATCAATTACATTACCCCCGATTTTGACGATGTATAAAGGCTTTGGCATAAGGTCAGATTTGCTTCACGGAATTTCAGTCGGCAAAGGTAACAGAAACCGGGGGCGGAGAAAACCAGAATTTCACTTGATGAATTTTTTTGCCAAAATTACGTTCAATATGAGACCACAGCTCTACTGAATAATAGCTATTGACATGAAACGTATTACCACCCTATTGCTCTGCATTTGCTCCATTATCTCGATTTCGGCAATTGCGCAGCTTCAACAACCAAAGGCAAAATGGACTTATACGCTATCCAAGCCTGAGGTGAAAAAGGGTGAAACTATAGACCTGATCTTTACTGCAACAATCGAAAAAGATTGGTATATGTACTCCTCCGACTTCGATCCTGACCTGGGGCCGATGCTTACGACTTTTACTTTTGAAAAGAACAATACGTACGAAGTCGTTGGGAAACTTAAACCGCAAAATCCGAAGACGAAATTTGAAGAGGTTTGGGGCGGAAATGTTAAGTATTTTGAAGGAAAGGGCGTTTTTAAGCAAACGATAAAGATCCTTACAGATAACCCTGTTATCAAGGGTACATCTGAATACCAAACCTGCAGCCACGTTACCGGCATGTGTATTGCGGGAGGGGAAGATTTCGAATTTAAAGGTTTGAAGGTCGCTGCCGCAGGGGCCGCCCCGCAACCAGAGAATAACGCAACTGATCAAAATCCAGTAGCTTCCGCCGATTCCGCTCAGTCTGTTACTGCCGTTGCTGCACCTGTGCATACCGACAGTACTTTTTCCGAAACCTCTGAAAAACCGGTCTCGGCCAATAACAATCCCGAAGATACTAATGTTGCCGACGGCTCTTTATGGGCTTTTGCGCTGGCTGCATTTCTTTCGGGTCTGGTCGCTTTACTTACTCCCTGCGTGTTCCCGATCATCCCGATGACGGTGAGCTACTTTACTAACCAACAGGGCGGCAAAGTGAAAGCGTTTGTTTACGGCGCGTCGATCATTTTGATATATACATTAATAGGCACATTGGTTTCGAGGCTGAATGGCCCTGCGTTTGCCAATTTCCTAAGTACGCACTGGTTGCCCAACCTGCTGTTTTTCGCCATTTTTATCGTATTCGGACTCTCCTTTCTGGGGCTTTTCGAGATCGTATTACCGAGTGGTTTTGTGAATAAAATGGATCAGAAAGCGGATAAAGGCGGTTATGCCGGCGTTTTCTTTATGGCGTTTACTTTGGTACTGGTTTCTTTTTCCTGCACCGGGCCGATCGTCGGGAGTTTGCTGGTAGCCTCAGCAGGTGGCGAGGTGGTGAAACCTATTATAGGTATGGCAGCATTTTCGGCTGCATTTGCGATCCCGTTTACTTCGTTTGCATTGTTTCCGCAGTGGCTCAAATCTTTACCGAAATCGGGTGGCTGGCTGAATACCGTAAAAGTAGTGCTGGGCTTCCTGGAACTGGCGCTGGCTTTGAAATTTTTCAGTATTGCAGATCAGGTTTATCACTGGGGACTGCTTGACCGTGAGATTTACCTGGCTTTCTGGATCGTCATCTTTGCCATGCTCGGGTTTTACCTTTTGGGCAAAATAAGGACACCTCACGATTCACCTCTAGAAAAAGTAAGCGTGCCCCGGCTTCTGCTCAGCATTATCACTTTCACATTTGTAATATATATGCTGCCAGGCATGTGGGGTGCTCCGCTGAAAGCATTGGCAGGCTACCTTCCCCCCCAGTCTACCATAGACTTTGACCTCAACAAAAGAAGTGCCGGCACCGCTGCTGGCAGCAGCAGTGAAATCGCTGGAAAATATGCTGATCTGTTTCATTTACCGCACGAGCTCAACGGTTTTTTCGACTATAAGGAGGGACTGGAATACGCAAAAAAAGTAAATAAGCCAGTTTTTATCGATTTCACCGGACACGGTTGCGTCAATTGCCGCGAAATGGAGGCGAGGGTATGGGTTGATCCTGCGGTTTTGCAAAGACTTAAAAACGATTATGTAATCGTCGCGCTTTATGTCGACGACAAAACCGAATTGCCGGAATCGCAGTGGTATACTTCCAAATATGATAACAAAATCAAGAAAACGATAGGCGCCCAGAATGCTGATTTGCAGATTGTGAAGTACAACAACAATGCGCAGCCGCACTATTGTCTGGTCGATCACGAAGGCAATTTGCTTGTAAAGCCTAAAAACTACGATCTCAACCCTGCCAACTTTGCATCGTTCCTGGACAGCGGAAAAGCAGCGTTTCTGAACAAGTGAGGCTTTCTCGTCAGCTGAAGCAGATGGGAAGTGACTCGATAATCAATTACCGTCTGCTTTAGCTGACGGTAATTACTAACTTTCGTGCTAATCCTTATTATTGCGAAAGTTTCTTCAACGTCAAATTATCCTAAATCTGCTGGCTCATGAATAGATGCTTGTCTTTTTTGCTACTGTCCCTTACTTCGTTCTCTCTTTTTGCCCAAACATTTCGCCCGCCGGCTACTCCACTTGTTACGATTGACCCTTATACGAGTGTCTGGTCCTTTGGTGATGCGTTGAATGCTTCTGTTACAAAACACTGGACGGGGAAACCGCATCCGATGGACGGGCTGATCCGTGTTGATGGCAAGACTTACAGGTTTATGGGCGCTCCGAGCCCTGTTTTCAAAATCATCATTTCAACTGCAAAACAAGCGAAATATCAGGCCAGCTATACCACCGAAAAACCAGCAGCAGACTGGTATAAGGCAGATTTCAGCGACGCCGGCTGGAAAAAGGGAGACGCGCCCTTCGGCACCAAAGACCGGAATGATGCGATGGTGAAAACAGGTACCGTATTCCCCAAGGAAGTGTGGTACCGCCGCGAGTTCACATTGACAACCGCCGATTTTGAAAAACCAACACTGAACATTTTCCACGACGATGACGTGCAGGTTTATATTAACGGCATTCCTGCATTTGACTGTTCCCCCTGTTACACTGGCGATTACGAATTTAAACCGATTGGCGCTTCGGCAAAAAAAGTGCTTAAAAAAGGTAAAAATATCTTAGCCGCCTATTGCAAAAACGGTGCAGGCCCCGGTTATATCGACATTGGGCTTTCGGATGAAATCATGTTGAAAGGAGCTCAGGTGATTCAGCCCGCGAAACAGATCGCATTCGAGATGAAAGCCACGCAGACGATTTACACCTTCCAGGCAGGGCCTATTCAGTTAAAAGCGCGTTTTGTGGCGCCACTTATCCTCAAAGATTTGCACCTGATCTCGCGGCCTGTCAATTATGTAGTTTACGATGTAGAATCTACTGATAAACAAGCACATGAGGTAGAAATCCTGAATGCAATATCAGGTCTTTGGGCCGTCAACGACAACAGTCAGCAGGTAACGGGCAAACGCGAAGCCCGGGATGATTTTTTCCTGCTGTCCCTCACCAATACGGAACAGAAAGTGCTGGGCCGTAAAGGTGACGATGTGCGCATCGATTGGGGCCGTGCCTTCTTGTCGGCTCCGCATAGATTTGTTAAAAGCTCCGGATTTGGCCCGTCGGAGGAATTAATTGAAATGTTTGCAAAAAGTGGTGCTGTCACTGCAAACCAGCAAACTGCCGCAAATGCAGACACGAGATCTATGGCTTACGTGCTTGCCTTTGGCAACAAAATAGGCCCCGAAAGCAAATCAATTCATGCTATAATAGGATACGATGATGTGTATTCAGTCCAGTATTTTGGGCAAAACCTGCGCCCCTGGTGGAATAAGGAAGGTGACAAAACCATCGAACGTGAGCTGGCAGACGCGGAAAGGGACTTTGATAAAGTGATGAAACAATGTGAGGCCACGGACGAAATGATTTATCAGGATGCGTTGAAAGCGGGCGGAAAACAATATGCCGAGCTTTGCGTTTTGGCTTACAGACAGGCCATTTCCGCACATAAGCTTGTCGCAGATCCTTCGGGCATGCCATTGTTTTTATCCAAAGAAAATTTCAGCAACGGGTCCATAGGGACGGTTGACATCACTTATCCGTCGGCACCGTTATTCCTGCTTTATAATCCAACATTGTTGAAAGGAATGATGGAACCAATCTTCTATTATTCAGAAAGCGGCAAATGGACGAAACCCTTTGCTGCGCATGATGTGGGCACATATCCCCTTGCAAACGGCCAGACTTACGGCGAAGACATGCCCGTGGAGGAATCGGGTAACATGCTGACGCTGACTTACGCCATTTGTAAAGCTGAGAACAATATTGAATTTGCCAAAAAGCACTGGAAAACGCTTTCTGTCTGGGCCAACTATTTGAAAAAAGAAGGCTTCGACCCTGCCAACCAGCTTTGCACCGACGATTTTGCAGGTCACCTCGCCCGCAATGCCAACTTGTCGATCAAGGCTATTATGGGATTAGCTTCTTATGCAAAAATGGCCGGGCAACTGGGTGAAACCAGGGAAGCCACAGAAGTAAATGCATTGGTAAAAGACTTCGCCAAGAAGTGGATGGAGCTGGCTGACAGCGGTGATCACTATGCCCTCACATTCGACAACAAAGATTCATGGAGCCAGAAATACAACCTCGTTTGGGATGAACTTTTGCAACTGAACGTATTCCCGAAAACGGTTGCAGAAAAGGAGATCAAATATTATCTCACCAAGCAAAAACCATTCGGCCTCCCGCTCGACAGCCGCAAAACTTATACGAAGTCCGATTGGATAGTCTGGACCGCAACCCTGGCTAAAAATCAATCCGACTTTGAAGCATTGATCAAACCCGTTTACAAATACGCTATGGAAACCCCGGATCGCATCCCCCTTTCCGACTGGCATGAAACAATGAACGGCAAGTCGGTAGGGTTTCGCGCGAGGTCTGTGGTTGGGGGATATTGGATGAAGGTATTGGGGGAGAAGTGGAAGTGATTTTGATAAATTGTATTAAAGCAAAGGCCGCCTCAGACGATTCCGGGCGGCCTTTTCATTAACATTCATTACAATAATTATCAATCCAACTGTTGCAGCGCGTTTTCTTTCACAAGGATATTAAGGTAAGTGAATACATTCTCAGTATCAGGACGAGAAAAGACGTAAAATCCGTGAGTCTCTTTCGTGGCCGTAAAAATAATGCTATCTGTTATCCATTGCCCCTCTTTCCCAGCGAAGTATATTGTTTTTTTAGCAATGTGGGGATCCAAATCACCTACCCTGACGTCCGCACTTTCACTATATGGCATTTGAGAGCCCAAACGCTTTGAGGTAGAAAGACTGAACGTTACTTTGTATTTTTTCCCAGGGATTAATCCTTTCATTCCAATAGCAGAATGGGCGGGCGCTGACTTAAATGCCTTTATCGTTACAAAACTAGACGGGCCTGGAAATACGACTGGCAAAGGATTTTGCCAAGGGGCCAAAGGATCGCCTAGTATGTTACTGTAATTTGACACGCCAGCAAGTGAGGGACTTTCCACATTCCAACCTGGCAATAAACTAGAAGAACTTGCATTACCTGTAACAGGCCCTTGGGTCGACGGAATTGTGTAACCACGAGTCTTTAAATTCGCGCCCGATGCGACTATGCTTTCAGCATCAGGTTGCCTCGCCGGCGCCACTCCATCTTCCTTCGAGCAGCTGCTCAGCATCATCATGCAAGCCAGCCCTAAACCAATCGGTAATTTTTGTACTAAATTCATTTTTCGAAAAATTTGTAATTGAACATTTGTTTTTGTTACTGGCAACAAATGAAGTGGGCGGGCGGGGAATAAGTCCTTGAAAATGAGTAGCCGTGCAGTAAGGGCTATTCTGCGGTGAAAAGGGACTTATTTGACTTATTTTGTGATTACCGCTTTGTAGTTATTGTGAATTTATCGCTCGACATAACTCGCATCGGACGCTAACAAAAACTGACAGTTTATTCTATAAGCTCTGCCTGGAAATGCCAATTCGCTTTTTCAAGTGGGTTAGTATTGATGCCAGGAGACTCCGATGTTCCTATTTCCGACTGGCATGAAATAGGGGATGGTAAGTAGGTTGAGTGCAGATTATAAAGCAAAGGCCGCCTCAGACGATTCCGGGCGGCCTTTGCATTTGACATTGAAGTACTTAGTTTACTTCTTTGATGGAGTTTTTGTCCACAAAGATATTTGCATATGAATATTCTCCATCTTTTGCGGAGGCACAAGCGAAACCGAAATCAACCTCCGTGGCTCCGATCGTGTCAAATATTATAGTTTTCGATACCCAAACCGCCTCTTTGTTGTTTAAGTCGACATAGTATGCTTTACTAAAAGAACCGTTAGGGCCGGAGTAGCTTAAGGAAATACCTGCTTCTTTGGCATAACCTGATGTAAATGGTGCAGGAACGACATTTTTATGGGTGCTTGCAACATAGAAGGTCAGAGAATATTTTTTTCCCGGTTTTAAATTCTTAATCGTTGTTTTGACAGCCGAGTGGTCAGTGAGATAAAAAAAATTGGATTTGCTGGAAGTAACAGTTACAATTTGACTTCCGTTTGGTACTTCATTGATTGCTTGAATCGCCTTTGTCCAGGGCAATGATGCATTTCCCCACAGGTGGGTGGAGGTTGATGTGCCTGTTGGCAATACATTCAAAGTTAATGCATTAAGATTAGGTATTACCACTCTTTTCCAATGCGCTGGATATATATTAAAACCTGTGGCACCAATTGTCGAAGGAAATACGGGCAATGCCACTACGCCGCCAGTTTCTTCCCTCAACCCCGAACTCTCATTCACCCCACCCACCTGCGGCTCGGGCGCAGATACATCTTCCTTCGAGCAGCTGCTCAGCATCATCATGCAAGCCAGCCCTAAACCGATCGGTAATTTTTGTACTAAATTCATTGTTGAAAAATCTGTAGTTGAACATTTGTTTTTGTTACTGGCTACAAAAAAGGGCATTTGCAAATGAATAATGGTCCTAAAATGAGTTGAGGGACACTTGGGCTTATTCTTCGGCTGAAGCGATAAATCCAAGAACAGTAGTGATAGTCGTATTGTAGTATTTACTAGTGTTATGTTCCAGGTAGCTCGCTCAGGACATTGACAATTTAATGCAAAGAAATGCCGCCTTAGCAAAAGCTAAGACGGCAAGTAATTGAGACAATGAAAGATTTCCTTGGCCTATGCTTATTATTGAACTACCATTGGCTGAAAGGCATTTAACTCCCTTATCGAATTGCGATCCACAAAAAGATGAATGTAAGAATACACATTTCCTAGCGGCGTTAAACCTGAGAAAGAAAATTTGGCTTGATCAGCGTTCGCTTTAAATGTAATTGTCTTTTTTACCCATGTAGCCTCTTGTCCATAAAAGCCGATATTCGTTGTATTGCTTCCGCCGTTAACATTTAAAATTTTGATCTCGGCAGAGGTTGCATACACAGATCTCTCGCCATTGCTTCCAAGCCCATTAACTATGGTACTTGCCACATAAAATGTAACCACGTACGTTTTTCCCGGCTTTAAGTTTTTAAGCCATGTGAATACACTTGATTTGTCACTGCTCTCGGCAGCGGTATGAGCAAAGCTCTTGACTGTTACCACAGTATTTGCCGCTGGAATTCCAGGAACCGCTGGTAATGGCTTCACCCATTTTGGATTCACTAATGGGCTCCAGTTCACAATTCCCCAAAGTGATGTAAGTGACGACGAGCCTGCGGGTATTGATTCGCCTGGCCCTGTCGTTTTGATCCAGTCCATAGGATACTTTTCAAAACCGGTTACCCCAAATGTTGATGCAAAATAAGGGGCTGCTCCTTCCTCTCCCGCATTCGTCTTCGCGCCGGAATGCTCATTCACACTTCCCGCCATTGGTTGCGGTGCCAGGGTGTCTTCTTTCGAACAGCTGCTCAGCATCATGGCGCATGCGAGGCTGAGGGCGATGGGTAATTTTTGTACTAATTTCATTTTCACAATTGTTTTGGTGAAACATTTATTCTATTACTGAGCCACAAGTAAAGGTCTTCTAAAAGAAGATAAAGACTTAAATGAGCCTGCGGAAGACGAGGATTATTCTTTGGAAGAGTCCTGAAAACGCCTTGGATGCGAGAATAAATGAATTGTACTTATTCCGGATTAAACTTGCGAATTAACTCTAAGTTGGAGAGAGATATCAAATGAAAGGCGGCCCGGGAAATTTCGCGGGCCGCCTTTGTCTTATCAATGGATTTAACAATCCTGTATTAATTCACTTGCTTAACTGCTCCGGAGGAAACCAGCAGGTGCGCATAGGCATACTGCCCCGCCTGAGCTGGAGATGCCGAAAAAGCCAAATCCATTTGTGGACCCAATGCTGTGAAAGCGATCACTTTCTGAACCCAGCAAGCCTTGTAGCTAGTCAGATCCACAACAGTTTCTAAAGAAGTGTTTTGATATCCCAGGGTCAACAAGCAGCTTTTTGCAAAAGTCGCGTATGGTATACCGGGAGCCGCTTTAGGGAGAGAGGACCCTACATATACGGTAAGCGCATATTTTTTTCCAGGCCATAGACCAGTGATTTTAGTTTTTACCGACGACTTGTTTGTTTTACTCAGAATGCTCGAAGTAGTCACTGTAATAAATGCGTCAAGATTACTTGCCCATGGGATTAGGGGCATACCTTGCACAAAAAGCTTTGCAGGGTCCCCCCATAAGCGATATCTATTAGAGACGCCTACGGGATATGCCTCAGGATTGGTAGAGAAACCTGTATTATTCCTCTGCCAGCCATTTGGAAGAATAGCCTCTCCCAAGTATTCTGTCTGGGTCGGCAAGATAGAAGGAGAAAGAGACTCCACCTTCTCATTTGAATGCATATTTATACTTTCCGCTTGTGGCTGCGGTGTTGCAATGTCCTCTTTCGAACAGCTGCTCAGCATCAATGCGCAGGCCAGGCCCAGCGCTACTGGTAATTGTTTTGTTAGTTTCATCTTCTTACGTTTTGGTTGAACATTCATTTGTCGGCTACAAAAGAAGGTATTCACCAATAGCAATACGTTGAAAATGAGTGCGTGGGCGGGTGCGATTATTCTGCGGAGTGACTCAATACAGGGTGTGGAAATAGGTATTTTGGAGGCTTATACCTATTACGAATAGGTTCTACGATATAACTCGTATCGTGGACTACTAATTGATTTGCTGCAGGGATTTGCAAAAACTTATGACAGAACCCGCATCGTTTTATCTAACTATTTCAGGTTTACGATTCCGCTAAACCACAAAATACAAAATCCCCTTTCGGGGATTTTGACTGATGAGGAAAACTTGCAATGTTACGCTTCTAAAACCAACTCCTCTTTCCGCTGCTGCTGCTTCTCTTTGCGCTTAGCGAAACGCTCCTTCACCTTATCCACCACATAATACACACTAGGAACAAGAAATATCGTCAGCAACAGTGAGCTTGTCAAACCGCCAATAATCACCCAGGCCATACCATTTTTCACTTCGGCTCCGTCGCCGGATGCTAAGGCGATCGGCAGCATACCGGCGATCATCGCGATCGTGGTCATCAGGATCGGGCGGAGACGTTCTTTTCCGGCTTCGATCAATGCGTCTTTCAATGCGTGGCCTTCTTCTTTCAATTGGTTGGTAAAATCGACGATCAGAATCGCGTTTTTAGCTACCAGACCCAGCAACATGATCATACCTACGATCGAGAAAATCGTTAAGCTTTCCATTGTCAGGGCCAGGGCAGTCAATGCGCCGACCAGTGCGACAGGGATCGAAAACAATACAACGAACGGATAAATGGTACTTTCGTAAAGCGCGACCATGATCAGGTAAATGAGCACGATACCGAGCACAAGCGCCAATCCGAGACTTCCGAATGCGTCGGCCTGGTTTTTCAGGTCACCGCGATATTCGATAAAAACCCCGTCCGGCAACTTCACACTTGCCATTTTTGCCTGAATATCAGCTCCGATAGAACCGGATGGACGACCTACAACCTGTGAATTAATGGTGATCGAAGACAGACGGTCGATCCGCTGCAGCACGCTTTCGCCCATTCCCTCCTTCACCGTTGCAAATTGGGATAGCTCGAATGTTTGTCCAGAGCTATTTACAAAAGTCAGGTGACGGATATCGTCCGCTTTGGAACGGTTGAACTGATCCAGCGTCACCATAATATCATATTCCTTACCATTCTCCTTGAATTTTGAACGGTCATCTCCGCGGAATGCAGTCTGCAGTGCAGCTCCAACTTCGGCGGCATTGATGCCGAGTTGTGACATTTTCTCACGGTCCAGCTGCACACCCACTTCCGGCTTTGGATCATCCACAGAGTAGTCGACGTTGGCAGTTCCAGGTATGGAAGCAACCACTTCTTTTACCTGTGCAGCTGTCTTCCGAATAGTCGCCATGTCAGTTCCCTTTACAGCCACCTGGATAGGCGCCTGGTTGGCGTTACCGGTAATGGAAGTAGGCGCTACCGTCACTTTTACGCCGGGTATTTGCAGGATTTCCTTTTGAATTTCGGTTCCGAAATCATCTGACGACAAAGTACGGTCCTTCTTGTCTACCAATTGAACGGTCAAATCGGCAATGTTACTATTGGAAGTTGTTCCCAAACCGTTATTGGCGTACCCCACATTTGTAAATACTTTGGTTACTTCTTTTCTGGTCAGTAACAGCTTTTCAACGCGCTGTGCAACCTGGTTTGTTTGGTAGATAGAGGCAGTTGGCGCCAGTTCAATTGACACATTCAACTCACCGCGATCACTCTGCTGCATAAATGCTGCTCCGATAAAACCTCCCGGGACCAATGCGATTGAACCAATGATCAAGGCGAGCGATCCAAGGAACACATATCTTTTGTGACCCAAAACCCAGGTCAGCAAACGACCGTACTCTTCTTTTATCCTGTCCAAGAAATTTTCAAAACCAATGTTCAGCTTGCCCCAAAGTGTGTTTTTGTCCAGTATTTCAATTTTACCGAAACGAGAAGCCAGAAGCGGGGTCAATGTAAAGGAGACGAACAAACTCATGAGTGTTGAGAAAACAACCACCAGCGAGAACTCTCTCAGAATATTACCGATCAAACCCTGCGTCATCGCAAGCGGCACGAATACCACGACGTCAACCAACGTGATCGCCAAAGCCGTAAACCCGATTTCAGCACGTCCGTCCAACGCAGCCCTCCATCGGCTCTTGCCCATTTCCATGTGGCGGTTAATGTTTTCCAGCACCACAATCGAGTCGTCAACAAGGATACCCACCACCAGCGAAAGCGCCATCAATGTCATCAGGTTCAGCGAGAAGCCCAGCAAGCTCATCATAATGAACGTCGGGATCATCGAAGAAGGCAATGCCACGAGGATGAACATCGAGCTGCGGAAACTGTGCAGGAACATCAACATCACGATCGACACGATCAGTACCGCCAGTCCAAGGTCAAATACAACCGCGTCGGCCGAGGCCAGTGTGTAAATGGATTGGTCAGATGCAATATTGAATTTCAGTCCGGCCGACTCATATTGTTTTTCCAAAGTCGTCAAACGCTCCTGCGTTAACTTGCTTACTTCCACCGCATTGGCATCAGATTGTTTCTGAATTTGCAACGCTACGGAAGGCTTACCATTAATGTGGTTTACTGCTGTGGCATCTGCTGTGCCGTCAAACACTTCGGCAATGTCTTTCAGAAAGACCTGCCCGCCGGTAGTATTGCGGCCCACGATCACATTTCTCAGATTTTCAACAGTCGTCAGTTTCGCATCAAAACGAATGGAGAGCTGATCTTCCTGTGTTTTCACCTGACCTGCCGGGTATGAGGTATTTGCATTATTAATCGCCGTAGAAACCTGCGCGATCGACAAGCGATAGGCTTTTAATTTATCCTGACTGATATTCACCTGTATCTGACGCTCCGTACCACCAATGATCGTTACCTGGCCTACGCCGGTTACGTTCGAAAGCTGTGGTTTCAACTTCTCGTCGATCAAATCATACAATGCGGATGGCGAGAGGTTGGCGGTAACACCCATTCTCAAAACCGGTATTTCATCGGTAGAAAATTTGTTGATCACGGGACGGTCGGCATCGTCGGGCAAAAGTGAAATCACCTGCTCCACTTTACGCTGCGCTTCCTGCTGCGCCAGATCGACGCTGATACCTTGTTTCAATTGAATTACCACAGAAGAAACCCCTTCCTGAGAAGTTGAATTGATCTGGTCCAAACCTTCGATCGCCGAAACAGCGTCTTCGATATGTTTGGTGACATTAGTCTCAACTTCATCCGCAGCGGCGCCACGGTAAGTCGTCATTACACTTACCACATTCGCCTCAAACTTTGGCAACAAGTTGTAAGACAATTGTTTATAGCTGATCACACCAAATAGTATCAATACTGTGAATACTACTATGATGAAGAGCGGTCTTTTTACTGCTACTTCGGTGATTGACATTTTCTGATTCGTTTACTGATGAAAACTATTTAGTGACATTAACCGCGGCACCTTCGCTGAGGTTGATCTGGCCGGTTGTAATCACCGTTTCGCCCGATTTCAATCCCGACAAAACCTCGATATGATCGCCCACTTCGCGGCCCACCTCGATTTTACGTTTTTTGGCAGCACCATTTTCGACGGTGTACACATATGGATTACGTATACTCTCAACCAATGCACTTCTCGGGATCAGCAATGCATTCTGACTGCTTTTTTGCTTGAATTCCACCGTCACGAATGTTCCGGCGCGCAGTTGATTTGAGTTTTTGATCACGATTTCCACCGGATAGTTGTGCGATTCGTCGCCCTGCGGTGCAATGTATGAGATCACGCCGTCGAGCTTTTTATCAGGGAAAATACTTGTGCTAACTGCCACGTGCTGACCTTCTTTCAATTTATAAACATCATTTTCAGAGATCATCACCTGTACTTTCAGGCGCGAAACATCCAGGATCGTTCCCAACGAAGTTCCTACGTTCACAAACTCGCCCGGCTCTATGTTCTTCTTAATCACGCGGCCGCTTATCGGCGCTGCAATCGAAGCATCATTAATCTGCTGCTTAATCTGCTCAGCCTGGTTCAATGCATTTTCGTAGCTGTATTTGGTATCGTTCACCTGAATTTCTGTCGCCGCATTTCCCGCCAAAAGTTTGGTGTAACGATCCGCGTCTTTTTTCAGTTTGTTGATATTCAATTCAGTTGCTTCCAGTGAAAGCTCTTTGAGTTTACTGTCCACTTTTACAAGCGTCGCACCCTGCGAAACGTAAGTTCCGAGGTCGTATTTAACTGATAAAACTTTACCCGCAGAAGTCGCCATAATCTCGGCTTCTTTGAATGGGATCAGGCTACCGGTACGCACCAGGTCCTGACTTGTGCTACCTTCTTTCACTGCCACCGCAGTTACCGGAATCGTCACATTTTTGTTATCCGGCATTACTTTCTTCGCGTCCATCTTGGACTTGTTTGCTACCAAACGGAACCCGATCAGAAGGCCGATTACGAGTATGGAGCTTATTATGATTATTTTCCTTTTCATGATCAATTTTGAATGACTGAATGACTGAATGTTTTCTTATTGAATATTAATGGCTTATTGACTACCAATGACCTAATGACAACCAATGACCATTTGTGACCTGTTTACGGTAATGCTGTATAGAAGTCATTTAAGCTACCCTGCGATTGTTCTAATCCCAGCTTGGCCTGGTAGTAGCTTAGCATGGAGTTGATGTAGTTGCTTTGGGCCTCTTTGTAGGAAGTTTCGGCATTTAGCAGGTCTGAGAGCGGCACGGTGCCTTCTCTGTATTGCAGTGTGGTTACATCGTATACCTCTTTGGCCAGTGTTACGTTTGCTTCATCGTTGCCCAGGTTCAGTTTCGCTTTTTGAATCTGCGTTGTGGCATTGTGGTTTTGAAGCTCGTAATTCTGAACATTCAATTTCAATTGTTCATTCTGGGTCAGAAGATTCAGATCAGCCTGCTTGTATTGGGCGTCTCTTCTGAAACTATCGAAAATCGGAATGGTCAATTTCACGCCTACCGCCCCAAAGCTGAACCAGTTGTTCCAGGACTCTCCCAAATTATTACCCAGCGCCTGCACGCCGTAACGGCCGTAAACAGACAATTTAGGAAGGTAACCTGCCTTAATCCGCTCTTTCTCCAATCCCTGCAATTCCATATTCAGGTTCTGGATTTTGAAGTCAGTTAGGTTGGCAACATCCAGTTTGGCCGGCTCAAATAATTTGAACGGCTGGTTCAATGGATTGTCAGTCAGTTCCAGCTGCTCTGTCAGCGGCATTCCCATTTGGAATTTCAATTGGTTTTGGGCCAAAACCAGATTGCTTTCCGCAAGTGTCAGCTGTGATTTAATGTTGTTCAAACTCACCTGCGTACGGTCATAATCTACTTTTTTGATCACACCATTGTCCAATTGCAGCTGCAAAGTCCCTAGTATCTGCTGCGTTTTGTCGAGATTGTCTTTCAAAAGATCAATCTGTGCCTGCGTTACAAATACCTGATAATAACCATTAGCTACATTGTAAATGATGTTCTCTTTCGTTTTATGAGAATTTAACTCCGCATTTTCAATGTTGGGCTTGTTGGCTTTTAGTCCAACCAACAGTTGCTGGTCGAAAATCACCTGATCCGCCTGCGCTGCTACGTTCGTTGAGTACTTGGTACCCAGTGCCACGCGGCGATCTTCACCTCCGAACAGCGCCCCCGGAAGTACGGTAGACTGCAGCTTGATATTATTGTCTAATGCGCCGCTACCCGCTACCTGAGGCAGGTAACCCGCCAGCGCCTCCCGGCCTTGCTGCGCCGCAATACTCTCCTGGTACTGTGCGATTTTCACATTCCCGTTATTCTTGATCCCGTAGGCAATGCAATCTTTCAGGCTCAGCCGGGTTTGCGCCCAGGTACTTCCCGAAGTTGCTGCTATTGTGAGGATTGCGATAATCCATGTCCGTTTCATTTCTCTGATTTTCTGATTTAACTATTGTGGCTAACCTCCATTTAGTTGACCCGTCTACTGGTGACATATCAACTATTTATATAAATTTTTTTATTTTTCGATGACTGCTGCTACTCTGTCCAGATAACTGATAAAAGTCTTGCGCTCCTCTTCTGTAAAGTGCTCCATTACCTGGTTATCAAATGCAATAACCAATGCCTGAATGCGCTCGCAGACGAATTTACCACTGGCAGTCAGCGTAACCATATTCTTTCTTTTATCCTCTATATCACTTTCAATCTTCAAGAAACCGTCTTTATGCAAAGTCTGCACCGATCGCTGAATTCCCGCTTTATCCTTTTGGAGCACATTTGCGATATCCTGTTGTGTCATCGCGTGTTCCTGGAAATATACAACCATCAAAATCGGCAGCTGCTCAGCCAGTACCGGAATACCTTCCTGAACAAGCTGCGCATTCATTCTTTTAAAAACAGTTTTGGTAACGAGCCCCAGCTTAAACTGAAGCGAGTTTTTCATTTCGTCTTTCAAACAGGAAAATTTATTTAATGTCGCGTTCATGATGATGCAAAAGTAAATTGTGTTGACATATCAACCAAATTATTTTGAAAATAGTTTTCTGAACGGTAAAATTTTCGGGATGAATGGATTTTGGATTGGGTAACAAGAAAATGCCCGCGAGATGAACACTCACGGGCATTGGTTTGTGATGCTTACCCTCCTACCTTCCCAAGGTTTTAATCAGCGTTCCCTTAGTAACTTTATCTGAAAGCCCCATTCCATTGATGATCGCGAGCTCGTCCAATTTGGCGTCAGCCTGATTGTTGTCCTTCAATGCATCTTTCAATGAACCGTCGCGCTGCACTGTTTTAATGCGGATGCGCTCGGGTTGTCTGTTCAAAATGTTAGGATCAGAGACAGATTTGAAACCTTGCGCCACTGACTTGAACTGCCCCAGGTTACCGGCGAAATTCGCAGCCTGCGCCACGCCGTGGATCACATAAATGTTGCCTCCGTATTGAATCAGCCAGCTCGCTACCTGGATCGAGTTCTGTGTTGGGGCTGCTGGTTGTCCCGACTGCGTCTGAGCTGCCTGAGTGGAGATCATTGCGATCGCAGGGTTCCCATTGATCGTTGTTTTGTTGTTTTCCGAAACCTGCAGACTGTAATTTTTAACAACAGTCTGAGCCGCGTCTTCCAGAGATTTGCCTTCAGCCAACGTAAAAAGCATCATTGACTTTCCGTCTTTCGCCGCCATTTGAAATTGTGCGGGCGAATTTTCGTATTGCCAGCCGCTCGGAACCGGGAACTGGAATTTCAGTTCGGGATGGTAAAACTGGTTTTTTTCTACAAATCCCTGTTTCGGGTCGGTACCATATATAATACCCTCAATTTTGCGCAGATAAGCATCGCGATTGACATTATATTTACCAGGATGCTCAGTTTGATACTGTACCGCCAGCTTATCCACTTTGTTTTTCCTGTCGCCCGGATCCGGGTGCGTTGACTGGAATGTCGGAATCGTCTGTCCTGCTTTTTCGCTGATCTTTTTAAGCGTACCAAAGAAATCGGCCATTTCTTTCGCGTCGTAGCCAATCTTACTGGAATATTCCACACCGATCTTGTCGGATTCAGTCTCGTGCTCCCGGCTGTAACTTAATAATAGCAAACCCAAAGCCTGCTGTGTCTGCTCCGCCAATCCGCGGACTGTCTCCGAAAGCACCATTCCGGCCATTAACCCTACCTGGCCGAAGATCTGGGAAGTCTGCTGACGGGCCGAGTGACGGGCAGTAATGTGACCGATCTCGTGGCCGAGTACTCCGGCGAACTCGGCTTCATTATTAAAATGAGCCATAATTCCCCGTGTAAAGTATACGTAACCGCCAGGCACTGCAAAAGCGTTTACTACAGGCGAATCGACGATGAAAAATTGATAGGGTAAATCGGGCCGGTGCGAGATATTTGCCATTGCCTTACCTTTCTCATTTATAAAGGATTGCAGGTTTTTATCATCATAAATACCCATTGTAGCCACGATTGAGGGGTGTGATTCCGCTCCGAGCGCAATCTCCTTCTCCTTTGACATGAATATTATTTCCTTCTTTCCTGTGACTGGATTTTTTGAACATCCGGTAAATAAACCTGCTGCCACAAGACCGAGCAGGATGTGAAACTGAAATTTCATTTTCATAAAATTCTAAAAATGATTGTTATAAAAGGCGTCGATCAAAATAGGTTTGCGCATCTGGTAACACGAAAGAATCATGCCAATAAGAAAAGCCCCTGATCAATGAAGATGCAATTAAATATATTTCTTATTAACTCTCCTTATTACCTAAATTACGGCCGGTTGGTATAATAGTTTTTGATCAAAGTCTCAAAAACCCTTTCGCCTTTGAAGTACATTTCCCTGACACTATGAATTTAAAAAAGACAACATTTAGTCTCCTGCCGCGCTGGCTTGTCAGGTTTGACTTTTTTGGCATTTTCGAAAAAGACCCGTTCGGAAATTACTTGATTTTCAAACGGTTACTTATTTTTATATTAGGCTGGTTTACCTATTACAGATACACGGCGGTCAACAAAATAGAAATCATCGGCGGCGACCAGCTCCTCGACCTGCCCGATCACGGCGTACTTTTCCTCTCCAACCATCAAACATATTTTGCCGACGTAATCGCATTCTACCATATTTTTTGCGCAGCCAAATGGGGGTATAAAGATACCATCCGACCCCCATTTTACCTCTTTTCACCACGCGCAAGGTCTTATTACGTAGCGGCTTCGGAGACGATGAAAGAGGGTATTTTACCCAAGTTGTTCAGTGCGGGCGGCGCGATTACTATTGAAAGGTCCTGGCGTGCCAATGGGGAGAATGTAAAAAGGCAGCTGGACAACTCCGCCCAGGACAGGATCGGAATGGGACTGAGCCACGGCTGGGTAATTAGTTTTCCGCAGGGCACCACCAAACCGTATGCGCCTGTACGCAAGGGTACCGCGCACCTTATCAAAGAACATCAGCCTATTGTGGTACCGGTTGTGATCAATGGATTCAGACGGGCTTTCGATAAAAAGGGTTTGAGATTCAAAAAGCGGAATACCCGGCTGACTGTCCATTTCAAGCCCGCAATGCATTTTCTACCTGACGAATCTGTGGAGAGTATGGTTGAAAGGGTAACGAAAGCGATCGAACAGGAGCCTCCGGGCGATAATGCTATTGCCACTGATAATTAGCGGGCACGCATTTTATCACCTTTCATCTATATGAAAAAAAAGGTATTGATCACGGGCGGGACCGGCCTTATTGGTAAAAGGCTTACAGAACTTTTGCTTAAAAAAGGCTACGAAGTGGCTTATCTGAGCCGGAATAGAAAGGCTGTTCCATCTGTAACGGTATTTGAATGGGATGTTGAAAAGCAATATATAGAAGACGGTGCATTAGAAAACACACACTTCCTGATCCACCTCGCGGGTACCGGCGTTGCTGAAAAGCGCTGGACAGACGAGCAGAAGAAATCCATTATATCAAGTCGGGTAGATACGATTGGATTAATCGCCCGAAAATTAAAAGAGAAAAATATACGTCCGGCTGCATTCACATCCGCCTCGGGAAGCAGCTATTATGGTGAAGATAGTGGTAATGTAAAAAACACCGAAGATTTCCCGCCAGGGAAAGACTTTCTATCGCACGTGACCATAGAATGGGAAAAAGCAGCGGACAGTATTGCGGATCTCGGCGTAAGAACGGTGAAACTGCGCACGGGAATTGTACTAAGTGATGAAGGAGGCGCACTAAAGCAGATCGCTGCGCCCGCCAGATTCGGCTTCGGAGCGCCTCTTGGTTCCGGAAAGCAATGGATCAGCTGGATCCACATCGACGATCTTTGCAGGATGTATATTGGCGCGCTTGAAAACGAAAACTGGCACGGGGCCTACAATGCAGTTACAGACGCGGTTACCAATGAAGACTTCACGAAATTAATATGCAAAGTGCTGAACAAGCCGCAATGGGCACCCAATGTACCTGCATTTGCATTACGTTTGGTTTTCGGTGAAATGGCGAATGTAGTACTCGGCAGCAGCTACTTGATTAACCAGAGGATTAAACAGGAAACAGATTTCAAGTATCAGTATCCGGAACTTGAAGGCGCTTTGAGGGAGATATTGGGATAGCTGTTAGCTACTAGCCGTTAGCTATTAGCTGTTGGCTATTAGCTTTTAATATATACCTTTTACTGTAATTTTGCTTTTCGTTTTGATTACTGGCTAACAGCTAACAGCTAACAGCTAACAGCTAACAGCCAACAGCCAACAGCCAACAGCCAACAGCCAAAAACTTAATCGCCTATTCCTCCTCCTCTTCCTGTACCGTCAAAACCTGCACGGTTGCTAGCCACTTATCTCTCTGCAATTTAGCCCGAAAATCGTCGAGTACGTTGAGCTGGATGTTACCATTGCTGAATACCGACATTTGCAACCCGACAAAAGACAATGCTTCGTTAAGGCGGTTTTCCAGGGGTTCATTTGTAAAAATGCATTCTCGCCAGTACCATTCCAAGGATTCTCCTGCTACTTCTTCCACGATTGCTACTTCTTCCACGATCGAAATGTAGTCTTCTACTGAGTAGCCAATGAAAGGTTTGCCAAATCGTACCCAGAGCAACCGCATGACGTCGTCAAGCGATTGTTCGTGGTTTGTTTTTTTACGTATAAACAAGTCGAGGATCAGGGCTACCAGGGCGCCTTTGTGGTAAACCGAAACTTTGCGGTCTGGGATGCCTTTTTCGTAACCATCGAGCCAGAGATCGAAAGAAGACTCGGCAAGCGACTGAGCTGCGTGCGCTGCATTCTCAAAATGCCTTTTCATATATACCTGCAACTCTTTTATATAAGCCTCATCGGTAAATACGCCGGCACGTTTCAAGAAAAGATCGCCATAGTAAGTAGTACAACCTTCGGCTACGAAACAGGTTTGGAAGTAGTTTTCTTTGGTAAAATCATAGGGTAAAAGCTCTTTCGGACGAATGCGGATGATATTCCAGCTGTGAAAAAGCTCGTGGGAACTTACGCCCAGCAAATCAGAATAAAGTCCTTCACCCTCATCGTCTGGGCCAAGTACGATCATCGTGGAATTTTGGTGCTCGACTCCGTGATAGAATGCGGTAGGAAGTATCAGATTAAGGAAGTGATATTCCGTTTCCGGGAACTCTCCCATCATCGCAATCTGCTCCCGCGAAAAGCGCCTGAAATCGCGCTCAATCCGCCGCCAGTTGGGCCGCAGGTTACCGTGCATCCAGATCCTGAATTTGACGCCCCTAACTATATACTCACATTTCTGCAACGATCGGGAGGCGAGCAGCGGGCTATCTACCAACTGATAAAAATCCCTCGCCGCTAGTGTGTTATACCCTGCCGCCGGCAAACCGCATGCAATGGTGTAACCTTCCGGAAGTGCAAGTGTAACCTGGTAAGGTTCAGTGATCCTCCCTTCGGTATACATACAAAAGTTAATGAAATTGAGGTACCAGAGCTCTTCATCCACATAACTGGTGCCGGCATTCTGGCTCACTGCATAATAGGAATAGCGTATCCTGACTTCTTTTTGGCTTTCTGTTCCAACTCGCCAGCGGTCTTTGGTTACTTTATGAATGGGCAGTTTATCTCCGTAGACAGAAATTGCTTCAATAAATTGAATATTTTTGGCAAAATTTTGAAGTTCATATCTTCCGGGCCGCCAGGCTGGTAGCTGTATTTCAATAAAATCATTTTCAATGTCCGGTATTGTGTAAGTGATTAATAGGAAGTGGGACTGCGGATCGGCTACCGAAATATGATAATGCATAAAATGTTCAGTGGTATTAGAGGGGCCTGTGCGGGAAAACCTGATAAACCAAAAACTAAGTTTCAGTCGTTACCAGTTAACAATACGATAAAATAAATGATTTTAAGATGAAAAGCAAAATCCTCCTGAGTTGCACACTGCTATTAAGTATCCTGATCAGCCCCTCTCTTTTTGCCCAAAACGATGAATATTACCGCCCAGATTCACTGAGAAAAGAAACTCCGGGCCGCACCACGGAATACACGCCGACGGATACGAACAGACTTGCCGAGAAGAAGAAAGAAGTTGATTTCAAACAATTACCATTTAAAGAAAGGCTACGTGCAGGAGGCGGATTCGGGTTAAGCCTGGGGACATTTACGAACATAAATTTGTCTCCCATGGTGGGTTATGAAATTACGGAAAAGCTCGTCGGCGGAGTCGGGATCACCTATATGTTTTTCAAGCAACGTCATTTCGACTCTTACAGCTATTATGGCGGGAAAGGCTTTCTGATGTATAATGTGATCAAACCGGTCAATATTATCGCCGAGCTGGAGCCTTTGAACGTGGTAGGAAATTACCAGAAAAGGCAATGGATCGTGTCGCCTATGCTTGGGGCAGCTTATTCAGTCCCGACAGGGGGGCGCATTGCAAAGGCAGTACATTTTACGTTATTATATAATCTTAACTATTATAACCAAGTAGATAATTCGGCCGGCCCTGCTGCGGCTATTACTAATCTGTCCCCGTACGGAAGTCCGCTGGTTTTCCGCATCACTTTACTGTAATTACATTTGGCCCAGTGGCCTTACTTTTTTGTCTTCATTTGAACTCTTCGCGCAAATGGAGACTTTTTCTTTTTACAAACTACAATTATGGAAAATCCGGTTTTAATTTTTGGCGCAGGCGACCTTGGCGTGCAGGCACTCGATATTTTTAAGAGAAACAATGTATTGGTATATGGGTTGCTTGACGATACCACGGAACTTCATGGTAAAGAATTTGGCGATGTAAACGTACTCGGTTCCACGGATGACACTGGTTATCTGAGTATTCTTGGATCAAAATGCGAAGCTTTTGTGGCGATTGGTGATAAGGTGGTCAGGGAAAGATTGGTAGAAACATTGACCGAAGAGTACAAGGCAATGCCTGTGAATGCAGTGCACGATACAGCGGTCATTTCGCAGATGTCTGCAATTGGTCACGGTAACCTGATTGCGGCCAGGGTAACTATCGGCGCAAAAACGGTTGTTGGTCATCATTGCTTGATCCAGACTGCCTCGGTGCTGGATACCTCGGTCCGCGTGGGTGATTTTGTTACCATCGGGACCGGTGCGATTATTAATGACCGCGTGATACTAAACGATGGCGCATTTATCGGTTCCGGTGCAATTATTGTTGCTGGTATCGAAATTGGTAAAAATGCAAGAGTGGGAGCAGGCTCAGTAGTGGTGGAAAATGTACCTGCGGGTGCAACTTACTTTGGGAACCCCGCCAGGAAGATTTGACAAAATTTCGTCACGTCTTTTTTATTAATCTCAAACACATTACCTTTGCACTCCTTTTTGAGATCAAAAGTGAAAGAGCTAAGTAAATACAACATAGACATTTACGGTTTGGAGGACAAACAGTATGACTATGATATGGAATCGGGAGATGCTTTTTTCGAGGAATTGGATCAGGATCTGATTGAACATGGACACTTCAAAACGCACGTTGTCCTGAGCAAATCAGCCACGATGATCCAGCTTCATTTTCATACTGAAGGAGCAGTAACTTTGATCTGCGACAGAAGTCTGGAACCTTTTGAAGAGCCCATTGACTCAGACGAGCGTATTATTTTAAAGTTCGGAGATCACAATGAGGAGCTCACAGAGGAAATTGAAATCATCAACAGGAATACAAACAGGATCAACGTTGCACGTTATCTGTTTGATTTCATAGCGTTATCGCTACCAACCAAAAAGATCCATCCCAGTTTAAGAACGGATGAAGATGAGCTGGATCCTGAAGATGATGAAACAGAAGCAACACTAGTCTATTCTTCCGCAAAAAATGAAGAGGAAGAGCCTGGCGAAGATCAAAAAATAGACCCACGCTGGGAAGCATTGAAAAAGCTGAAAGGCGAATAACGGGACCCGGTTCCGTCGGGCAAAAGAGACCAGATACCGTCGGCTAAGCCAACGGAAATTAAATAAGTAGTCAATTACCGCCGGCTTCAGCCGACGGGCTTTTAAAAGAAAAACAAAACAATTAGACATAAAGCATCATGGCACATCCTAAGCGGAGACATTCCACTACACGTCGCGATACACGCAGAGCGCATGACTTCCTTACCGGAAAGCAACTAGGCACTGATTCTACAACCGGAGAAATCCACCAACTACACCGCGCCCACGTTCACGAAGGCAACCTGGTTTACAGAGGAAAAGTTGTAGTTGAAAACTATACTAAAACAGTTTAGTATCAGTCACTGAATATATCAATTTCGCAGCAGCCCTATAAAAGTTGTTGCGAAATTCTTTTTTACTACGGCACATCTGCTAAATTTACACCTTCGATTTCATACTTATTAGTCTTAAATAACAGCGTGTAAATGAAAATTGCGGTAGATGCTATGGGGGGAGATTTAGCTCCGCAAGCAATTGTCGAGGGGGTTATTCAAGCCTCCCCTGAGCTACCATCCGAGGCGAGAATCGTTTTAATCGGACGTGAAAGTGTGATCTGGGACATATTCAACCAGCACAACTTCATCCCTACTAATATTGACGTCGTTCACGCAGAAGATGTGATTGAGATGGGCGAGCATCCTACAAAGGCGTTGTCTCAAAAACCCAACTCGAGCATCGGTGTCGGCTTTAAACTTCTGAAAGAAAAAGAAGTAGACATTTTCTGCAGTGCGGGAAATACAGGCGCGATGCACGTGGGCGCTCTTTTCAGCATCAAAGCAATTGAAGGGATATTGCGGCCAGCTATCGCTGGATTCGTACCGCAGGTAGATGGTGGATACTCGATCATGCTGGATATCGGGGCCAATGCAGATTGTAAACCAGAGGTTCTTGCCCAATTTGGAGAAATCGGATCCATCTTCGCACAATATACTTTTCAGATAGAACGTCCCCGGGTCGCCTTGATGAATATCGGGGAAGAGGAGCAGAAAGGCTCACTGACCACTCAGGCCGCTTACCCGCTCCTCAAACAAAATAAGCGCATTAATTTTATAGGAAATATTGAAGGGAAAGACCTCTTCACGAATAAAGCCGATGTAATTGTTACGGATGGTTTTACTGGAAATGTATTATTTAAGCTGGGCGAATCATTATATGAAATATCCCGGAAAAGAGGTTTTCAGGACGATTTTATCGACCAGACAAACTACGAATCAATTGGAGGCAGCTCTATTATAGGTGTTAACGGAAATGTGATGATTGCGCACGGGGTCTCATCGCCTCTCGCAATTAAAAACATGATAGGCTGGGCTTACAAACAGGTGAAGTCCAAAGCATATTTGCATATATTACAAGCACTGAGTTAATCGGAAACCACCTATGATTAAACAGCAACTGTCTCTTTTACCAAAACCTATTCGGATTTTGAATAGTTAATTTTATCATGACCCATATAAAAGCCTCTATAACAGGAATACAAGGGTATGTGCCTGATTATATTTTGACGAATGCCGAGTTGGAAACAATGGTTGCGACGAATGATGAATGGATTGTGAGTCGCACAGGTATTAAAGAAAGGCGTATTCTGAAAGGTGAAGGTTTAGGGAGCTCACATATGGGTGCTGAGGCAGTGAAAGGTTTGTTAGCAAAAACCAACACGCACCCCGCAGAAATCGATCTGCTGATCTGCGCAACTACTACTCCCGACTTCATATTCCCTTGTACAGCCAACCTGATCTGTGATATGGTTGGCATCCGAAATATAGGGAGCTTCGATATTCAGGCTGCTTGCTCAGGATTTCTTTATGCATTGACGCTGGGCTCTCAGTTTATTGAGACTGGAAAATATAAAAAAGTCATCATTGTAGGATCTGATAAAATGTCCGCAATAGTTGATTATACCGACAGAAAAACCTGTATTCTTTTTGGCGATGGTGCAGGCGCTGTGCTCCTGGAACCAAATTCCGAGGGATACGGTGTAATTGATTCAATTATCAAGTCCGACGGAGCTGGTTATCCCTACCTGAATCAAAAAGCAGGAGGAAGCCGCTATCCGCCTACCCATGAGACAGTTGAAAACCGCCAGCATTTTGTATTTCAGGACGGTGCCCAGGTATTCAAATTCGCTGTAACGAACATGGCCGATGTTTCAGCTGAAATAATGGACCGGAATGGTTTGAAAGGCCCCGACGTCAACTGGCTGGTTCCGCACCAGGCCAACCGTCGCATCATCGAAGCGACTGCCAACAGAATGGGTGTGGGAATGGAAAAGGTGATGATGAACATTCAGAAATATGGCAATACAACAGCCGCAACAATTCCGCTATGCTTGTGGGATTACGAATCACAACTGAAAAAAGGAGATAACTTGGTTCTCGCTGCATTTGGCGGCGGCTTCACCTGGGGTTCCATTTATTTGAAATGGGCTTATGATCCCAAATAAGTTATCCTTATCAAGGCATTAATATTAATTTAAAAAAAATGGCAACTACTGCAGATTTGCGTAACGGACTGGTGATCAATTTCAACCATGATCTCTTTCAGGTAATCGAGTTTCAACACGTGAAGCCTGGGAAAGGAAATGCATTCGTCCGGACCAAGCTGAAAAGTCTTACTTCCGGGAAGGTTTTAGATAATACCTTCTCTTCCGGTGCCGGCATCACACCTGTTCGTGTCGAGAGACACAAATTCCAGTATTTATATAAAGATGAGGTAGGATATAACTTCATGAACGCTGAAACATTTGACCAGGTTTTGATTGACGAAAAGCTGGTAACAAATGCTGATCTGATGAAAGAAGGCCAGGAAGTGGAGATCCTGATCAATACGGAGAATGATTCGGCTTTACTTTGCGAATTGCCCCCGTTTGTTGAACTGGAAGTAACGTACTCAGAGCCCGGATTAAAAGGGGATACAGCCAACTCACCAAAAAAAGCGATCGAAGTGGAAACTGGTGCGAGAATTATGGTTCCTTTGTTCATTGAAGAAGGCCAGAAAATCAAGGTGGATACCCGCACATACGACTACGTAGAAAGAGTAAAATCATAACTTTTGAATACTGTGAGCGGTAAATGGTGTTAGTCCGCTTCTTATAAAAGCCTTGACTTCATCGCTCCCCACAGTTTAAATTTGACTAAATGGAAACCAGAGAAATCCAAAAATTGATTGACTTCATTGCCCAATCGGGACTTGATGAAGTGAATATTGAGACAGCAGATTTAAAAATCAAGGTAAAACGCTACGGCGCTGCCCCCGTGGTAAGCTACTCGCCTGCCGCTGCCACACCGGCACCAGTGACGGCACCGCCTGTGCCAACTGCACCGGTAACACAATCTGCACCGGCTGAACCGGTAGCAGCCAGCGAACCTGCATCTTCGAATCTTGTTACCATTAAGTCCCCGATGATCGGTACCTTTTACCGCGCATCCAGTCCTGATACGCCATCGTTTGTTAACATAGGAGATGAAATCAAGCCTGGCAAAGTGGTTTGTGTGATTGAAGCCATGAAGCTTTTTAATGAAATCGAATCGGAGATTTCTGGAAAAATTGTAAAGGTTCTGGTTGAAAACGCCACTCCTGTTGAATTCGACCAGCCACTATTTATTGTGGAGCCTGCCTAAGGCAATGGACGTTCTGTAAAACTAAATTTATTTTATGTTTAAAAAGATACTCATTGCCAACCGGGGTGAAATCGCCTTGCGGGTTATTCGGACCTGCCGTGAAATGGGCATTAAAACTGTGGCGGTTTATTCAACTGCGGACAGGGATAGCCTGCACGTAAGATTTGCCGACGAGGCAGTATGCATTGGCCCCCCGCCGAGCAGACAATCCTATTTAAGTATACAAAATATCATTTCAGCAGCGGAAGTAACCGGCGCCGACGCAATTCACCCGGGTTATGGATTTTTGTCTGAAAATGCTGAATTCTCGCAGATCTGCGCAGATTACGGCATTAAGTTTATCGGTGCTACTGCTGCCCAGATCAATGGAATGGGCGATAAAGCCACCGCGAAAGCGACCATGATCCAGGCTGGCGTACCCGTTGTACCCGGCTCGGAAGGCCTGCTCGAATCCATCGAACAAGGTAAAAGACTCGCCGAAGGCATTGGATACCCCGTTATCATCAAAGCAACTGCCGGCGGTGGTGGCCGTGGAATGCGGATTATTAATAAGCCTGACGAATTTGAAAAGGCATGGAACGATGCACGCACAGAATCTGCTGCTGCATTTGGAAATGACGGATTGTATCTTGAGAAATTTGTAGAAGAGCCCCGCCATATTGAAATCCAGATTATCGGAGATCAGTTTGGTAAAGTTTGCCACCTTTCTGAACGCGACTGCTCAATCCAGCGTCGCCACCAAAAGCTGGTAGAAGAAACACCTTCCCCTATTATCACGCCCGAATTACGTGAGAAAATGGGCGCCGCCGCCATCAAAGGCGCGCAGGCAATTGGTTATGAAGGAGCTGGTACGATTGAGTTTCTTGTTGATAAACACGGGGATTTCTATTTCATGGAAATGAATACCCGCATTCAGGTTGAACATCCTATCACAGAAGAAGTTACTGATTTTGACCTGATCAAAGAACAGATTAAAGTAGCTTCCGGAGAACCGATTTCAGGTCAGAACTACACTCCGAAATTATACGCAATGGAGTGCCGGATCAATGCAGAGGACCCTTCAAACGGGTTCAGACCAGCTCCGGGCAAAATTACCAACCTGCATTTCCCGGGTGGTCACGGGGTTAGGATCGACAGCCACGTTTACAGCGGCTACACGATCCCTCCAAATTACGATTCGATGATCGCTAAGCTGATTGTCAGCGGACAGTCGCGGGAAGAGGTATTGACCAGAATGAAAAGAGCCTTGCAGGAATTTGTGATCGAAGGCATCAAAACGACGATTCCTTTCCATATCAAACTAATGGACGATCCTGGTTTCAAATCCGGAAACTTCACTACGAAATACCTGGAAACATTCGATTTTTCGGCGCTTTGACAAATTTTTAGTCATAAAAAAACCTGAGATATATCCTCTCAGGTTTTTTTATGAACATGAGGTAAGTTATGGTAGTATCGTATGCTTCGTTCAGGTACGATAGCAGCGTTTTATTGTATTTTCTCAACCTACTCCTGTAATCTTCAATACGCTTCGGCTTGGCAAACTTGTCACCTTCTCTACTCCGGAGATATTCATCGACAATCATCAAGGTTGCACTGTAAGCTGTACCTGCCGCCATTTGAACATACTTGATATCCCTGTATTCATTCCCATCTTTTTGAGCTTTTGAACCAAGGATTTCTTTCGCATTGGCTAGATACCCGTTGATCTCGGGATAAGTAATAATGTGTGTGCTCATTTATGTTACTGATTTGAAACAGTAATCAAGATAATAAAAGAGCCCGATGTTAGCTCGGACTCTTAGAAGGTATATTTCAAACCACCTCCGGCAGCGAATAGGGCGCACGGTATTTCCTTGTCAGCATTTTGTTCGCTTCCTCGTCGCCTATAAACTTTTCGGTCTTAGGATCGAATGTCAGCGCCCGGCCAGTGCGGTAGGCAATGTTGCCTAAATGGGCAAGGCCGGATGATAAATGCGCCGTTTCAACCGGGCCGTTCAGCAGCTTCGGATCTTTGGCGACTACTGCATCGATGAAGTTTTTATAGTGATCCCCGCCTGCTTTGCGGGTAGGCCCCGCCTTTTTTTCTTTACCTAAAAACGTCTCGTAGTAATCATAGCCTTTGACTACCATATACCCCTCGGAACCATAAAATATATTACCAATACCAGCCCCGCCCTCGTCATTCGTCATCCAGGGACGTACTTCGAATTCGATGATCTTTTTTTCCTTCGGATAGATAAATGAGGAGCTCAGCAGCTCCGGTGTTTCCTTCGCGTCGTTCCACAAAAATTTGCCTCCTGAAGAAGTGATTTTCTCAGGGAAACTGTCTACCCCCAACCCCCACATACACATGTCAGTTTCGTGGATTCCCTGGTTGCCGATGTCGCCGTTTCCATAGTTCCAGTGCCAGTGCCAATCGTAATGCACGTAATTTTTAGAGAACGGCTTCATTTCTGCCGGGCCGGTCCACAAGTCGTAGTTCAGACCTGCCGGGACTGGCTCTGTGCCTTTGTCGCCGATATCCGGCCGCCATTTATATACCAGGCCGCGTGCCA
Organism: Dyadobacter sp. UC 10; assembly: GCF_008369915.1. Lineage (NCBI taxonomy): Bacteria > Pseudomonadati > Bacteroidota > Cytophagia > Cytophagales > Spirosomataceae > Dyadobacter > Dyadobacter aurulentus. The sequence continues at coordinate 2,915,259 of NZ_VSRN01000001.1, read as the reverse complement.
TATATACATTTCCGATTAATCCGTCACGTAAATGCTTCACAGCCTCTTGTAATGCAGCAGAACTCCTCAACTGCACGCCGTGCTGCACTACCCGCTTATATTTATGCGCCGCCTCAACAAGCTTACGCCCCTCGTGGAGGTTGTGCGATCCGGGTTTTTCAACATATACATCTTTCCCGGCCTGACAAGCCCAGATCGCTGCCAAGGCATGCCAGTGATTAGGCGTCGCAATGCTTACTACGTCGATCGTTTTGTCTTCAAAAACCTTCCTCAGATCGTTTTCAGTCTTAACTTTTTTACCTGTCTTTTCTTCAAATTCCTTTGCTCGTAACTGGAGCACATTGTTATCCGGGTCACAGAATGTCGCTACTTCTACATTGGGGAGGTTATTGAAACCTTTGATATGATCCTTACCACGGCCATTTACGCCCAGCACCGCCACGCGTACCCTGTCATTCGCGCCGAATGCATTCGCCGGAATAATGTATGGGATAGTTAATGCGACGGCAGCGCCGGTTGAATTTTTAATAAAATCCCTTCTTGAAACTTCGTTCAGTTTTTCCATATGCAAAAGTTTAAGATTTCCCTCTAAATGCGTAACCAATTTACCCGCAAAGGGTTAGACGAACTTTCAGGCACCTTACCCGTTAGCACACTTTAAAAAAATACTAGCGTTTCGCATTTTAATACTACCGGATTTACAAAATTTTAAATACCCCATAGCCGCTGACAGTTAATATGGAAACCACACTGATCCAGAAAAAGATGTCGTATATCAGTGAAGGCTTTAATGCTTCCGGCAATTCCCTAAAGCGGAATACCAGCGATACATACACGATCAAAAGAAGCAATATAGAGGTGGCGATACCGCCGAGGATCACCATCATAACCGGCGCCTGAAAGAACAAAAACAGTACACACCACGCCAAAGGCAATATCCAGGACAGAATGCCAATGGTTTTACGCTGATTTTCGGCTGAGTCAAACTTCATCCAGCCGATCACGCCAAATGCATCTCCCCAGACCCTCGCCCAGCTCGCGGTGGCGGTAAAAAGAGTGGAGTACAAGACAAAAAAAGCACCGACCAGGAACAAATTCTTGGCCCAGGGACCCAGCGTTTCTGTAAAAATCCTGGAAAGAACTTCAATCATATCATATCCTTCCGGCACGACCCCGCCGCTATGCAGCACCGCTGCGCCCAGCAAATAGAATGCTGCTGTAACCACAGTATATACAATCATCGAGAGCACAGCGTCCAGGTACATCACCCTGAACCAGCCTTTGGCCCGGCCGGCCCATTCGCTCGTGCCGTCATTCGGCCCTGTGTAGGCGGCATAACCCTTCTCGATGCACCAGTAATTGTAGTACATGATCTCATCCCCTCCGACTCCTGTGATTCCAAAAGCGCCAAATGCAACGGCGACCATTCCTGCGGGAAGTGAAAATTCGAGACCTGTTTTAATCTGCGGCCAATGAATCGCATATTGTGTCCCCTGAAGCAGGAACAGAGAAATTAAAATAACCCCGGTGAAAAGCATGATCATCACCAGAGAACCTTTTTCGACGGGACCATAATTGCCTCTGTAAACCAAAAGCGACGTAACAAGAACGGAAATCACTGCCCAAAGATTGACGGAAATGCCAGGCCAGGCCATATTCAATACAATCGCCACCCCTCCTACTATGCCGCCCACCTGCAATAACTTCAACCCCTGAAGCGACAGCCACAGCCAGATACTCCAATGTGTTTTTCGCAGTTTCAGCCCCGGCAGCTGATTGAAATTATGCATGACAAATGTGCCGGTGTAAATCGCATTTTTGCCGAATTCAAGCTGTAATGCCACTTTTACCAAACAACTCAGGATAATAATCCAGAACATCACGAAGCCCGCTTTGGCGCCTAGTGCAGTCGTGGCGATCAACTCGCCGGAACCGACGATGGCCGCGGACAGAATAAAGCCGGGTCCGAGGTATCGAAGCCGGCCAAACAAAGTAGAAGGGGGAGTCAGGATTTGGGCCATTAATAAAATGGTTTATTGCCAAAAGCCTGATTTTGATTTAGGATACTCTAAGTCTTTTGCCACGAATACACGAATGGAACACGAATACATTAGTGCTCCATTCGTGTATTCGTGGCAAAAAAAGGTTAAAGATTCCCAACAGCCTGATGAATCTGTTTCACAGTATCGACATAATTGTCTTCGCTGGGCAATCCGAAAAGCGATTTTTCTTTAATAATCTTCGCTACATTCTCAGGTACCAGTTTTTCCCAGCCGGGCTCTCCCCGTTTTATTTTTTCAAGAACACTATCAGTCGTAATATGCATATGTTCCTTATTAAAATTCCTGATATCCTCTATCTTATCATTAATAGTAAGATACTGAAAAAGAGGCTGCAAGTGAGCAGGCACCACAAAATTGGCGCAGCTATAAACCGAACCGTCAGGCTGTAATGTGGGGTATATAAACAGCTTCACCTTCCTGCTGAAAAGCGTCGCGAAGGATTCAAGAATACCACCCGGAAGAAATTCATAATGCTTTTCTTCAAAAATATCCTGCAGGCTCGGACTACCCAGCAATAATCCCGCTTTCAGTTTGGTCAGCCGCGAGAGATAAGCGACAAGGCGATAGTATTCATGGTGGTTCGAGATCATTACCATATGCCCCAGCGAACAAAGAATGTCCACCCGGTCGAGAAAATCCTTTTCGTCAATATCCCGATCGCCGGCTTTCAGATTATGCAGCGTCAGCTCCGAGATTAGCACTACTTTGGATTCGTCTACGTCTGGCTCCGCCAGAAATTGCTTTTGCCCGTTGCTGATCAGGTCCACATGCACATTGGTAATGGGCCTTAGGCGGCCGCGCATCATCAGGATATGCTTTTTGTATAAGGCTTCCGAAGGTTGTAAAACGCCACCGTCACTGCCGAATAAAGCGGCATCGGTAAAACCGTTTTTCACCAGCCGCAAACTCATCAACCGATTATCTACTTTTGCAAAATCCGGCCCGCTGAACCGCACCATATCAATCTCAATCCGATCGGTCGTCAGATCGTCCATGAGAGACAACAATAGCGTTTCGGGCGACTTATAGTAAAAAAAGCAACCATACATCAGGTTTACCCCGATAATCCCCAAAGCCTGCTGCTGAAGTATATTTTCATCGTCGCGCATGCGGACGTGAATGACCACATAGTTGGTCGGGCCCATCGGCGTAAGCTGAAACTGAAGTCCGATCCACCCGTGCGATTCGTTGGTTTTCTGAAAGTTGAGGGCTACTACGGTATTGGCAAATGCAAAAAACTGACTTTCCGTGCCACGCTTTTCAGAAAGCCGCTTCTCCACCAGATTGTATTCCCGATTGAGCATCTTCATCAGCCGCGATTCGACCACATACCTTCCTCCCTCCTCTGTCCCATAAATCGCGTCGCTGAAAGTCATATCATAAGCTGACATTGTTTTGGCGACTGTTCCCGATGCGCCTCCTGCTTTGAAAAAATAAGCTGCTGTTTCCTGTCCTGCCCCGATCTCTGCAAATGAGCCATAAATCCGGCGGTCCAAATTGATTCTGAGCGCCTTTTGTTTTGTACCAAGATTTTTTTCGTACATAACTTTAATTTAATTAGATGAACGGCCTTACATGTAAATATAAAAAAAATACACTTATTATGTAAGTAGGTTTCATTCGGATATATAATCAGAATGGAAAAGTTCTATAAATTATTGCTAAATGCCGACGATTTTAATACCCACAAACCTTCTTCCGAGTTGACCAGGCTTTTTACATACGGAACATTAAAAAGAGGATTTGACAACCCTTTTGCGCAGAAGCTACACGCAAATGCAAGCTACGTAGGCAAAGGATTTTTTCACGGAAAGCTCTATAAAATCGACTGGTATCCCGGCGCCGTTTACGAGCCGGGAAGCGCGGGCAAAGTGTACGGGGATATCTTCCAAATACAGGATCCTGAGCTATTACGGGAGTTGGACGAATATGAAGAGGTACTCGAAGACGAAGCTGCCAGTCTGTATATTCGGCGGGAGATTCCCATTTTTATCGAAAACGAATCGACAATGCCTTGCTGGACCTATTTATTTAATCAGCCGGTGCAGGATTTGGGGCTTATCGAATCAGGGATTTTTGCAAACTAGCTCCTGACTTTCTCTCCGATAACCCGCAGCCCGTCCAATGTTAACTTATTATCAATTTCGACAAATTCATCGCGGAGCGTATCGATAATGGAGGACAATCCGCCTGTTGCTACCGCGATGCAATCTCCACCAAGCTCGGCCCGGATCCGTTGCAAAAGTGATTTGACAAGCCCCTCATAACCCAGCAATATACCAGCCTGAATAGCCTCCGTCGTGTTTTTCCCGATTGCGGTAGAAGGGAGCACGAGCGGGACCTCGGGAAGCTGGGCAGTATTGGCAAACAATGCTTTTACTGCTGTCAGCAAACCCGGCAAAATCGCTACGCCCAGTATTTTATTGTCTTTTGAAACGGTCGTAAAAGTGAGCGCGGTGCCGAAATCTACGACTACACAATTTTCTTTGTAGCGCGACATGACAGCCACTGCGTTGGCGATCAGATCTGCGCCGATTTCATGCGGATGGTCTATCTGTATTGCAAGATCCGGGTAAATATCCGGGCCGACTACGATGATATCTTCTCCAAAAAGTCCACGCAGCATTTTCAAAATCGTCGGCGTTAATGCCGGTACCACACTGCTGAGGACAACCGTTTCTACGTCCCCAAACCAGAGCGAGGCTTCCAGAAAATGCAGGCGCAGTTTCGATTCGTAATGCGATTCACTTTCCTGAGGAAGCGACCGCATGCGCCACAAATGCTCCCAGTACCCAAATTGGTAAAGTCCGAAGACCGTATCGGTATTTCCGACATCAACCGCCAACAGCATAGCAAATCATTTACGTACGGCGGCAAATAAAAACATTATTCAAATAAAACCTGATCATTCCCCACTTTAACATCTGTTTCTTTTTGATAATCTATAATTTTATCAAAAAAAATGGTTTGCCAAAACGCACTTTCTGCCCGGCGGACAACTATTTCTTAACACGAAAAATATGTTTTTCAATACCCGTCTCGCAAATATCCTGCTCTGCATTACACTCGCTTTGAATTCATTATGTGTCTATTCTCAGGCAATTCCCGAGTGGCAGGACCCGCAGGTGATCAGCATCAACACCGAGCGGCCTCATGCAGATTTTACACCATACCCAACTGAAAAGGCCGCGCTGGCGGGCGACAGAAAAGCAGCATTGATGCAGTCGCTGAACGGTAATTGGAAATTCAAATGGGCCTCGCATCCCTCAAAAGCACAACTTAATTTTTACGATCCCAATATATCCGACGCAGCCTGGGAAACGATCCCTGTCCCTTCCAACTGGCAGGTATTCGGGGCCAGAGAAGGTCGCCAGTATGACCGCCCGATCTTCTCCAATATCAAACATCCGTTCAAAGCCACGCCGCCCCGGATCACTGCCGACACCAATGCGGTGGGTATGTACAGAACTACCTTCAATGTGAGCCCGGAAAGCAAGGAAAAACAGATATTCCTGCACTTTGCGGGCGTACAGTCCGCCTGTTATGTTTGGCTGAACGGTGTCGCAATCGGTTATCACGAAGACGGAATGACGCCGTTTGAATTTGATGTGACCGAAGATATCAGGCCCGGACTTAATCATTTGGCGGTTGAGGTAATCAACTGGTCTGATGGAAGTTACCTGGAAGACCAGGATTACTGGAGATTAGCCGGAATTTTCCGCGATGTGAACCTGCTTATTTTGCCGAAGGTAATACTCACCGATTATACGGTCAGGACTATTTTAGACCAAAATCACGAAAACGCTACACTGAAATTAAGTGCTTACGTGAAAAACTACAGTCCGCAGACCATTCACGCGCATCAGGTTCTATTCACACTTTACGATGCTAATAAGGCGGTCGTTACTACGCCGGTAAGCCAGATGGTGAATGCATTGGAAACCGGCAAGGAAGGCGCGGTCAGAGTAGATGTACCGATCACAGCCCCGATCAAATGGAACGCAGAAACGCCTTATTTATACACGCTGACTATCCAATTGATGAATTCGGATGGAAAAGTATTGGAAAGTACCAGTCAGAAAGTTGGGTTCCGGGATGTGAAAATCAAAGGCGGACAATTGCTGGTTAACGGAAAACCGATCACGATTAAGGGCGTCAACAGGCACGAATTTGACCCGGAAACTGGCCGGGTAATCAGCCGGGAATCCATGATCAGGGACATCACGCTGATGAAGCAGCACAATATCAATGCAGTCAGAACGTCACATTACCCCAATAACTCGGAATGGTACGATCTCTGCGATCAATACGGGCTGTATGTGATGGACGAAGCCAATATTGAAAGTCATGAACTGTGGCGGCAGAACATCATACTTGCAGATAACCCGCAGTGGAAAGCGGCATTTATCGCACGTGGAAATGCGATGGTGGAGCGGGATAAAAATCATCCTTCGGTCATTATCTGGTCCCTTGGGAATGAATCGGGGATGGGCCAGAATTTTACTGCAATGGCAGATTTTATCCGCCTCGCCGACCCGTCGCGACCAATCCATTATGAAGGACGCAAAGATTACAAACCGACTGCATTAAGCAATTTCGATATTATTTCGGTCATGTATCCCTCGACCCAGGATATGACCGAGCTTGTTAAAAAGGATAAAACGCGGCCGCTGATCGTCTGCGAATATGCCCACGGAATGGGCAACAGCATCGGAAATTTGAAGGAATACTGGAAGGTCATAGAAAAATCGCCGACCATGCAGGGCGGTTTTATCTGGGATTGGGTTGATCAGGGCTTACAATTAAAAAGAGCTGACGGAACTACTTACTGGGATTATTTCAATTACATCGACGGCGCGAATGCCGGTGATGGGCTGGTGAACCCGGACAGAACCCCTCAGCCCGAATTGAATGAGGTCAAAAAAGTATATCAGTATATTAAATTCGAGCTGCCCGACACGCTGCGCCCCGGCCAGAACCAAATCACCATATTGAACAAGTTTGATTTCCAATCTTTAAACGGCTTTGAACTAATATGGGCTTTGCAGGAAAATGGAAGACCGGTTGGTAAAGGCGGTACGATTTCAAACCTGGCTATTGCAGCTGGACAAAAACAACAACTGAATATTCCGTACGAGCTTCCCGCCAATCAGAAACCAAATGTGGAATATTTTCTTAATCTCAGTGTAAGGTTAAAAGAAGCAACAGCCTGGGCGCCAAAAGGACATGAAGTTGCCTGGCATCAGGTTCCGGTTGTGAAGCCTGCTCAGACTTTGCCGAATCTCAGTCTGTACAATACCAAACCGCTCCGGGTTGTCCAATTGGCTGCGGGCCGCGTTCAGATCAGCGGCGACGATTTTTCGGCCACTTTTGATAAAACCGCAGGAAGGATCATTTCTTTTAAAAACAAAAAAGAAGAAATGATGGAAATTGGCGCGCACCCAAATTTCTGGCGCGTTCCTACCGACAACGACGAGGGCGGGGGAGCAGAAAGCTACGCCTCGCGCTGGCGTGCAGCCGGACTGGATACGCTTGAAATTACTTCATCCGATATCAAAACACAGCGATTAACTGCCCAGGTTTACAGGGTAACATTATCGCAGACCTTGAAAAGCCTGAAAGGCGAAATGGCTGTTCTGTCGGAGTATATGGTTTATTCTTCGGGAGATATTTATGTCCAAAATACATTCACGCCTTCCGGTGAATGGCCGCCGCTTGCCAAAGTAGGTATGCAGTTTCAAATGCCGGCTACTTTTACCAAAACACAATGGTACGGAAACGGCCCGCACGAAACTTATGCCGACCGGAAAACGAGCGGAAAGATCGGTATTTATGCGGGGACAGTCGCTGATCAGCACTTCTCCTATATCACGCCACAGGAGAATGGAAACAAGACGGACGTTCGCTGGGCAACTGTTGTGAATGCGGATGGAACAGGAATTCTGGCAGCCAGCGATTCGGTATTTAATTTTAACGTACGTGACTATACGGACAAAGATCTGCTCGCAGCCAAAAAGCGCGGTGCAACGCTCGTGCGCGGCGCGACAGTAGTCAATATCGATCTGGCCCAAATCGGTCTAGGCGGAGACGACAGCTGGTCGCCGCGGGTGCATGAGGCATACCTTCTTCCAGCCAGGACCTATTCTTACAGTTTCAGACTGAGAGCGATCGACAACACTTCGAACATAGAGCAGATACTAAGTTCGCAGCTACCCTATATCAGAAAATCAACCGGAAATAGCACTACTGCTTCGCAAACTGAGGATAGCATTATTGAGGCTGACATGGAAGAGGAGGAAGAGGTTATTGCCGCGCCAGTCCGCAAGCCGGTTGTCAGGAAGGCGCCGGCGAAGAAAAAATATACGCGCCGCAGGCGGCGGCGTTAGCGTTAATCCTGGCAAGTTTTAAAGACTCTCCAGGATTAACGCCTCAAAACATATTCCGCTTTTACCTGGATAACCTGCGCGATTTTGACAAAGACTACCTGCGGAATTTCGATCTTGTGATCCGTCAGCGGCACTTCGAAATTTGAAGTAATCGTAATTTTATCACCTTCCACTTTCAGCTTGCCTTTCAGTTTACGCTCTTTTGTAACACCGTGAACCGTGAACTTTCCGATAGCTGCCACATCATATTGCCCGTCTTTGGAAAAATCGGGCACATTATCGATTTTCCCACTGAATGTGGCTGTCGGATATTTGTCCGATTCTATATAGTTTTCATTGAAATGCTCCTGCATCAGCTTATTTGGAAAAACAAAGTCCCTCATATTCATCCGGATAGCCATTTCTCCGTTCGCCGTATTCAAAATCGCCTGCGACTTTTTATTCTCCGCGTTGATATTTTCCAGGGGAGTTTCTGACGAAAATTTGGTGTTACCAGCGCTTGTCGAAAATTTACTTCCCTGCGCAATCAGCTCTTCGACAGGCCAAGAAATAGCTAGCACGGCGACCAGCGCCACGCGAACAAAATGTAGTTTCATAGTCTGTTACTGTTCAGTTGATTTCGGCCTTCTGTTCTTTTTATCAAAACTGAAAGTCCGGGAAATATTGAAGCCGTAATGAATATCCCCTTTCCCCCATGTACCTGCCGTTTCACCGATAAATTGCTTCTCAATCATCCCAAGAGAATTGGTAAAATGTAGCTGAAACACGTGCCCGCCGGTTTCAATATCAACCCCGAAAGACATTGAATCGTAGTAAGGAGCTGTTACCGTATTTTTTTCTCTTGCCGTATAAAAGTATTCGCCGTTGAGGGAAACGCGTTTCGAAAGTTTGAACCGGCCACCGATCCCGATCGCCAGCAGCAATTTTTCATCTCCCAAAACCTCCGGCCGGTTGCGGAAAAGGTAGGTCGGTGAAAGTTGCAAGGAGAGCCGCTCGCCAAACTTACGTGCTACCAGCACCTGGGCAGAGTAATATATTTTATCCTGAAATTCGAGCTCTTTATTAACTGTGGCAACGCCCGTTCCTCCAAAAAGTGTCACCGAAACGGGAATTGACCTGGCGCCGGTGCTTTGCCTGAGCAATTTATATTTACCAAAAAAATCGTAGACCTTCTGAGAAGTGCTCCTGCCTACGCCCACCATCAGATCGTCGGTGATACCATATTCAAAACCCATTCGCATTGTCGCCTGGTCGAGCCCGAAAAACTGGTAGGCGCCCGAATTCAATCTTCCGAAACGGTGGGATATCCGGAAATCAAGGTGCTTTTTTTTCATTGTTTCGACAGAATGTCCGTTGACGACACGCGTGGATTTGAAAGTAGCACTCACAGGTATTTTTTGTGCACTGTCCTGTTTGGAAAGCTCACTCAGCAAATCGTCCTGCGCATAAAGGCTTGTTGAACAAACCATTAGCAATAAAAAGCGGAGGCATTTCATAGAAATCAGTCGTTTATGCGGTTACTGTCAGCGTGTTGCCGTCGGCCGACAGCGCGGTTTTGAAGGCTTTCAATGCAGCAGTCGCCGGACCCTGCTCCACCGCGCCGGTGGTTGAAAATTCAGAAAGGTGATTGGGGCATTGAAAATCGTTTTGAGTAAGGCGGTACTGGATATTGAAACCTTCGTGGGTACATCTTCTCGCCAAAGCAACATAACCGCCGCCACTCGCCAGCGCCACGATGGTGTCACCGATTATCTCAAAACCGCCGACAGTTTTCAACTTTGTTACCTTGGTCAGATCCACTGTGAAGTTGATGGAATTTCCCGTTGTCGTGCCCGAAATACCATTTCCACCGCCGCCCGGATCAACCGGCTCGGGTTCATTCTCGCTGGACCCGCAGGCGGTCATGGTGGTGCCAATGCAATAAAATGCCATTAAAGTGGAGGTACTCAGTCCCAGACTTCTCAGGAACTCCCCTCTTTTCATTTTTTCTTGGTTGTTAGTCTCCATGGTGAATGGTTAAAAATTAGCAGTTATGATTTATTATCGGCAATGCGTGATCTACCGGAAAGCAGGCGTATAGCGCAGGGAAAGCCAGAAGCCCATTGTGACCAGGTTCACTTTGCCGTAGCCTACTCTTTTGAGCGGGATCCTTGCATAAGGTTCTCCCATTAATGAAAGCTTGTTGGAAAGCCGGTATTCATAGCCGACGGATGCATTCAGGTGGCTCAGGAAATACCAGCCTGTTGATCCTTTCCAGCTCGGGTATTTGATATGCGGATCGTCCGGGTTCTTATAGTTGTATTTGTATTTCTCGTTCAGCATATAATAAGAGGATGCACCTGAGCCAATGAAAAACCGTGATTTTTGCCCTGAAATAATATCATATCTCAGGTTCAGCGGAATTTCAAGCACTTTACAGATTCCGTCGACACTTTCCGGTTTGGTGTAATAGCCCCATTTAGGGTTCAGTATGTAACTACCTGCCTCTGCGAAGTAATCTTTCCTGCTCCACACCGCGCCAGTCTGCACAAACAGTCGGGGCGATACTGATAACTCAGCCAGCAAAGCAACCGCAGCCCCGGGTTTGGTGAAATTTTTCAACCCTACTGTGCTAAGATCGGGTGAATAACCAAATCGCACAGCCCATTTAGCCTGCTGTACTTCCTCTTTTTGCGGTAGCGGTTCGGGTTCTATATCCGGTTTTTCAAAATCAATTTTGGGCATTACTCCTGCATTGTTCCAGCTCAAAGGACGATTCTGAAGCATTGCAGCTGACACGAATGTTCGCTCCGCTACATGTTCTTCCTGAGCAAAAACTTTTTCCGCACCTTTTAAGCCGCTGCCTGCACTTGTCGAAATGGCCTGCTCATTTGCAGGTAAAATAAGAGCCCCGTCGCCCCCTTCCCCCTTGGAGCGGTTAGGCTCTAAGTACACTCCGCCTGCCTTAGATCGGCTCCGGGGCAATAATGGTCTGCTGTTTGTATCAGCAGCTTTCGATTCTGATTTTGGAAAAGGTTTACTAGCTGTCTTCTCAACGCTCGCGATTGCTCTACTGCCTTCTCTTTTAGAAATTGCTGAGTTTTTCGCGTCTGTTTTACCGGTTTCAAAGTTCCTTGTCTCGCTTTTCGTTTTTGTCTGATCGTTATCTGGTGAACTACGATTCAAACCCCGACTGTCCTTTGCCTCTCCTTCCGAGGTTACCGGTAATGCGGGCTTTGCGCTGGCTGCAGACCGTTTCAATTCGTTTTCTCTCCGCAGTGCTACGTAACTTTTTGCGTCTTTTTTATCTTTCCCCAGATAAACAGCCACGCCCGTAAAAATCAACAGCAGCAACAGTCCCAGCGGCCACCATTTTTTTAGCCACGCGCCGCCCGCCGTGCCGTCCTGTTCGTCGAGACGTCTTTTCAGTTTGTTCCAATCATCCGGATCATAGGGAGGATCAAGCTCTTCTGATGACTTTTTGAAGAGCTTGTCCAGTTCGTCATCTGGCAACTCTGTCATAATCGTCAATATTGATTTTGGATAACATTTCTCTCAATTTTTCCCTTGCACGCGACAAATTCGACTTTGACGCTCCAACCGAAATATTCAGCTGTTCTGCAATTTCTTCGTGTGTATAGCCGTCAATAACCGATAAACTAAAAACAATGCGGTAAGCGGGTGTAAGTTTATGTATCAAACCCATCAGCTCTTCATGAGAAAGTTTGCTGATAACTGTTTCATCTACGGACACATTTTCCGCAATTTCCACATTTTCAAAAACATCCCTCCGGACCTCGTGCCTGTAGTGGTCCAGCGCCGTGTTGATAATTACCCTGCTCAGCCAGGTCTTGAATGAACGGTCCGTATCAAAACTTTCGAGCTTCGTAAAAACCTTTAAAAACGCATCGTTGAGTATTTCCTTCGCCTCTTCCCGGCTGCGTGTATAGCGTAAACAGATGCTCATGGCATAGCCGTAAAACTGTTTGTACAACAGCTCCTGGCTACGGCGGTTTCTTTTTAAACAGCCGGCGAGTAGTTCATGAAGAACGGCGGAGTCATACCCGGGCATGCTATTTGCTTTTTATACCCATTACGGAAATTTCAGAAGGGCGGTTGCTTCCAGCGTATAACAAATTGCAAAAATTTTATAACTATTTAATAATCTTATAGTTAGTCTGTTAAAATTCTGGATTATTTCACCCGAACTGATTGTAAAACGTTGAAATTTTCATGATTTTCGTAGAACACCGTAAGTTCATATAACAGTGTAAGATATTCCTCAACGTTTAATTAACTCCCCAGTGGAGCAGCACCTATGTACACCTATCCCATTAAAGAACCGCAAGGCATTGCCGAGCGGCATCAAGAATTGGACGCGCTCAGAGGCCTTGCGGCCATCAGCATTGTCCTGTTCCACTTCACGATCAACAACAACGCCAAGTTGCTTGGATGGCAGTTCAACTATGGAGTTACCGCCGTGGATATCTTCTTCATGATCAGCGGCTTCGTGATTTTTCAATCTATCAGGAATATAACGAAATGGCAGGACTTTGTAGTCAAACGTTTTGCCAGGCTATACCCGGCATTCTGGTATTGCATGCTGATCACTGCTTTTGTTGCAGTACTGATGGAGCCTCATTCGGTTGACGCGACACGTATCCTCGCCAATGCAACGATGGCTTCTATCTATTTTGGTGTGGAAGACCTGGACGGTTCATATTGGACATTGCTGATTGAGCTTGTCTTTTACACCTGGATCCTGGCCATATTTGTGTCTAACCGGGTTAATGCGATCGAACAGATCGGTGTATGCTGCATTCTGCTGATTGTTGCTTTCCACGCAATGCGGCCATTATATCATGATCTCTATCAGTTTCTTACCAGAAAAGTACAGCTGCTAAACCATTTCCCCCTCTTTTACTCGGGGATACTTTTTTACCAGATTAAACGCAGCCGGCATGTCTATCGAAACAGCGCATTACTGATCCCGGCAATACTCGCGTCATTTTATCTTCACGACAAAGGCGGCACTTCCCAATACCATATTTCTTTTGTCGAGCATTGTGTAGTGATTACCATCTTCCATATCATTTTTGTTCTTTTTATTATCGGAAAGCTCGGTTTTCTTGTTGCCAAACCTTTATTAATGCTTGGCAATATATCTTACTGCCTGTACCTGATCCACCAGTATGTAGGACTTCAGATTATTGCCAAGCTGACCGGTGATCTGGGTATCAATGTTTACTTCGCGATAATTTTTACGATCTCTGTCTGTATATGCATTGCTACACTCATCACAACTTATATTGAAATACCTTGTTACCAGCTTATCAGAAACTGGTACAGCCGCAGCAGCAGCATATTCCGGCAGCAGGATAACGATCTGGCTATTCACTAAGACTTCGAGAATATGCTACCGGCATCGTATCCCTTGATTTTTTAGCTATTTTTGCAGCCTGATAGACCGTAAGTATCAGGACAGTCCGATCGCGGCTGTCAATACACTATGTTTATGAATAATGGCCAAAAATGAAAGTGCTGATCCTGTGCAATCCCCTTTTTCTGTAAGGAAAATTAGCTGGAAAGGCCTCCAAACCACCCTTAGTCTTTTTAGATATCTTCGCCCTTACCGCGTTACTTTCTTCATTGGACTTGTATTTCTGGCACTCTCTACCGCCACTTCACTCGCCTTCCCGAAGTTGGTGGGAAGTATGATCGAAGTGATTGAAGGAAAATCGAAATACACCATCAACCAGATTACCGTTTTTCTATTTGTAGTACTGATCGGGCAGGCTGCTTTTTCCTATTTCAGGATATATCTTTTTACCAAAGTAAGCGAGCTGGCGATGACCAATATCCGGCTGGATGTTTTCAGCAAGATCATCACACTCCCTATTACTTTCCTCGAGCAACGCAGGGTCGGCGAGCTCACAAGCCGCATAACATCCGACGTATCTCAATTGCAGGGGTTATTGTCATTTACCCTGGCTGAGATCTTTCGCCAGTTTGCAACGCTGATTGTCGGAATGGCCATCCTTTTTTACACATCCTGGAAACTCACGCTGTTTATGCTCGCCACTTTTCCGGTGCTGGTTGTAGCCTCCGTATTTTTCGGGCGACATATGCGCCGACTTGCCAAAAAGGCGCAGGATGAGCTTGCAGCAGCGAATGTGGTAGTGGAGGAAACACTTCAATCTATTCATGTGGTTAAAGCATTTACAAATGAACCGCTGGAAGTAGGGCGTTATAATACGATTCTCAGGCGCGTAGTCGATCTTTCACTGCACGCAGCCTCATTTCGTGGCGGCTTTGCTTCGTTTATCATTTTCGCATTGTTTGGCGGGATTGTCGGGGTGGTTTGGTACGGCGCTGGCTTGGTGGAATCCGGCGAATTTGGACTGTCCGATCTCTTCACATTTATCCTGTATACCACATTCATCGGCGCGTCGATCGGCGGAATGGGCGATTTGTATGCGCAGGTTAACAAAACCATCGGGGCTTCGGAAAGGATATTTGAAATTCTGGAAGAAGAGCCTGAAATATCCGTCGAAGAAGCGCGGTCGGCAGTTCCGGGTATTATCGGTGGCCAAATCGTTTACGACAATGTACATTTCTCCTATCCCTCACGACCCGACTTACCTGTATTAAAAGGCATTTCGTTCCAAATCCGTGCTGGCGAGAAAATCGCGCTGGTAGGTTATAGCGGTGCGGGAAAGTCTACGATTATTCAACTGCTGATGCGGTTTTACGATCATCAGTCAGGCAATATTCTAATCGACGAGAAACCCGTTTCTGAGTATGGCCTCTCTGAATTAAGGAAAAATATGGCGATCGTCCCCCAGGAAGTAATGCTTTTCGGCGGTACCATTTATGAAAATATCGCCTACGGGAAACCCACCGCTTCCCGCGAACAGATCTACGACGCAGCCAGAAGGGCGCACGCGCTTGACTTCATTGAAACGTTTCCCGAAAAATTTGAAACGGTTGTCGGCGAGAGAGGTATTAAACTTTCAGGCGGACAGCGGCAACGCATTGCGATCGCGCGCGCCATTTTAAAGGACCCGAAGATATTGATCCTGGACGAAGCCACCAGTTCGCTGGATGCAGAATCAGAAAAACTGGTGCAAATCGCATTGGACGAACTCATGAAAGGCCGCACTACGATCGTAATTGCGCACAGGCTCGCCACGATCCGGAAAGTAGATATGATCTACGTGATCCGGGAAGGTCAGATCGCCGAGTCGGGCTCGCATCAGGAGCTATCGCTGCTTCAAAACGGCCTCTACGCCAATCTCATCAAATTGCAGTTTGAAACTGCCGAAAGTCATTAACCGTAACCCACCATTTTGAAAACCTCCTCCCAAATATTCTTTGAAAAAGAGCTGGCAGATGCAAAAGCAGCTGAAAAAGCAGCACAGGAAAGATCAAATCTGTTATCGGTCGCCAGGCTGACCGTTTTTGCCGGGATGCTCCTGTCAGCCTGGCTGTGGAATTCGAACGGACATTCAGTATGGCCGGTAATGATCGCTGCGCTGCTTGCGGCGTTTTTATTTTTAATGAAAAAGCACCAACAGGTAAAGCGTACGCGCAATTTTCATAAGAATATTCAGGAGATCAATGAGGACGAAATCGAGCGGCTACAACTGCAGTTTAAACGCACGGACACTGGCTTGCATTTTGTGGAAAAGGAGCATGCATTCGTATCAGATCTTGATATTTTCGGCGAATACTCACTTTACAAACTGCTCAACAGAACGCGTACCTCGGAAGGCAGCAAGCGTCTGGCCAACTGGCTCAAAAACCATGCGTCGCCGGAAGAAGTGCAGGCAAGGCAGCAGGCGGCAGCGGACTTCAAAGCATCTCCGCAACTAATCCAATCCTGGGAAGCCACCGCTTTATTGCATGAACATGCGGCGGCGCAGGTTACCTCATTTCGCGCGTGGACTACCGAGACGCTGGACCCGAAACTGGCCAATCTGCTGAAATGGCGCTGGTTTCCATTGATTACATTAGCAGTTCTCGTATTGATTTTGCTGAAGATAGCGCCGGCCTGGGCCATCTTCGCGTGCCTGGCAGGGCATTTTTTCATACTAAAAAGCTTTCAGACGACTATTCAGGGGATTACAAACAGAACCACTACTTTGGGCCACACCCTGGTCGCCTATGCAGAGTTGCTTAATCATGCGGAATCAGCGCCCTATGCGGCAGCATGGTGGACTCAGCGCAAGGCATTGATTTCCGGATCTTCGAAGTCGCTCCACCAGGCAGGGGCATTGTTTGAAAGGCTCGATTACAGGAACAATCCATTTTTCGGGCTTTTTGTCGGTATACCTACGCTTTGGGATATCCACTGCCTGGCCGGACTGGAGAAATGGAAAGAAACCAACAAATCGAACTTATGGCATTGGCTCGATGTGCTCGCAGATACTGAGGCGATGAACAGCCTTGCCGGACACGCATTTGCCAATCCGGATTACATTGTGCCAGCAGTGACATCGCAGCAGCAGGTTTTTATCAAAACAACGGAAATGGGTCACCCGCTCATCCCGGCAGAAAAACGGGTTAGCAACGACTTTTCCCTCGAAGATACCGGCGCAACAATGCTGGTGACAGGTTCCAATATGTCTGGGAAAAGTACTTTTTTGCGTACGATCGGACTTAACCTGGTACTTGCGCAAATGGGCGCGGTGGTCAGTGCGGCTCACTTCACATGCGTTCCAGTCCGCGTTTTTAGCAGCATGCGGACGCAGGATTCACTTGAAGAAAGTACTTCCTCTTTTTACGCGGAGCTTAAAAGACTAAAACAGCTGTTGGAACTGGCTTCCGGCAATGCCGCTGCTCCCGTTCTCTATCTTCTGGATGAAATATTAAAAGGCACTAACTCGGCGGACCGTCACAGGGGCGCGGAAGCATTGATCAGGCAGCTACATAACAAAAATGCCTCAGGACTGGTATCCACCCACGACCTGGAACTCGGACAATGGGGGGAAACTGAAAATTACGTTCATAACTTCCACTTCCGGTCCGACGTCGAACAGGGGCGCCTGCACTTTGATTACCGACTGCATGAGGGCATCTGCAAAAGTTTCAATGCATCGGAGCTCATGCGTATGATGGGTATCGACATCGACGTGCCAAATAAAAATACTGCTCAAATTGACTGAGCGGGCATTTTTATCCTAATCAAAGTATTTACGTAACTTTACTGATTACATTTACGTTTCTAATGCTGAGAAAAGCAACAGCTATTCTATTCTTTCTGATTTTAACGATTACTAATAACGATTAATAACCTGAATGGAAGTATTAATAATGGCAGGACAGCTCATTTTGGGCTTGTCGATTTTGGTAGGATTACACGAGTGGGGGCACATGGCAGCTGCCAAAATGTTCGGAATGAGGGTTGAAAAATATTTTATCGGGTTTCCGCCCAAAATATTCAGCATTCAGCGGGGAGAAACAGAGTATGGAATAGGTGCCATCCCGCTGGGAGGATTCGTCAAGATTTCAGGTATGATCGACGAGTCGATGGACACTGCTACTATGAATCAGGAACCTCAGCCCTGGGAATTCCGCTCCAAACCGGCCTGGCAGCGCCTTATCGTTATGCTGGGAGGTATTATCGTCAATGTGATCGTTGGTATCTTCATTTTCATTGTGATCGCTTATAAGGAAGGTGATCAGTTCCTTTCTATTAACGAGGTCAATAAATACGGAATTGTAGCAGGAGACCTCGCGCAGGAGATTGGCTTGAAGACCGGTGACAAAATCGTGAAAGTGAATGGTAAACCTTTTACCAATTTCAGTGAAGTTGTCAGCTCGGAAGTGTTCCTTGGCAGCAATAGCTCCTACACGGTAAACCGGGACGGTAAAGAAGTACTGATCGAAATCCCGAACAATTTTATAGAGAAACTTTCTGATCCTCAGGAAAAAGGAAACTTCATCCGTGCCCAGGAACCGTTCAAGATCGGAGAGGTTGTGCCTGATTCACCTGCGGAAAATGCGGGCTTGAAAACCGGAGACAAGGTGATTTCGGTGAACGCAACGCCGATCCGGTTTTTTCACCAGATGCAGGAGGAACTGGCCAAATTGAAAGGCAAACAGGCACAGATTGTCGTTCAGCGGGGTGCAGAGCAAAAGCAACTTAACCTGGACGTAGCTGAGGATGGTACCATCGGTTTTTATCGTACTCCTTTGCTGAATTACACGGCCGTGGAATACACGCTCGGCGAGGCGATCAAGGTTGGCACAAATGACGCTTTCGCTATCGTTTTTGATAACATAAAAGGCTTTGGCAAAATATTCCGGGGCGAAGTATCTGCTTCAAAAGCACTCAGCGGCCCTATTGGTATCGCGAGAATGTTTGGCGGTGTATGGGACTGGAGCCGCTTCTGGTACCTCACAGGTTTATTATCAATGGTACTCGCATTCATGAATGCACTGCCGATCCCCGCACTTGACGGTGGCCACGCGGTGATCCTTACCTACGAGATTGTTTCAGGCCGCAAGCCTTCCGATGCCTTTCTTGAAAATGCTCAAAAGGTGGGAATGGTGCTATTACTGGGCCTCATGGCATTTGCAATTTTCAATGATGTTTGGAAAGCTGTTTTTTAGGGGAGAATGGAGGAAGGGAGGAAGGAGGAAAAGGTTAATAGTCCTTTTTTCCTTCCTCCCTTTCCTCCTTTCCTCCTTCCTCCTATTTTCACTCACTCCGAAACATGAGTACCACGTATCGGTGACGCACATGCAGTTTAATCCGGCTGCCAAATCATTTGAAGTGAGCATCCGGATCTTCACAGACGACCTCGAAAGAGCATTATCCCAAAGCAACAACGGTCAGCGGTTTATGATCAGAAATGATGATAAGAACGACCCGTTTGTTGAAAAATACATCCGGAGGGCATTTGTGCTGAACGATATTCAAAAAAAACCTGCCGAGATACGTTATGTAGGAAAAGAGCAGGAGGAAGATGCTACCTGGATTTATCTGGAAATTCCGTTTCAAGGAAAGCTCGAAGGATATCAGCTCCGGAACATCGCATTGCTGGAGGTTTTTGAAGACCAGGTAAATATGACCAATCTCAAATTTGCCTCGGACAAAAAAACCTTCCTTTTTAAAAAGGGACAAACGGTACATATGCTCTAAAAAGCCGTTTTGCACAGCCTGACACGCGACTGTTGGCATAGCTATTTTGTTTTATTATCCCTTTCTTTTGAAAGTCGTTATTTATATATTGGGAAAACGTTATCTGTCAATTTGGCAGAATGCCTATGAAATTTGAACCTTCTGACTTATATAGTCGGCTACTTATGTCTGACTCCGACATGGACAGCCTCGAAATTGTTCCCCTCGGCGGACCGGATGGATCCGATGAGCCTTTTGAACTCCCTAATGAACTTGCCATATTACCGATCAGACAGACTGTGTTGTTTCCGGGAATGGTTATTCCCGTAACTGTGGTGCGTCAGAAAGCAATTCGTCTGGTCAAGAAAATATATCGTAATTCGGATATCAATCAGCGGATACTGGGCGCAGTTACCCAGGCTATTCCGCACAAGGAAGACCCTACGGCGGAAGATCTTTACAATGTGGGTACAGTGGCCCAGATCCTGAAAATGATCACGCTTCCCGACGGTAATGTAACCATCATCGTGCAGGGCAGGCAACGTTTTGAGATCAAGGCGATCGTTCACGAAGAACCTTACCTCACTGCCGAAGTGCGTGCGATCGAGGATTCATTTGCTGGCCCGACCAAGAAAGAATCCAAAGCATTGCTGCAATCGCTCCGCGACGGCGCGCACAAGATCATGCGGCTGAATCCTGAGATACCCCAGGAAGCACGTATTGCACTCGATAATATTGAAAGTCCGATATTCCTCATCCACTTCTTGTCTTCGAACATCAATGTAGAAGTCGCTGACAAGCAAAAATTGCTCGAAGAAAGAAACGGCCACAAACAGGCTACTCTATTGCTGCAATATATGATGCGGGAAATCGAGATGCTGGAACTGAAAAGGGAAATCCAGACCAAAGCCAGCTCCGATATCGACCAGCAGCAACGCGACTATTTCCTGCGTCAGCAAATTAAAGTGCTTCACGACGAGCTGGGAATGGATAGCCCGGAAAGAGACCTTGACGAGATCCGACTGAAGGCGAGCCAGAAAAAATGGACCAGTCAGGTACGCTCTCATTTTGACAAAGAACTTACCAAATTACAGCGGATCAACCCGATGGCACCAGAGTATCCGGTAACGATGAATTACCTGGAAACGCTCGTGGATCTGCCCTGGGGCCAATATACGAAAGACAATTTCGACCTGGTCAGAGCACAAAAAGTACTTGATGCAGATCATTTTGGTCTTGAAAAAGTAAAAGAGCGGATCATTGAATACCTCGCGGTCTTGAAACTAAAAGGAAACCTGAAAGCGCCGATACTCTGCCTTTACGGACCTCCGGGAGTAGGAAAAACCTCGCTAGGGAAATCGATCGCGAAAGCTTTGAACCGGGAATATATCAGAATGGCGCTCGGCGGCGTGCATGATGAAGCCGAGATCCGGGGTCACCGGAAAACATATATTGGCGCAATGCCTGGCAAGATCATCCAGAACATTAAAAAAGCAGGATCAGCAAATCCGGTTTTTATTCTGGACGAAATAGATAAGGTAAGTTCCGACTACCGGGGCGACCCTTCTTCCGCATTACTGGAAGTACTTGATCCTGAGCAGAATTCATCATTTACAGACAATTACCTGGAAGTTGAGTATGACCTCTCCAAGGTACTTTTTGTAGCGACCGCCAACTCACTCGATACCATTCACCCTGCATTGCGGGACCGGATGGAGATCATCGAAATGACAGGCTATACAATCGAAGAAAAATTGCAGATCGCAAAACGCTACCTGGTTCCCAAGCAGCGGAAAGACCACGGACTGAAATCAACCGATATTAAAATCGACGATTCAGCTTTGTTGAAAATTGCCGAAGGTTACACAAGAGAATCTGGCGTAAGAAACCTGGAACAAAAGGTAGGTACCGTGGTGCGGAAAATTGCCAAAGCGGTGGCAATGGAGCAGGATTATCCTAAAACGCTGAAAGGTGATCAGGTAGAGAAATACCTGGGTGCTGAGATATTTGACAAAGATCTTTATCAGGATAACGATTTTGCCGGTGTTGTCACCGGCCTTGCGTGGACTTCCGTTGGCGGTGAGATCCTATTTATAGAAACCAGTTTAAGCCGGGGTAAAGGAAATCTTACACTTTCCGGTCAACTGGGAGATGTGATGAAGGAATCGGCAGTCGCTGCGTTATCTTACCTGAAAGCAAATGCGGACAGGCTTGGCATTGACTACCGTATTTTTAACCACTACGACCTGCACGTGCACGTTCCGGCGGGGGCAGTTCCGAAAGACGGCCCTTCTGCGGGCGTTACGATGGTAACTTCTATGGCTTCCATTTTCACGCAGCGCCGGGTTAAGCCTTTCATTGCGATGACGGGCGAAATTACCCTGCGCGGAAAGGTACTTCCGGTTGGCGGGGTTAAAGAAAAGATACTTGCGGCACGACGGGCAGGTGTGAAGGAGATCGTTTTGTGTGTTAAAAATCGCAAGGACGTGGAGGAAGTACCGGCTAACTATATCAAAGACTTATCTTTTCATTACGTGGACACAATTGATCAGGTACTTGCCTACGCATTGCTGCAAGAGCAGGTTGCAGACCCAATGCAGTTTGTTTTTCCGGATGAAAAGAAGGAAAAAGAGGAAAGTGGTTACGTGACGCTCGGAGTCTGATATTTATAGCAGAATAGTTGAAAGAGGCGCCTCGTGCGTCTCTTTTTCGTTATAAGGGTATTGATTAAAAAATGGCGTCAAAGCTTATGAAAAACTATCCTGATCAAAATGTCTTTACCGCAACTTTCCCCTGAATTGCTGGACCAGCGTCCTGAAATTTTACCAAACCACAGGAGCCTGCTTTCTTTGCCCGAAAAAATAATCCAGTTCGGTACTGGGGTACTATTGCGCGGCCTGCCCGATTATTTCGTCAACAAAGCCAATCAGCAGGGCATTTTTAATGGAAGAATAGTAGTAGTGAAATCGACCAGCAGCGGCGGTACTGATGCCTTTAAACAGCAGCAAAGTTTGTATTCCCACAGCATTCGTGGCATTGCCGATGGAAAACAGGTAGACGAAACGGTGATCAACTGCGCAATCAGCCGTACCCTTGCGGCTAGTGAAGATTGGGCTGAGATCTTGAAATGCGCACATAATCCAGAGTTGAGAATTGCTATTTCCAATACCACTGAGGTAGGCATTCAATTGACTGACGATGACCTTTTTGCCTCTCCCCCAACGTCCTTTCCCGGTAAACTGACCGCCTATCTATACGAGCGTTTCAAAGCCTTCGGAGGTTCAAAAGAGTCGGGAATGGTGATCGTCCCTACTGAACTCATCGTAGGAAACGGCACCAAGTTGCGCGGGATCGTGCTGGAACAAGCTGCGCGGCATCAATTGGGCGATGCGTTTACAAATTGGCTAGTAACAGCCAACGTATTCTGCAACTCATTGGTTGACAGGATCGTACCCGGAAAGCCTGATGTCGAAAGCGTTGAAACAATTTCCGAGAAACAAGACTTTCAGGACGATCTGCTGATCATTTCCGAAGTATACAGCCTGTGGGCGATTGAAGGCGACGCGCACGTCCGCTCAGTGCTGAGCTTTGCAGAGGTCGATAAAGGGGTGGTGATCGAACCTGATATTGATCTTTACCGCGAACTGAAACTACGCCTGCTGAATGGCACACACACCTTGTCTTCCGGCCTTTGTTTTTTGCAGGGATTGGAAACGGTGAAGGAAAGTATGGATACGCCCGAAGTTGCCCGGTTTATTGCCGATCTGATGCTCAATGAACTTGCGCCAGCTATACCCTACCCGGTTGATCAGGCACGCGCCAGTGAGTTTGGAAACCAGGTACTCGACCGTTTCAGGAACCCGTTTATCCGCCACCAGCTGATCGACATTACAGTTCAGTACACGGCCAAAATGAAGATGCGCAATATTCCTACCCTGTTACAGCATTATCAAAATACAGAACAGGTTCCAGTGCTTTTCGCCAAAGGATTTGCCGCATTCCTGAAATTTATGAAACCCGTCGTGCACAAGGACGGCGCCTATTATGGAGAACTGAATGGACAACCCTATTCAATCCGCTGCGATTCGGCCCCTTATTTTGACGAAAAATGGAAGAATGCCGCATCCCCTGTCGATCTCGCCCAGCAGGTATTAAGCGATATTAGTTTATGGGAAACCGACCTGACATTACTCCCGGGCTTTGCCGACGCAGTGAAGGAAAATATGGTCGATAAAGTGGAAGTTTTGACTATTATTCCGAAGAATTGACGAATTGGTCAGGCGGACAGGTCCTCAACAATTTCTCTGTCCGCCTGAGTGATATTTTAGAGTATTAAACAGGTTTTATCCGTTTTGCCTGAATTCCTTCACCAGAGCAATGCTTTCAGCTATTTTTTGCTCGATCCAGGAATAGTTACCAGCTGCGATAACGTCTTTGGGAAACAAATTGGAACCCAATCCAACCGCGTAGGCACCAGCCCCAAACCATTCATTAATGCTCTCGCGCGTTGGCTGTACACCGCCGGTTACCATTATCTTCACATTCGGCATAGGCCCGCGGATCGCTTTTACAAAGGCAGAGCCGACAACATCTCCGGGGAACAGCTTAACCACTTCGGCACCAGCCTGCTGTGCATTGTAGATCTCGGTCAACGTAGCAACACCCGGTATCCAGGGAATATTTGCCTGCAGGCAAACCTGACCCACTTCGGGATTCAGGAACGGGGTTACGATAAAGTCGGTCCCTGCATCGATAAATTTCTGAGCAGTCTCGGCGTCATAAATAGTGCCGATGCCGAGGGAAAGCCCGGGAAGGGTCTCTTTGGTATAAGCCAGCAATTCAGAAAATACCATAAATGCATTGTCACCGCGATTGGTGAACTCAATCGCCCTCGCGCCGCCGCGATAGCTTGCATTGATAATCTCTTTGGCTACTTCAATATCTGCATGATAAAAAAGCGGCACAATGCCTACTTCATTTAATAGTACCAACGTCGTTTCTTTGTCCATATCAAAATGCTGCTCAATGAGTTACAGCTTTATTTTATCGTTTAATTCTTCCCGAAGTCTCACCCTGGCGGATCGCCTCCACTTCTGCAATTGTTGAAATCAATGCGTCGCCTTCGATCGTGTGTTTCAATGCAGAGGCCGCAACTCCGAATTCCAGCGCTTTCTGCTGATCGTCGAATGTGATCAGCCCGTGGATCAGACCAGCAATGAAAGCATCGCCGCCTCCAACCCGGTCGATAATAGGATTGATTTCAATATCCTCTGTTTCAAGCAGCTGGCTGCCGTTCCACAAATAAGCCCTCAGCAGGTTGTGCGAAGCACTTATCGAAGTCCGTTTCGTATCCACTACCATACTTACCTGCGGATATTCCTTCTGTAAGTTGACGCAGGATTCCCGGAAATCGTTTCCTGCAATCCCGAATATCTCCTTTATATTTTCACTATTAGCAATTACAATATCAGTTCCGGCTGTCAGTTCCGGCAGGATTTCCGAAGGTTTTTTTCCGTATTTCCACAAGTTAGCGCGGTAGAAAATATCACCTGAAACGGTCAGTCCGTACTTTCTGGCGACTTTGATACCGTCCAGCAAAGCATCGGCTGCACCCTGCGATAGTGCCGGGGTAATGCCCGCCCAGTGAAACCATTTGGCATCTTTCAAAATACTATCCCAGTCAATTTCCTTTGGATCAATTTCTGCGAGCGACGAATTTGCACGGTCGTAAACAATCTGGCTTCCTCTCAGCGAAGCACCGGTTTCCAGGAAATAAACTGCCATTCTGGGCCCACCGTAAATGATATGCGAGATATCGACGCCATGAAATTGCAGGTATTGAGCCGCTGCCCGCCCGATCGGAGAATCGGGGAACCGGGTTACGTGGGCAGTATGATGCCCCCAATACGCCAGTGCAGTTGATACATTCGCCTCGCCGCCTGCATAAGTAACATTCAGCTGACGAGCCTGTTCGAAACGAGAAAACCCAGGAGTGGAAAGCCGCATCAGGACTTCACCGAAAGAGACTATTTGAGCCATATTGAGTTTGATGCCTTTGTGATAATGGATTCAGTCAAAGGCTTTTTGAAAATTAGTAATTGGTCAAAAATAACATTAAACATCAAAATAGCCCACAACAATATGTCTGGGCTATTCATTTACTTTTTTATAAAAGTGGTTTTTCAAAAACCGAAATATCTGCTCGCATTGTGGTAAGAAATATCGGCAACCATTTTGCCAAGCCAGGGCATATCGTTCGGCAGTTCGGCGTTTTCAACATCATTCCCGATCAGGTTACACAAAATCCGTCTGAAATATTCATGTCTCGGATAGGACAGAAAACTGCGTGAATCGGTCAGCATTCCGACGAAACGGCTTAGTAAGCCCATATTTGAAAGTGCATTCATCTGGCGCTCCATACCATCCTTCTGGTCCAGAAACCACCAGCCCGAGCCGAACTGCATTTTGCCTGCTATTGTTCCGTCGTTATAATTTCCTGTCATCGTGGCCAGCACTTCATTATCTCCCGGATTAAGATTATACAGGATCGTTTTCGCGAGCTGATCCGTCGAATCCAGCTTATTCAGGAATTTTGAAAGTGCCTGTGCCTGGCTATAATCGCCGATCGAATCCCAGCCGGTATCAGGTCCCAGCTCTCGCAGCATTCTTTCATTGTTGTTTCTCAATGCACCCAGATGAAATTGCTGCGTCCATGATTTCGCATGGTCCATTTTAGCAAGATCAAATAATAGCATCGACTTGAATGCCGTACGCTGTTCTTCACTCGCCAGCTGGCCATTTATCGTAATCTCAAAAGCCTGTTTTGCCGCTTCTTCATCAAATGATGCATATATATGCTCCAAACCATGATCTGACAATTTGCCGCCCATCGACGCAAAAAAATCGTGGCGATTTTGTAATGCATCCAGCAGCTCCTGATAGTTCGAAATATTCGCTTTGCCCGAAGCAGCTGCAAGTTTTGAAAGATAATGTTTAAACTCTTCTGGCAAATCAATCAACAGCATCGACTTATCCGGACGAAAAGTGGGTAATACCTTGATATTAAAGCCACTCTGCTCAATCAGACGATGGTATTCCAGCGAATCTATCGGATCATCTGTTGTGCAGATCACCTTCACATTCATTTTGTTCAATAAGCTTTTAACCGAAAAATCCGGCTGCCTCAGCCTGGCCGAGCATTCGTCGTAAATCTCTCTGGCGGAATCTTTATTGAGGATAATATCAATGTCAAAATAGCGCAACAGTTCAAGGTGCGTCCAGTGGTACAAAGGGTTGCGCATTGTGTAAGGTACGGTCGCTGCCCACTGTTCAAATTTCTCCCAATCACTCGCATTACCGGTGCAAAACCGCTCGTTGATCCCGTTTGCACGCATTGCACGCCACTTATAATGATCGCCATAAAGCCACGCCTGCGTTAGGTTTTCAAACTGCTTGTCCTCTGCGATCTGATCGGGCGGCAAGTGACAGTGGTAGTCGATAATGGGCATTTCCTTCGCATAATCATGGTAAAGGATGCGCGCCGCTTCTGAACGAAGAAGGAAATCCTCCCCGATGAAGGTTTTTTGTGCAGTGCTGATCGTAGTCATTTTGCTATCGTATTTTTTCCCGATTTACAGGCTTCTTTCTATCCCATATTCCAGACCGCGCAATTCCGCAAGTCCCCGAAGCCGGCCAATCGCCGTGTAGCCCGGGTTCGTCCTCTTGCCGGTTGACAGATCGTCCAGCATCCGGTGTCCGTGATCAGGGCGAAAAGGCATTCGCAGATCTGTTCTCCCTTCTTTTTCTCTTCTTTTTTGTTCCAAAACCAATCCTCTCATTACTGCGTACATATCCACATCCCCGTCGAGGTGATCAGCTTCATAAAAGCTTCCGTCGTGCTCTCTTTTTGTGGCGCGCAAATGGATAAAATGGATCCTGCTTCCAAGTCTGTCTACCATGCCGGCCAGATCGTTATCAGCGCGCACACCATAGGATCCCGTGCAGAAGCAGATTCCGTTGGCTTCATGATCGTAAGCTTCCAGGAGCATCAGCGCGTCGTTTTCAGTGCTTACTACTCTTGGCAGGCCCAATATCGGATAAGGAGGATCGTCCGGGTGGATCGCCAGCCTTACTCCCGCCTCCGCAGCCACGGGCCCGATTGCCTGAATAAACTGATACAAATGCGTTCGTAATTCAAGGTCCCCGACTTCCTTATAGGTGTCGAGTACCTTGCTGAATTCTTCAATGGTAAAGCTTTCCTCGGAACCGGGCAGACCTGCGATGATATTGCGTACCAATTTCTTCACCTCTTCCTCCGATGCTCCGTCGAGCCACTTTTTAGCTTTCGATTTTTGCTCGTCCGTATAAAGGTTTTGCGCTTCTGGTCGGTTCAAAAGATAAAGATCGAACGCTGCAAACTGGCCGGCATCGAAACGCAGGCCTGTTGAGCCGTCGTTCATCGGCGCATCCAGGTCTGTTCTGGTCCAGTCGAGGATCGGCATGAAGTTATAGCAAACAGTGTCGATCCCGCATTGGCCAAGGTTGCGGAGACTTTGCTGGTAATTAAGAATGTATTTTTCAAAATCCCCTGTGCGGGTTTTGATCGATTCGTGTACGGGCACACTTTCAACCACCGACCAGGTAAGTCCCGCGGCCTCTATCATTTCTTTTCTTGAAATAATTTCGGATACCTCCCATACCTGACCGTTGGGAATGTGGTGTAAAGCAGTTACAATTCCGGTTGCGCCTGCCTGGCGAATATCCTGCAACGTAACAGGATCATTCGGCCCAAACCAGCGCCAAGTTTGTTCTAATGCCATTGTTTAGGTGTTGGAGATTTGCTGTTAGCATTTAGCTATTAGCCATTAGCTATTTCTGCTACGCGTAAATCGCCTTTATGTTAAATGTGTTGTCAAAAATCAAATTATACCTACCAGCAAGATCCCAGCCAATAGCTAAAAACCAAAAGCTAACAGCTTCACGCCACCAACCGATGCTCAGGCACCCTTTCTCTCAGCACTTTCAATGCCCGGCTCATTTGGGTTTCGACCGTTTTGACGGATATAGCAAGCTTTTCAGCGATATCGCGATAGCGTAATCCTTCTTCGCGGCTTAGTCTGAAAATGAGCTGGCACTGTCTTGGCAACGCCTGGATGCAATCTTCGACATGCTCATAAAACTCATTGAACGAAAGCTCTTCCGCGGGTGAAAAATGATCCGCGTGCGACATATTCCATTGCACCGACTCCAGCGATTCGCGCTCGTTCTGGCGATGAATGCGCAGTTTCAAATAATCAAGCGCCTGGTTGCGGACAGCTCTGTAAATGTACGCCTGAAAGGAAGTATGCACTTCGATCTGCTCGCGGTTTTTCCAAAGTTTTACAAAAACATCAGAAACAACCTCTTCCGCAATCTCCCGGGTTACCACTACACGCATTGCATAGTTGCAAAGTGACCGGTAGTGATGGTTGAATAATTCGCGAAATGCGTTGTAATCCCCGCTGGTCACTACTTTGCCGAACAAATTTTCCAACAAACTTTTCTGGGATTGGGCAGAGGATCTGGTGCAGGTAAACGATTTTGCTTCCATTGAGTAACGCTAAGTTGGTTATAGAAAATTTCCGGGATAAGTAGTGGTGTGAGGTAGCTGACCTTCGTCAACATGGAATCTAGTTTAACCATTGATTCAATGATACACAAAAATAAATCTTGAAAAAAAGCAACAAATCTACGCAACCGTTCCCGGAACCGTTCCCGTTAGCGCAATTTTTCCCGGAACTTGAATGATTAGCTAGTAATTTGTGCAACATTCTCACTTTGATGCATTGTGGTGCATTTCTTAGGATTTATAGTAAGATTGCATTATTCCCATATCCCTGATGAAAAAAGTTTCTATAACCATTAAAGAAATAGCCCGGCAGCTCGATATTTCGAAGTCTACCGTTTCACGTGCCCTCCGTGATAGCAGTGAGATCAGTGAGGAAACCAAACGGAAGGTGATCGATCTGGCCGAGCAGCTCAACTATTATCCGAATCCGATCGCAATCAGCCTGCTCAAAAACCGGACACAAACGATCGGAGTAATTGTGCCTGATATTGCAAACCGCTTTTACTCGTCGGCAATAGGAGGCGTTGAAGATATTGCTTACAGCCGCGGTTACCACACGATGATCTATCAGAGCCACGAGCTACTGGAGAGAGAGCGTTCTGCTTCCAGACATATTGCTTCCAGGCGGGTCGACGGCCTGGTGGTGGCTATTTCAAGCCAGTCGGAAAACATAGAACATTTTGTGTCATTGCAGGAGCAAGGTATTCCGGTGGTATTCTTTGACCGTGTCAGTGAAGCAATGCAAACACACAAAGTCCGGGTAGATGATTATAAAGGCGCATTTGAAGCAACCGAGCACCTTATCAACCGTGGTTGCAGACGCATTGCGCACATTGCCGGGCCCAAGCCTGTTTCTATTACGCGCTTCAGGCTGGAAGGTTATAAAGACGCACTCCGAAAATACGATATCAAGTTTCAGGAAGAGTGGGTTCTGCACAGCGAAATCACCCAGGCAGGCGGTACCGAGCGTACCTACCAGCTCATGGCGCTGCGAGAGCGGCCCGACGCAATCTTCGGCGCCAGTGACAGGATTACGATGGGCATACACTGGGCTTTGCGACAACTCGGCTACCGCATGCCAGACGACGTGGCAGTGGTAGGTTTTTGCGACCTGGCCATGTCGTCGCTGCTCGACCCGCCGGTGAGCTCCATTACACAGCCTTCCTTTGAAATGGGCCAGCAGGCTACTTCCCTGCTTTTGGATTTGATAGAAAGCAAAAATACCCCGGCCGAATTTGAGACCAGGGTATTACCTTCTAATTTGGTAATCAATAAATCTTCTATGAAATGATCACCCGGTGATCGTCACCCGGTAATCGTCACCCGGTAATCGTTTTCAGCTTTCTGTCAAATTCAGCTAGAATGCGTTCTTTCATCTGCACTTTCCGTTTTTGAATATTGATACGGCCGGCTGCCTGCTTGTCCAGCTCGGGATCGCCGGTAGCCGTGCGGTCGAATTCAAGGATTGCAAATTCAAGATCGCTTTTTTCGCGTTTCGCAAGCCATTCCAGCTCGCGGTATTTGGTCCTTAGCTGTTCTTCCTGGCTTTTCAGTTCAAATGCAGGATACTTTCTGCTGATCACCCGGGCCAGATAGCTTAGTTCAAATATTTTATCGCACACCATTCTGAAACGTTCGGCAAGCTCTTTGTCAGCCATTTTGAAAGGTATTTTGATCTCCTTCCATTTACTGAGTAAAACCTTGGCCTCCTGGGAAGCCTCTACGATATCCTGGCTTCTAAGCAGCGTTTCAGCCTGGGCCAGTAATTTCTGTTGTTCAACAATTCTTGGGTCGACACGTACTTTTGGCTCAATCCCTTTAGCCAGGTTGTATTTGTCGTAAAACAATTTCAAAAAGTGCCTGTAAGCTTTATTTACCTTGAAAAAACGCTTTGGCGGCACTTCTCCGATGTTGTTCCAGGCATTGCGTACGTCTCTCGCCTTTGCGTAAGCATCGTCCAAATCACGCGAGTAGCTTAGTGTTTTGGTAATCTTGATGAGTTTTTCGTACTCCTCTATCCGGTGCTGGTTGATCTTGTTCTGCTCGTCGAAGTAATCGCGGCGGCGCTGGAAGAAATCGTCCAGGATTTGCTGGAAAGTATTTTCTACTTCTTCCTGATACTCCTTTTCAACAGGACCGGTACGGATCCATTTTGCTTTGATCTCCTGAATCTGATCCGTAGCGGCAGCGTAATCTTCAATCGCAGCAGCCACTTTTACATCTTCAATCAGTGCGCGTTTTATTTCAAGATTTTTGAGCTGATTAACTTCGATCAAACCCTTCAAATACTCTTCTTTCTCTTCCAGTCGTTGCAGCAGCGGGACAAAATCCCCCAGTGCATCAAAACCTTTAAGCTTACGTTGCAGCTGGATCAGCTTGGTCAGATAAGAGCCTTTGTTCAGCGCCTCATCAATTTCCTGTTCCAATTGCTCGACTTTGTTCAGGACGATATTGAATCGATTTTTAAAATAATCAATTGCTTCCTGCTCCGTCCTTTTTACTTCTCCAATTTGCCGGTCGGGGAAATCCAGGTACCCCTTTAAAAATACTTTGCTGTCTTTAACATAGCCGTATTCATCATTCAATGTGGCATTTTCCATTCTTTCAATTTTTTTATCTGCTAAGTGTAGGGATATATAACGATATTTGTTACGCACAAATTAAACAAAAAATGAGTAACGAAACCATTATTTTCTCAATGTCGGGAGTCAACAAAATCATTCCTCCCAACCGGCATATTATCAAAAATATCTATTTATCCTTTTTTTATGGTGCAAAAATCGGGGTTCTTGGATTAAATGGTTCAGGAAAATCAACCTTGCTGCGCGTGATCGCCGGAATCGATAAGGACATCCAGGGCGACGTTGTGTTCTCGCCCGGTTACTCGGTTGGAATGCTCGAACAAGAGCCCAAACTGGATCCATCCAAAACGGTAAGAGAAGTAGTAGAAGAAGGTGTTCAGGAGATCGTCAACCTTTTGAAAGAGTTTGACCAGATCAATGAAGCTTTCGGTGAGGAAGATGCCGATTTTGACAAACTACTTGAAAGACAAGGGGAAGTACAGGAAAAACTCGACGCCGCCGATGCCTGGAACCTGGATAACCGTCTGGAAATTGCCATGGACGCGCTGCGCTGTGCGCCTTCCGACACGTTGGTTTCCACGCTTTCCGGAGGTGAAAAACGCAGAGTAGCATTGTGCCGCCTGCTCCTCCGCCAGCCAGACGTACTACTACTCGATGAACCTACCAACCACCTTGATGCAGAATCGGTACTTTGGCTGGAAGAGCATTTAAGGCAATATAAAGGAACCGTTATAGCAGTTACCCACGACCGCTATTTCCTCGACAATGTGGCTGGCTGGATCCTGGAACTGGATCGCGGCGAGGGTATTCCCTGGAAAGGGAACTACTCTTCCTGGCTGGAACAGAAGCAGGAACGTTTGAAAAAAGAAGAGAAAACAGAATCAAAACGCCAGAAAACTTTACAGCGTGAGCTGGAATGGGTGAGAATGGGCGCCAAAGGCCGCCAGGCTAAATCGAAGGCACGTTTAGGTGCATACGAAAGATTGCTCGGAGAGGAAGGAAGGGAGAAAGAAGAAAAACTGGAGATCTTCATTCCTGCCGGGCCGAGATTGGGTAACAAGGTTATCGAAGCACACAATGTGTCGATGGGTTTTGGCGACAGGTTGCTTTACGAAAACCTCAACTTCGCATTGCCCCCGAATGGTATTGTCGGGATTATCGGGCCAAACGGTGCTGGGAAAACGACCCTATTTAAACTGATTACCGGACAACTTAAACCGTTAACCGGCCATTTTGATGTGGGAGAAACCGTCGAGCTGGCCTATGTGGACCAGGAGCACGACAATCTGGATGCAAACAAGACTGTATATCAAAGTATTGCGGACGGCAATGACTGGATTATGATCGGCGGCAAACAATCGAATGCGCGGGCTTACGTGAGCCGGTTTAATTTCGGTGGCGGCGACCAGGAAAAGAAGGTGGGTAATCTCTCAGGCGGAGAAAGAAACCGGGTGCATCTGGCGATGACGCTCAAAGAAGGCGGTAACTTACTGCTGCTCGATGAACCTACCAACGACTTGGATGTTAACACATTGCGTGCTTTGGAAGAAGGATTGGAAAACTTTGCCGGCTGTGCGGTGATCATTTCCCACGACCGGTGGTTTTTAGACCGTGTTGCCACCCATATTCTAGCATTTGAGGGTGATTCCCAGGTTTACTGGTTTGAAGGTAACTTCTCCGAATATGAAGAAAACCGACGTAAAAGACTTGGAACCGAAGCAACGCCAAAGCGGATCAAATACAAAAAACTAGCATAGCGTTTCGATTTTGCTCAACGTGACAGGGTGGTACGTTTTGGCCGCGCTGTCACGTTGAGCACCACGGGGCCTTCCGGCGGTCTAAAACGTTATTGGCTCAAAGATCAATTCTTGCTAACTTTCGCACAGAATCAGTTTTTCCTATTCAATGAGTTCAAATCCGTCTTTGTCTAAAATACATTTCATCTCGATAGGCGGCAGCGTCATGCATAACCTTGCGATCGAGCTGCATTTAAAAGGATATATCGTTACCGGATCGGACGATGAGATATACGAACCTTCGGCAAGCCGGCTAGCTCAATACGACTTGCTACCGGCAGTCACAGGCTGGTTCCCTGAAAAAATAACCGGCGAGCTCGAAGCCGTTATTCTCGGTATGCATGCCCGTCAGGACAATCCTGAACTGGCGAAAGCAAGGGAACTGGGAATTAAAGTATATTCTTATCCTGAGTATATTTTTGAGAAAAGCCAAAGCAAACAGCGCGTCGTCATAGCCGGAAGTCACGGAAAAACCACGACAACTTCTATGATCCTGCACGTTCTGAAATACCATAACCGGATTTTCAATTACCTGGTCGGCGCTCAGATAGAAGGCTTCGACAATATGGTAAAGCTCTCGGAAAATGCGCCGGTGATCATCATTGAAGGCGACGAATATTTCACCTCGCCCATTGATCACACACCCAAATTCATGCATTATCAGCCGCATATCGCATTGATCAGCGGCATTGCGTGGGATCATTTCAATGTTTTTCCTACCTGGGAGTCTTATGTGAAGCAATTTGAACTGCTCGCGGATTCATTGCCGAAAGCAGGCGCTATCATTTTTGATGAAACAGACGACATGCTGGCGGTAATCGGCCAGAAGGAGCGCCCGGATGTAGCTATTATCCCGTATAACGTACATCCCAACAAGATTGAGAATGGTAAGACGATCCTATTGACAGCAGAGCAGGGCGAGATACCCGTTCTTGTTTTTGGAAACCATAATATGAAGAATATCAGTGGTGCTTACGCTGTATGTGAAAGGCTGGGCATTACCGATGAGGAATTTTACCAGGCCATTCAAACATTCAAAGGCGCCTCTAAAAGGCTTGAACTGCTGGGCAGCAATGATTCTGTAAGCATTTACCGGGACTTCGCGCACGCTCCTTCGAAGGTTGAAGCTACAACCGCCGCCTTAAAACAGCAATATCCTGACCGTCAACTTGTGGCGTGTGCCGAGCTGCATACTTTCAGTAGTCTGAACAAAGATTTTTTGAAACAATACCGCAGGAAACTGGCAGCGGCTGATATTGCGATCGTTTACTATAATCCGCTGACGCTTGAACATAAAAAGTTGGAACCCATTTCGGAGGAAGATATCAGGACCGCATTCAAAAGAGATGATTTAAAAATATTCACCAACTGGGCTGAACTGAATAGCTTTCTGAGATCTTTGAGATGGAAAGACAGCAACCTGCTCCTGATGAGTTCAGGCACATTTGGAGAGCTGGATATGAAGGCGTTGGCCTCACATATTCTTGAAAATCAACAATAACAACTTCATTCATGCACTCAATTGTCGTTTACTGCGGTTCTAATCCCGGCAAAAAGCCTGTCTATGCCGAAACTGCATATGAACTAGGCAAGCAGCTGGCGAAAAGGAATATCAAGCTGATTTACGGAGGAGGTAACATGGGCCTGATGGGGCGCGTGGCTGACGGGGCGATGGACCACGAGGGATTTGTTACCGGAATCATTCCTAATTTTCTGGCAAAACTGGAAAATGCGCATAAGACATTGTCAGAGTTGCATTTCGTGGACACGATGCATGAACGCAAAGCCAAAATGGTCTCACTTTCCGATGGCGTAATTGCAATGCCTGGCGGGTATGGAACGTTTGATGAATTGTTTGAGATACTAACCTGGGCACAGCTACGGATCTTTCACGGGCCTGTCGGGCTTTTGAATGTGAATGGATACTATGATCTGTTGCTGCTCCAACTAGAAAAAATGATTGAAGAAGGGTTTCTCCACCCGTTAAATCACCAGTTATTGGTAGTTGCAAATGATCCTGCGGAGCTTTTGGAAAAAATGGAGATATTCAGACAGCAAAATCCGGAAAATAAGCCCCTGGATCGCTCGTTATACGTAGATAACAATTAGTTACCTCTCCCGAAAGATGCGTTTTTTAATACTCCTGCTTTTTATTTGGTCCATTTCCCTTTGTTCTTACGGGCAACTGGAAAATCTTGGGAAAACCGTAAATACGGAGTACAATGAAATCAGTCCCATTATTGCGCCTGACGGAAAGACGATCTATTTCTCGAGGGTTAGTCACCCGCAGAATACGCATGGGCAAAAAGGCAGTCAGGATATCTGGTATTCTGAATTGAAAAGCGATAAATGGACTCAGGCTCGGAGACTGCCGCCGCCGCTCAACAAGGAGGATTACAACTCACTTTACAGCATTACACCAGACGGCAATACCCTGTTAATCAAAGGATCATATAAAAACGGCGTGTACG
Organism: Dyadobacter sp. UC 10; assembly: GCF_008369915.1. NCBI lineage: Bacteria > Pseudomonadati > Bacteroidota > Cytophagia > Cytophagales > Spirosomataceae > Dyadobacter > Dyadobacter aurulentus. The sequence continues at coordinate 2,879,247 of NZ_VSRN01000001.1, read as the reverse complement.
AAACCCGTGGATTTTCAACCAGTAAAAAAACGGCGAGAGGGTGGTCTGCACCTAATAAAATTGAGATTCCGAACTATACGAAGATGAGCAAGGGCCAGTTTGACTGCGGTTATCTTTCCACCGACGGCAAAGTGCTGGTTATGTCATTCAGCGAGAAGAAGAATAGCAAGGTCGACAATATGTACGTCAGTTTTAAGCAGAAAAACGGCACATGGACCAAGCCGATGGATCTGGGGCCTGAGATCAATACGGATGAATTTACAGAAACAACACCCTTTCTCGCTCCGGACGGCGTGACACTCTATTTTTCAAGCGACCGGAAAGGCGGGCAGGGAAGTAATGATATTTATTACAGTAAACGCATTGACAAATCCTGGAAACGATGGAGCCGGCCTGTCAATCTGGGTGCGGCAATCAATACGGATGGATACGATGCCTACTATACGATCTCTGCGCTGGGCGATTTTGCCTATATGGTATCGTTTAAAGACACAGAAGGCAAAGGCGACGTAGTGCGGTTTGACCTTCGACCGAAAGTAACTCCGGGAGATACTGCTGAGGCCCCGGTCGCGAACATCCCTGCAGCCGATCCGGTTGTGATGATCACCGGAAAAGTAATCGATTCAAAAACAGGTAAGCCTGTGGAAGCCACTATTGTTTATGAAAACCTGGCAGACGGGGAAGAGGTAGGTACTGCAACTACCAATCCAACTACGGGGGAATACAAAATTGTACTTCCTTATGGCCAGAAATACAGTATGCGAGCAGTTGCACCCAATTTCATTGCAGAAGGAGAAAATGTAGACCTGACTGATTCTACGGGCGGACAGGGAAAGAATTTTAGAGAAATCGCCAACAAATCCTTGAAACTGATCCCGATTGAAGAAGGTCAGATTGTGCGTCTCAATAACATTTTCTTCGCGACAGGCAAAGCGACACTTAACAGGGAGTCCTTTCCTGAACTCGACCGCATCGCTATTTCCATGGCTGAAAATAAGACGCTGGCGATCGAGCTTGGTGGCCACACGGATAATACTGGTAGTGCCGCTTTTAACCTTGAGCTTTCCCAGAATCGAGCGGATACGGTCAGGGAATACCTGATCGGAAAAGGCATTGAGCCGGATCGCGTAGCAAGTAAAGGTTATGGCGAAACTGTTCCAGTCGCCAAAAACGATACTCCAGAAGGCCAGCAGCTTAATAGGCGCGTGGAATTCAAGATTCTGAAGAAATAGCCGGTATTCCCTGATCTTCCACTTTACGGCGTTTTTTAGGCTTTAATCCAAAAAGCAAACCGAGAATACTGACCCGCCTGATCACAAACTCATATAGAACCAGACAAACCCCAAACGTTCCCACGCACAGATAGCCGAATTTCAGCCAGAAATGAAGCGGTAAATTGATCAGTGGGTAAGCAAGACAAATTATAACGGTTTGATGCAGAATGTAAAAAGGATAAACAGCCTCATTGGCGTATCTCAAAAAACGATTTGTGAATTGGAGGTACACATAAGCGTAACCAAAAAATGAGAGCAGGATGCACCATGTCATTGTACTTTTGACGAGGTCATTAAATATGTTTTCCAGGCCTGTCACCTCTCGTTCTGAAAAATAGTAATAGTAAACGACCGGCAGAAGAACCAGCCACACTATCAGCAGCAGCCTTCTTTGTTTTTTTAATATTTCCCAAAAAGCGGGCTGAGTACAGAGAACAAATCCGCTGACAAAGAGTGTAAAGTAGTGGAAATGCTGGTTCCAGTCGTGAATGAGGTCGTTGGTAGTTGGAAAACGATGCCCCAGCAGCGCGCTTCCACCCACGTGCCAGGCAACCGGGATAAGTATCAATGCAAGTGGCTTTTGGAAAAAAACCGCCCACTTGCTGGTCATACGAATATTCCGGCGAATGAAAAGCAACAGCGGTAAGCCGGCCAGCGAATAGAAGAATATATAGACCAGGTACCAGAGGTGGTGCCAGCTGAAACTTCCTTTCGGATAAGGCTGAAACTCGAAAACCGATCGGTAAAATTCAGCATAGGAATAGGTCTCCCCCTGGGTAAGCCTTTCGAGATAGATTTGCGGCGGAACGATTACCAGCATTCCGAACAGCAACGGAATGAATATCCGGACGAAGCGCTCCCTTAAAAAAGATCCCGGGCTGCGACTCCCTAATGCAAAATAAACACCTGCTCCGGAGATCATAAAAAGTAGCGACATTCTCCAACGCCCGGTGAAATACATCGGAACTTGTATGAGGTTACTTTGTTCGTTGTTTTTAATATGCCACCCCCAATAATTGAAAAACATTCCAACGTGATAGAATATCAGGATAATAAATGCAATTACCCTTAACCAATCCAGGTCATACCGACGACCAAGCGGCGGATTCAAAGCAGGACCAAACTTTTTTTCCATTGTATTTAAGTTTGAAATGATGCTTCAAAACTATTTTCACATCAGCCAAAAATAGATTGTTCTTATCAGGCAGGCGTTCTTCCCGATAAAAACGAACAGCCGCCGGGGTCACTTTAAAGCCGATTTCTTGTATTCTGATGGAGTTTTTCCTGTTATTCGCCGAAATGCTGTATTAAATGAAGACTTTGAATTATAGCCGACCATCTGCCCGATCTCTTCGATTTTAATAAAATGGCTGTCCTCGCTTTTTAATAACAGCTGCGCTTCCCTGATGCGATAACCTGCCAGGAAATCGAAAAAATTCTGGCCGAGCTCTTCATTTAGTATTTGTGACAAATGGTGGGTCGAAATACCTAACTTTTTTGCCAGCATCGGCAATGAAAAACCTGCGTCCAGAAAAGGCTTTTCAGTGAGCATAATATCTTCCAGCTTTTTAAGTGTGTTGGATTGAATTTCTTCTGTAAGAGACGATTTCTCATATTTTTTAGGAGACCGGACATTGTTTTCCTGAAAAAACAATGATTTCCTGAGTACGGAGAAACCGGTAACATAAATGATCAGGACTATAAAGGCTGCGATAATATGGTCGCCGAGATCGTGCGGAAATGTGGTCCGGACCAGGATAAAAGTCAATACCAGTACCAAAAGCTGTAAGTACAAATCCCGGTACCACGATAGTGCGTTTTTTTCTCTTGTAAATAGCGGAAGGCCTTTTGCCTGGAAAGCCCGTTTCAGAAAGATAAAAGTGGCAAAATTATAGGCTACCAGACTCACGAAAGTGAAATCGTTAATATGCCCTTTCAAAAAGAACATCCATCTCTTTCCATAGTATGTGTAAGGCATTTTGGGCAGCTCCGGATGAAATGAATCAATGTAAGTATGGTATTTATATGCATTACTTTGGGGATAAACCAGTACGCACATATAAAGAAAATAGATAACGAACGGAAGGAAATGAAGCCAGGTTACCTTCTCTGTACGGTTTGTTACGGATGCTTTAATATACAAATAAGCCATCGGGGCCAGCAGTAAATTGACCGGTTCGGTCGCATCGTTCAACCAGATCAAATGAAACATGAGATTGGTATAGCCCAGCCAGACGTCACAAATTACCAGTGACATACCGAGGATCAAAATTCCGAGAAAAAGATTGGGAAGCCGGTTTTTCGTGAAGTGTGAAAGAAAAAAATATGCGAGAATAAATCCCTGGACCCAGCCCAGCAGCATAAACACTGAAAACAGATCGATACGTAGCGATTGTATTACCGGGGTCATAAATGCTTGTTGGTTATCAAATATACAAAATCCGGAATGTATGTATTCCCCACAACTTGTCACGAGAATTTTAAGGTATTTTTGGACCAAATTTTAACCACATGGCAACAAACCGCTCGCCAGCACTTGGATTCATTTTCGTGACGCTGTTAATCGATGTAATAGGCCTGGGAATTATTATCCCTGTTATGCCGAAACTGATCAGTGAACTTACAGGAGATAATATCAGTGATGCAGCCAAAGACGGAGGCTGGCTGCTGTTTGCATACGCCGCTATGCAATTTGTCTGCGCTCCGATCATAGGCGGCATCAGTGATCAGTTCGGCCGGCGGCCCGTTTTGCTGGCCTCCCTATTTGGTTTTGGGATCGATTATATATTCCTCGCTTTCGCGCCTACGCTGGCCTGGTTATATGTTGGACGCATAATCGCAGGGATCATGGGCGCAAGTTTCACCACCGGCGCTGCCTACATTGCGGATATTAGTACTCCCGAGAAGCGGGCACAAAATTTCGGGCTGCTGGGAGCCGCTTTTGGACTGGGTTTTATCATTGGGCCTGTCGTCGGAGGTTTGCTGGGACAATTCGGGACGAGGGTTCCGTTTATGGCCGCGGCCTGCTTTTCACTTTTGAACTGGCTCTACGGCTATTTTATATTACCTGAATCCCTCAAAGCTGAAAACAGGCGGAAATTTGAATGGTCAAGAGCAAATCCAATCGGCTCACTAAAAAACCTGAAACGTTATCCGGTAATATATGGCCTGATCCTTTCATTGGGACTGGTTTATGTTGCTCTTCATGCCGTCCAAAGCAACTGGTCTTTTTATGTGATTGAGAAATTCAGTTGGAGTGAGGCACAAATCGGCTATTCGCTCGGCGCGGTAGGAATACTGAGTGCATTTGTCCAGGGCTATCTTATACGGCTTGTGTTGCCCAAACTTGGACAAAAGAGAGGCGTATATGTCGGGCTGCTCTTATATGCAGTGGGTTTTATGCTGTATGGTTTCGCGACGGAAGGCTGGATGATGTATATTTTTATGGTTCCATACATTCTTGGCAGTATAGCCGGGCCTTCTTTGCAGGGAATTATATCAACACAGGTTGCTCCTAATGAGCAAGGTGAAATTCAGGGCGCCTTAACGAGCCTCCAAAGCCTGACATCCATCATCGGGCCGCCTCTGATGACAAATCTGTTTTCAACGTTTACCGGGCCGCGAGCCCCTGTCTATTTCCCGGGCGCACCAATGCTCGCAGCAGCTGTGCTGACGATAGTAAGTACTGTTCTCGCAAGAAACAGCCTGAAAAAGAATTTCTGATTAATAAAGCAGGATCAATACCACAAAAACAACCAGCCAAAGTGCCCCGATAAAATGCCAGTAGCGGGTAAAAAGCTTGATTCTAAGCCGGTTGGGAGGGTTAACACTATAAACAAAAGAATCAACATAGCTCCGGTTCTTCATTGCTTTCCTGAAAAGATAGATCAGGTATACTACGCCCGCCACCATATGTACAAGATGCAGGCCTGTCAGTAAATAGATAAACCCTTTCGATGTGCTGACGTTGCTGAATATCTGCGAGTTGACCATTTCCATCCAGCCTCCAACCTGTAAGGCCATGAACATCAGGCCCAGAAGCATTGTCGCGCCCAAAAATACGCGGTAATGTAAAAAACGTTCGTTCGCAAAAGCCAGATTGGCTTCATGTAGCGTGATACTGCTAAACAGGATTACCAGGGTGCTCAGCCAAAACATATCGGGAAGTGAATCGAGGTGGCTGATATCCCTATGCAGGCTTACGAAGAAGATAATGAAGATCGAAGTAAAAAGTAACGAGCTGCCAGCTACCCCTAGCCAAAGCATGAACCCGAGCGGTTCACGCCGCTTGGTGAAGGGGCTTTCCCTTAATTTGGTGGTTGGCTTTGGACTCATTGCGCTCTGTTTTTATAGTTGTGTAGTGCTCAATATAACGATCGATAACTTTGATGGTGCATAGCTGCATCGTAATAATTCAGGACAAAATACCCTGCCACACTCTAAATTCTCTGAAAACTTCTGTTAGATCTTGCTCCTGATCAAAAATCCCAAAAATAGTGGAGCCAGACCCGCTCATGGATGCATATAAAGCACCCTGTTCATAAAGCTCTTCCTTTATCTCTTCTAAAAGAGGATACTTTGCGAATAGTGTTGCTTCAAAATCATTCTTTACTTTTCCTTTCCATTGGGCAACCGGGAGTTTTAATAAATTCCTCAGATCCGACTCCCCAGGCTTTGGCTCAACACCGGCATAAGCTTCAATAGTTGATATATGAATGCCTGGGTTTACCAGAACTATCCATTTTTCTCTCAACACGACATCGATACTTTCAAACTGGTCACCTTTTCCAAAGCAGTAGGTAGGGCGGTTGAGAATGAAAAAAGCACAGTCACTGCCTAATCTACGTGCATAGGAAAGCTGTTTTTCGAAAGATATTCCCAGTTTAAATAAATAATTTAATGCTTTAATGGTAAAAGCAGCATCAGCTGATCCGCCTCCCAGCCCAGCTCCTATCGGTATTGTTTTAAGTAGGTGGATTTTAACGGGTGGCAATGGATATTCCCTGCTAACCAATTCATAAGCCTTTACGCATATATTATCGCTTTGGTTGCCCGGAATCGCAATACCGTCGAACTCAATTGAGAATTGATCCGCCTCAGTTATCTCCAATGCATCTTTCCAGCCAACCGGATAAAAACAAGACTCGATATTATGAAATCCATCCGGCCGTTTTTCAACGATATGCAGGCCGATATTAATTTTGGCATTTGGAAAAACGAGCATTCTATTCTGTTTATGGTTCCCAGCGCCATTCCTGGCCAATCACCAATTCTTCCTTCAAGCCCTGAGAAATCAGGAAATCACGGGTTTTCTGATCTGACAACTTTTTAACTGCAAGATGGTCAGTGCCGGACAGTGCATATAAATACATAGAAGCGATACGCACTGTTGATTCCAACTGCTCCCTGTTAACAAGACTAAAATTGTCACAGTCTGCATGGTAACATTGTAAAACGTTCGGCTCTAAATGTCCGGAAAGCCCCGCAATCGGAACTCCTTCGAGCATGAAGGGCTGATGATCACTATGCAAACCTGCACGGTTTAATACCTCATTTTTGAAGTTGCCATCAACCTGATGGATCGCGTTTCCCACATTGGCAAAAAAGTCATTCATCTCGCTTCTTCCGAAAGCATTCACGCCGCGGGGGTCATTTGTCATGTCCAGGTTCATCATGTAGCTCACCTTCTCAATACCTCCCGACTTTTTCAATTCGCCTACAAAATGTTTGGAGCCGAGTAATCCCTGTTCCTCACCCATAAAAAGCACAAATTGGATTGTTTTCTCGGGTTTAACTTTAAGCGCTTTAAAAGTCCGTGCAATATCCATTACCGCAAAAGATCCGATGCCATTATCAATAGCGCCCGTCGCCAGGTCCCAGGAGTCTAAATGGCCTCCTATTATTATTTTTTCGTCGGACTTTCCCTTCAATGTCGCAATCACATTTCTTGCCTTAATTGCCTTTGAAGTATTGTGCATTCCAATGTGCGCTTCCAATGGCCCCTCTTCCTTTAACCATTTACGGACTTCGAAACCGCTTTCATTTGAAATGCAGACAGCAGGAATTGAGATAATGGCACCGGTAACAGAGGCGGTTCCGGTCAGCAGAATTTTTCCGGGTGCGCCATTAACCATAATGACGCCACTTGCTCCATACTTAATTGCCAAAGCTGTTTTTTCCGATCGGTGAAGGTTTTTTTTGCCTGTTATCCCTACCAGATTGATGTTGGCAAGCGCTACTTTCCCTTTTATCCTGTCCTTTACATTTTCAAAATCTTCTTCAAGCCCGTTTCCAACGTCGACGATCTCTCCCTGTAGATTTGATTCCTCAGGGGAATGAGCGAGAGAAACAACAGGTACTTCTCTGAAATTGTCGCTGCTTGAAGGGGCGATAGACAACGTAACGGTATCCCGCATCCAGGCCTCCACTTCAAAGGGCTGATACTTGACATCTGTAAATCCGTAGCTTTTGAGGAGATTGAAGGCATATTCTTCAGCCTTCTCGCCATTGGCGCTACCCGTCAGCCTGTGACCAATTGTCTTGGTAGCGTTCTCAAGAGTGACATAAGCTTTGCTGTGCTTCCTTACTTCGTTGTCAATTCGCTTAAATGGCTTCTCCCACTTTTTGTCGGCAGGAACTAACCCCAGCAATGATAACACACTCCCTCCAACCAAACAGATTTGTACAAATTTTCTCATAGCTCCTGATAAAGGATGTCACCGTTTTATTAAAACACAAATATCTGATAGATATTTAAGCTTATGCAAGATAAACACAAATCAAACTACAATTTGATCTGTCTGGTTTCATTTCCGAACTTCAATATAGAGAATTTTTGTAACAGGGCTCTTTGACAAAGTGATCCTAAACTCGCATTTATGTGGCCACGATTTTAAAATTGTTATTTAAACACTTAAAACATGTGTTTTCTTTTTTGAGTGAACATTTTTGTACTTTTCAGCAGTTATCTTTAAAAAATTATAGCATAATCAAAGCATTAATACTTTCAACCGATGTATTTTCTGGGATTCGATTTAGGTAGTTCTTCTGTAAAAGCATGTCTGATCCATGCAGATTCCGGGGCAGTCGCTGCCTCCGCTTTCTTCCCGGAAAGGGAAATGACGATTGACTCTCCAAAACCTGGTTTTGCTGAGCAGCAGCCTGAAAATTGGTGGAAAAATGCCTGTCTCGCTTCTCAGGCTGTCGTGAAGAAAGCCGGAATAAAGCCGGACGAGGTAGCAGCAATTGGTATTTCATATCAAATGCATGGGCTTGTTGTTGTAGATGAACAGCTTAATGTACTCAGGCCTTCTATTATCTGGTGTGACAGCCGGGCTGTTGAAGTAGGTAACAAGGCAATGGAAGAATTGGGTGAAGAATATGTATTACCACATCTGCTCAATTCTCCAGGAAATTTCACAGCTTCCAAGCTAGGCTGGGTTAAACAGAACGAGCCAGATGTTTATGCCAAGGTTTCAAAGTTTATGCTTCCCGGCGATTATCTAGCAATGCGCATGACCAGAGAAGTCGTAACAACTCCATCAGGACTATCAGAAGGCATCTTTTGGGATTTTGTCAATAAACGTCCCGCTGATTTCCTGTTCAATCACTTTGGATTCGACCAGCACATTCTCCCGACTGTGCTGCCTACATTTTCTGACCAGGGCCGTATCACCGCTGATGCAGCTGAGGCACTTGGCTTGAAGCAGGGCATTCCAGTAACTTATCGCGCCGGGGATCAGCCCAACAATGCATTTTCTCTCAATGTTCTTGAACCGGGAGAAGTCGCCGCTACTGCCGGTACTTCGGGAGTTGTGTATGGGGTAAGCGACCAGATCAAATTCGATCCCAAATCCAGGGTAAATACATTTCTCCACGTGAACCCGATTACCCAAGCCGATCGTTTTGGCGTATTGCTTTGCGTTAACGGAACCGGTAGTCTCAATGGATGGCTTAGAAATTCGCTTTTCCAGGGTCGTATCAGTTATCCGGAAATGAACCAGCTGGCCGCAGAAGCCCCGATTGGTTCCGATGGTCTTTTCTGTCTCCCTTTCGGAAATGGTGCGGAGCGCATGCTTGAAAATCAGGATCCTGGCAGTACTTTCAAAGGCTTGCAATTCAGTCGCCACAATCTGAACCATTATACACGTGCATCTCAGGAAGGAATTGTATTCGCCTTGTATTACGGAATGGAAATCATGGAAACGGTGGGTGTTTCCCTGAAAAACATTCGTGCCGGTGAAGCCAATATGTTTCTTAGCCCGGTATTTCGCGAGACATTTGCCAATGTATCCGGAGCCACCGTTGAACTTTACAATACCGACGGAGCCCAGGGTGCAGCCCGCGCAGCAGGTTTCGGCCTCGGTTACTACAAAAACCGTGCGGATGCCTTTACCGGGCTTACTGCATTGCAAACCGTGGAACCGGACAGCGAAGCGATTGCCGCCACTCAGGATGCTTATGAACAATGGAAACAAGCGCTCGAAGCAAGCCTGTGATTTAAATTGCTGGTCTCGTATTTTGGTAATACGAGACCAGCAATTTTGGTACATGCGACGCACTATTCATTCCCCGAGTTCACTAAACCAGCAATTAAGGTGGGCAGGCAAAAGATCTATGCCGCGATCTCGCTGCTTTTCACATATTCTTCAACTTTAAAAGCTACAATCTCTGCAACTTTGACTGTCTGCTCCTCTTTGTTTTGATACTGGCGATAGTTGATGCGACCTTCTACAATTATCATTTTCCCCTTTTCGAGTAGCGTCTCACATTTTTGAGCAACCTGGCCCCATGCGACGATCGCATGCCAGGTTGTAGCCTTTACTTCTTCTTTGTTTTTGTTCAGATAATTTTCGTTCGTGGCGAGAGAGAACGTTGCTATTTTTCCTCCCTCATAATCTCTCACATTGATTTCACGTCCAACGTTTCCAATTAGTTTTACTGAGTTCATTTTGCTAATGTTTAAATGTAATTGATAATACTGGCGGTCCGACCGGCAATGCAAATGTGCGAGGTAGCCAAAACTGTTGAACAAGCCACACCAGCGATGCCGACAAGATGCTACAAAGTTGTATTCCTGAAAAAGAAAGAGTCGTGTTTTAAGGCGACTATATACGACTTGGGACAAGCTCACGCCACCGCCGATCAGACGTTACAAAGGTGTGGGATGGAGAATAAAAAGATCCGGTTCTAGTCGCTTATAGTCGGATAGAAGCGTTTGCAAACGAATGGCACAAAAAACCAGCACAGTTCGCTAACTTGCCTGTACCGCGAAACAAGAGTTTACAACTGAAATGCCTTACCATGGTGAATCCAATGACCGTAAAAGAAGCTTTGCAAAAATTCATTAGCGCTCGAAAGGATGCGACAATCGAAGAAATCATTGATTACCTCGATTACGTAAATAAGGTAAGGTATTCAAAAAATGAAGTGATGAGAATGTTGCAAGACTTGAAAAAAGGAACAAGCCGAACTTGATAAAATGTCACATCTCAGAGAGGCTTAGCGCCTCTTTTTTTATGTAAAACGTAGAACAAAATACAATCAATTACTTGGTCTTTGTAGAAATATGGCCACCCTAATATCGATATAGCAAGCTCCTTCCCTGAGAATATCGCCGATACCGAGATTAACATTCAGAGCCTTGATTTTTGATCTTAAAAATACCAATTCTACTTACTCCTATGTCAATAAATATATTTTTAAACTAAAGTTGTAGGAACAGTAGAATCCATCTATCTTTGAATCAAATTAATACTCAGGGTATGGAAACAACTCCGTCGCATATAGAAGAGTCTACTGTATTGAGTAAGACGAATTCTTTGAATCAACAGCTTTTAGATCAAATAGAGGAAGTTCAAAGTGAGATAAGAGTAAAGGAGTCGGACGTAGTTGATTATCAGTCCAGAATTAATAGGATTAAAGCTGAAATAGTGGAATTGTCTAATTTCCACAATAAGCTTTCAAAAATGCACTCTTTGTTGAAAGAAGGCTCAACAGAGGATATTCAGAATAAAGAAAATTTTATAGAAATCGAAAATGATAATGGAATAGTAGTAGACCAGAAAGATTCTGGAAGCTGGTACAGTTATCAAAGAGATAAGCATAGTATTCTGACTACTAGATTTTGGGAGCGTAGCAGTTTTGTCGGATGGCCGAATTTTTTGAAATGGCTTATTGAAAGTACAGAATCATTCTTGTCAGTAAACGACGTGCTTAGATTGACTGACGAATTGGATATTGATAAAAAAAGGAAGATTGAATCAGCGATTAATAACGCACTCAGCACGGGTACTAAGAATGGAAAATTTGGAGGCGTTAATTTTAAAGAAGCAGGGCGAAGGTTTTACGGAACTCGTGATTTGTTTGTGGCAGATTGGCCTTCCGAGGAACACTTAGAATCTTTAAAGAAAAGGTTGGAATTGGAGTCGATTGAGATAACTGATGTTATTTTAAATAAACCTATTCAGTCGAATCCTGGCAAATTATTAGATTTTACCCAAAAGTACGCTCAGAAAAAGATGGAAGGGGTTAATCAATAAAAGCGCCTGCTCATTACAGGCGCTTTTGAAAGATATTGTTGCTTGATTTAATCTCGAACATTAAATCAGCGGTAATCGGTGATAAATTTCCCACGTCGTTAAAAGGATGGGAATCTATCTATACACAAACAAAATGCTACAACTATGATAATCCGTAGAAGCACCCGTTTGACTGTCATTAAACGCACTGTTACCGTTCCGGTACGCGTTGTTGTCAAAAGAACGATCACGATCAAAAGATCGTAGTCCGCATTGAATTGGTAAGCCGTCGGGAGTGGCGGTAACCATTCTAAATCATTTCCGATAAACTAGGCCTTAAGCCAAAAGTGGGGTCGCCGCCCCGCTTGTTTATCGAAATCCTGCGAGATTCGAAAACATATCCGGTCTCACTTGTAACAAATCGGTCGATTGGTTTCATTTCCAGTCGGCCTATTTGCATTGCCATGCAAAGTTAAATTATATACCTTAAGGTACCAAATTTCTGTAAATGTTTTTGTAAGCAAAAGAATTAATATTTCTGAAAATAAACCTGCAATTTCTTGTCCCATTAAGTTATTAATTTGTATATTTGTACAGGTTAAACGGACAAGCAAAAATGACTTCCAAATTCAACAGTTTACTTCAAGTGCTCGACTTCTTCAAGGATGAAGAAACTTGCAAAAACTATCTAGCTGAACAGCGTTGGGGTGTTGAACTCAAACCCGTTTGCCCTCACTGTGGACACACTCACGTCTATACTACCACCCGTGGTTATAAATGCGCTAACAAAGAGTGCTACAAGAAATTCACCGTTATCAGCGGTACAATCTTCGAGAACACTAAAATTGGTCTGCGTACTTGGTTCGCTGCAATGTACCTATGTACTGCGCACAAAAAAGGAATCTCTTCTTTGCAGTTGAGCCGTGACCTGAACCTTACACAGAAAACTGCTTGGTTCGTTCTTCACCGTATCCGTGAAATGTTGACAGACAACGCGCCTGAATTGCTAGAAGGCACTGTTGAAGCTGACGAAACTTACGTAGGTGGTAAAAACAAAAACCGCCACGCGAACAAGAGAATCCATGACTCACAAGGCGGAAGCGGTAAAGTGCCGGTAGTGGGTGTATTGGAAAGAGGCGGTAATGTAACTACTCATGTTGTTGCAGACACGACAGGCGAAACTTTGCACGGAATAGTAAAGGCGCAAGTAAGCTTGTCAGCAACTTTGATCACTGATGCTAACACATCTTACAAAGGCTTAGAGAAAATCTATCAGCACATCACTGTTAAGCACTCAGAAGGTAATTATGTCACCGATAAAGTATTTCATACCAACAACATTGAAAACTTCTGGAGCCAACTTAAAAGGGGTATCATTGGTATCTACCACAATGTAAGCCCTAAGCACTTGCACAGATATTGCAATGAATTCGGTTTTCGTTATAATAGCAGAAAGATTAAGGACACTACCCGCTTTCAACTGTCGGTAGGACGTGCAGAAGGCAAGCGCCTTAGATATGTTGACCTTATAAAAATGTGATCTATGGGAGAAGAAAAAAAGCCAAAGAAAAGGGCGGAAAAATACGAAACGAAGGTATCCGTGAAGGGTACCTTCGAAGATATGATTACGGCGGCGCTTAAGCCTAAGAAAAAAGAGCAAAAAAAAGATAACTAGATTTTGCATTTCCAATAAGGGTTTCTAAATTTGTATCTCACAGCGAATAACTCGCTGTGAGAGTAAACGTTAACTTTGATGAATACTGCGCTCAATGCGTGATTAACACTGAGATTTAGTTCTCGAATAATATTCGGCCATCGCTTTGATGGCCTTTTTTTTAACCCTCTCTACGTATAGGATAAATTATGAAAAAAGTTGTAATTTTAGTTGACGGTCAAAATCTGTATTATTCCCTGTTGGGGATGAAGCTCATTGAAAAAGACATCCATTGGAAGAATTTTTTCAATAGCTTAATCGATCCTGAGGATGAATTAATAAGGAGCTACTGGTTCAGGCCGCAAAAGATACAGGACAACTTTTTTTCTTCGGATAACATTCGGTCTTCCGAATACTATAAAAAGTATCGCAATTACTTTCAGAACTATAAAAACGGAGAGATGGACAAAATTCCTGAGGGTATAGTCCAGACAGTAGAAAAGCAAGTCACATTTGTAGAAGAATGGATAAAAAAACAAAAGGATCGGTTCAGTCAAATAGAGTACGCCTACGATCAGCTGTCAATCGAATACAACGACATAGAAATCATTAAAACCGGCATAGTTAAGATCAAACCACAAGAACAGGTGTACATAGGTGAAAAAGGAGTAGATATTGCACTTGCGGTCAAGATGATAGCTTTGAGCGTTGAAAAAAAGTGCGATAAAATAATCCTTGTTAGTGGAGACTATGACTACATGGAAGCCATAAAATTTGTCAAGAACAATATGACCAAATTACACGTGGTTAAATTTCATAAAGGAACACCTCCGCGAAACAAAAACATGTCGCGAGATATATCTGTGATGGCTGACAAGCTTATTGATATATACGAGACCGATATGAAAAATAAATTTTTAAAGAATCCAGCTAATGAAGTTGAATTAACAACAGGAGGAAAGGTGTATCCAAGTCATTAAGAAATAATAAGATTCCAACCCCGGTACTGACCGTACCCTGGAAGCCCTGAACTAGATGAAGGCGCTATTAGGAGGTTGACCCGCTCTTTGATTTAAAGTTGTCTGTCCCGACCATGAGAAGGTCTAAGTGTATTGACACTAAAGGATTTTCAGCTTCTTCTAAAAAGTCCACTTTTAGGGCAGTCGCCCGCTTTTACCACCTTGTCCCAACTCCTATATAGTTACCTGTTTTAAATGATTACAGTCGGGTATACCCGTTTGCAAGCGGAAAATGCACCTTCCCTCGCTTTCGTGAATTTTGTTATATTGCGGCGGTAGAGGTATACACACTGTGAGTCCAGAGGCGGACTTAAATCCAATTATTCCAAAATGAAAAACTGCCTGGAATGCGGAAAACCATTAATAGGTAGAGTAGACAAGAAGTTCTGCTCAGATATGTGCCGGAATAGCTACAATAACCGACTGAACTCTGACTCTTATAATATCGTCAGAAACATGAACAACCAGCTTCGGAAAAATCGCAGGATCCTCGAGGATCTTTGCCCGGAGGATAAATCGAAGACTACCAAAAGTGCATTGATCTTGAAGGGATTTGATTTCAATCTGATCACCAGCATACGTCCTACATTGAAAGGAAGTGTGTACTATTTTGTTTATGACTACGGTTATCTCGAACTTGAAAACGATTTTTATCTGATCGTAAAAGATAAACGAATGGAGAAATAAATATTTTTGCACCGAATCAAATTTTCATTGGAATGAAAAAAGTAAGCCTAAGCGACTCAGGACCAAAAGTTTCAGAAGCAATTTATGGTTTTTGGCGATGGACTGATGAAGGTACAGCAACGACTTCACAGATCGAAAAAACAATCAACCTCTGTCTCGAACTAGGAATAAATACTTTTGACCATGCCGATGTTTATGGAAATGGAAGCATCGAAGAGCATTTCGGTAAGATTATTCATAATAAATCTTTTAAAAGGGAGGATATCGTTTTATTCAGCAAATGCGGGATAAGGCAATCGGCGAACAAGTACCTTACCTATTATGATACTTCCCGGGATCATATTGTTAACAGTATCAATGGCTCGTTAAAAAGGCTTAGGACTGATTATCTTGATATTTTTCTGTTACACCAGAGTGATTTTCTGTCCGACCCGGAAGAGACGGCTACTGCGCTTGCGGAAATTGTAAAATCAGGCAAAACACGTCATATCGGTGTTGCGAATTTTACCGTTTTCCAACATCAATTACTGGCCTCCTACCTCAGGATCCCGATTGTTACCAATCACATCGAACTCAATCTCATGAATACTTCGGCCATTGAAGACGGCCGCATTGATTTTATCAAGCAAAGTTTCAGCAAGCCACTTGCCTGGGCTCCGCTTGCGGGAGGTAAGATTTTGAATGGCACAGACGAAAAAGTAGTTCGCCTGAGAATGAAACTGGAAGAAGTTGGAAAAAAATACAACGCCAATATCGAACAAACTGCCGTAGCGTGGCTCATGAAGCTGGGAACACTCCCCATTATCGGGTCTTTGTCTGAGGCGCGGATCAGGAATGCAGCGAGCGCTTCTGAAATAAAATTGACCCGTGAGGATTGGTACGAAATATATCAGGCGACGGGAAAATAAGCCTTTATCGGGTCAATTCGATCCGCCAGTCATTTCCACTTCCGACACCATATTTTTGTGAAAAATTGCCCATGTTGATGCCGAGGGAGAATTGGAGCAGGCTATTAAAATACCCGACCGATTTTCCCTCCGGAACATCTCCAAACGTATTTACATAGCGAACTTTACCCTTGAAAACGCCGGAATCCCCCTTTGACACCTGCACGTTAATATCGTCACCGACTTTGAGTTTCAGGTTATCGAAAAGCTTTCTATCAATATTCGTCCACACATTACCATATTGAATATCCAATATCGGAATGCTGCCCAACACGTGCCCATTTTCAAAGCGCGCTTTCTGATAGGGTATTTTGACTACTTCGGCAGGCAGCTTTGAACCGACCTCTACAAACGAAATCGCCCTTGAAGCCAATCTTGCGCCGGTAAATGCATATACGTCCCTTCCATGAAAGGTGTATGACTCTTCCGAATTTTTCCGCCGGTTAGTTACCTCGTCGATTTCACGCACCTCTTTGATACCCATTTGCTCCGCGACCAGTGTAAGCGTACCGTTATCGGGAGTGACAAAGTAATGCCCGGTT
Organism: Dyadobacter sp. UC 10; assembly: GCF_008369915.1. Classification (NCBI taxonomy): domain Bacteria; kingdom Pseudomonadati; phylum Bacteroidota; class Cytophagia; order Cytophagales; family Spirosomataceae; genus Dyadobacter; species Dyadobacter aurulentus. The sequence goes on along the minus strand of NZ_VSRN01000001.1, from coordinate 2,862,604 downwards.
TCCGTTAACAGCACGACAGACTTCCGTTCGGTCCCCACGCCGGGATCGACCACAGAGACGAAAACCGTTCCGGCTGGCCAGTAGGGAGCAGTTTGAACAAGGCGAAAAGATGCTTCCCAGATATTGTAAGCAGGGATTTCGTGGGTCACGTCATAAATCCGGATTTCTTTGGAAACCCCGGAAGCTACACCTTTCATCGCCGAGACCGCCCCGTCCTTCAAGCCAAAATCCGATTGAAAAACAAGCGTGTAATTAGGTGCATGATCGGAACCACATCCTGCAAAGCATAGTATGATAGCGATTGCAGCGAAAAAACTTGTCAGCTTTTTATACATTAGTCCTGATGTTTTAAAACCAAAAACTACTTTTTCAACTGCTTCGCATCCAGTTTCCTGATAATGTCTTTTTTGTTAAATAATAATCTCCATACTGAGAAAGGCACCGCTGTACTGTCTGAGCAGGTTTTGCAAATAACACTTTCACTTGGCAGGGGCGCATTGTAAACCAACAGCGTATCCCCCAGCTGCTGTAAATTGTCTCCGGCCGTAATTTTTCCTTTCGCGCTGAACAAATATGCGTCCAGTAATTCCCTTTCTTTTGGATCCAACCGGGCACTTTTAACATCGTCCGCTCCCAGGAGCTCCACTTTTACGCCATATTCCTTTTCCAGGGCGGCGATTACAGGAATACCGGCAACATTTTTACAAAAGTCTTTTCCACTTTCCGGATTCTTTTCGATTTCCGCATTCAGGGATTTTTCTGCGATCTGTGCGATTTTCTTCCCCCATTCATTTGCCGAATAAACCAGCTGCGTATTCGTAACCCGTTTGATCTGAGAGGCTTTGATTTCTTTGGTAAGTTCTTTGGTCTGCTCCACGCGGCCGCCGGAATCGCAGGCTGAAATCACCAGAATCATTATGAGGATATAAAAATTTGTTTTCATTTTAATTTAAAACTTTTAAAAGGCAAAACGATCAGGCGCTGCTCAGCCAGGAACAGTGTTCCACATTCATTACAGCTAAATTACGTATCTTTGTGCCCCAAATGTAGCTTGCCAAAGATATTCAATAAAGATGATCGATAAGTTAGAGGCCATAAAAGAACGTTTTGAGGAGGTTTCCCAACAAATTATTCAGCCGGAAATTGTCTCTGATTCCACCCGTTATTCCAAAATAAGTAAGGAGTATAAAGACCTGGGAAGGATCGTGGAACATTATGCGCTTTATCAGAAATTACAAAAGGATATTGCCGGCACCAAGGAGCTCATCGCGACGGAAAAAGACGAAGAGCTGCGCGAGATGGCCAAGGAAGAACTCGATGAGCTGGCCCCGAAATTGGAAGACCTCGAACTGGCGATCAAAGAACTACTGATCCCGAAAGATCCGAATGACAGCAGGAATATAATTCTCGAAATCCGCGGCGGCACCGGCGGCGATGAGGCTGCAATTTTCGCAGGCGATTTATTCAGAATGTACCAAAGATTTTTTGAAAAAATGGGCTGGCGGTCTTCCATTATGGATTTCACCGAAGGTACCAATGGCGGTTATAAAGAGATTATCTGCAAAGTAGAAGGCGAAGATGTGTACGGAAAAATGAAGTTTGAATCGGGCGTACACAGGGTTCAGCGCGTTCCACAGACAGAATCACAGGGCCGCATCCATACTTCCGCAGCATCCGTCGCAGTACTGCCGGAAGCAGAAGAGGTGGATGTGCAGATTAATATGAATGATGTGAGGGTCGATACTTTTCAATCGTCCGGAGCCGGCGGACAGTCGGTTAACACGACTTATTCGGCGGTACGGCTTACCCACATTCCTTCGGGGCTGGTTGTAAGCTGCCAGGATGAGCGTTCGCAGCTGAAAAATAAAGATCGTGCGTTGGGCGTCCTGAGGTCGCGACTGTATGAGATCGAATTAAAGAAACACAACGATGCGATCAGTTCGCAACGTAAATCAATGGTCGGCAGCGGCGATCGTTCGGACAAGATCCGTACCTATAACTACCCGCAAAGCCGGATCACAGATCACCGGATCGGCTACACAGTCTACAACCTTCCAGCAGTCATGGAGGGAGATATAGCAGAATTTATCGAAAGGTTGCGTATAGCGGAGAATACAGAGAAAATGCAGGAAGGAGAAACTGTTTAGAACTTACTTCGTCCGGTATTTCTCTTTATAAGTCTTCGCCTTATAATTTTCGAAGTCTTCCTTTTTATAAAAATCCTCGCCGAAGAATGTGATCACTTCGTGGAATTCTTTGGGTTTGAGGTAACCGGCGAGCGGCTGGATCATATTAAACTGATCGTCCAGAAAAACAGTGGTAGGAAAACTTGGCTGGTTATTTGTGAGCGCCAGTGCGATTTGATTGATGCCTTTCGCCCCCTGAGGCAGGAATTCGAATTTTTTATCTCCCAAAACAATAGTCTTCCTCTGCTCCGCATCCAGTTTTACAGCGTAATATTTTGCATTAACATACGCTACGACGGCCTTATTTTTGAAAGTCTCCCGGTCCATTACCTTGCACCAGCCGCACCAGTCGGTATATAAATCGATCATGACTTTTTTAGGCTCTTTTTTTACCTTTTCGAACGCTTCCTCGATCGTCAGCCAATGTATCTGGTCCTCGCTGCGTGTCACAGAATCGGACCGAAAGCCAGTAAGCGCCAATGTTACTGCTAAAAAAATAAAGATCCTTGGAATGAAGTTTTTCATACGATGTCATTTTGGTCTGTTCAACAAAACAGTTTAACAACTTATTGAAAGTGAGAAAATAAATTCAATTTTCCCCGGTAACCTTTTGTTTTTGCTTCGCGAAAGAAATCAAAATACCTCCCGCCACAATCAGCAGCATTCCTGTCAACACAGAAACCGACGGAAAAGATTCGCCCATCAAAAATCCGATTAAAACAGAAAACAGAATATTTGAATAACCAATAGCGGCGACTCTGCCAGCCTTGTCATGCGTAAAAGATTGTGTCAGCATTTTTTGCCCCAGCAATGCTGTAAGCCCCAAAGCAAGGAAACCCAGCCATTGAAACAAATTAACAGGCCACTTGAAGGTTCCAATCAGAAAATCCATGTTTTCCATAGGATAGTAAGTACCTACGAACATTGAAATAACAGGCATCACTATTCCACTTAACATAAAGGATAAAATGATCGCGCGGGTGTCATAAACAACCCCGAGCTGGCGAATCGACAAATAGGAAACGGCAGTAAGCAATGCATTACCGAGTCCCAGTGCATTGTCCCGAAGCGAGATCGACACGTCCGGCCGGAAAACAAAAAGAATTCCTGCAAAACCAATAAAAATGGCCAGCCACTCGCGCGAGTTCAAGGTTTCGCCCAGCAGAAGCCATGAAAACAATGCGAGGAAAATAGGGTAAGTATATTGATAAGTCGACGCGCGCCCTAGTCCCAGCGTTTGAATTGCATAAAAGAGCATATAAAGCGAAAGTGTGCCGACTATCCCCCGAAAGATCAGCAAACCCAGTTTTCCTCCCTGCTGCACTAACGGGCGTTTCCAAATGCTCGTTGCAATGAAGACCACGCCGACAATATTTCTGAAAAATACAAGCTGCACAATATGGAACTCCCGGCCCAGCCATTTGGAAATGGCGGATGTGAGTGCGAAGAAAAAAGCTGCCCCTAGCATCAGATAAATACCTTTCAGCGGGGCATCGGGAGTGTGAATTTCAGATAGCGAAGCCAACAAATTGAATTTTGCGCAAAGATAAGGGATAAGATGGTCGGTAGTTAAATCAATGCAAATGGCTAACTTTGCGCGCGTTTGGTGCCCGCTGCAATTTCAAATTGCGCTTGTGGCTTAATAGGGAATTTCGTTCAAACCGGAAGCTGTCCCCGCAACTGTAAGTCTGATCCATTGACCTGATCTTCAAGCCACTGTAAAAAAACGGGAAGGCGCAGGAACAAAAGACGAGCCAGGAGACCTGCCATAACCATTAGTTCTGAATGCTTTCGGAGGAGAGGCAAAAGACTATCAACCAGCTGAGGAAGTATCTAAATTGACTATTAACCAGACTTTTGCATTGTTTGTTGGCTTGACGGCGGGTATTTTATTATCCGGAAATAGTAGTCATGCACAAACAGATTCCATTGCGCTAATGCCGGTCAATATCAGAGGTTTCGTTCCGGAAAAATTCATGAGCGGCCTGAAAATACAGCAGATAGACTCTGCGACACTTTATACATATAAATTCCAGAACATAGCCGACCTGTTATCCGTTTTCACACCCATTGCATTCAACAAATATGGTCCGGGCCAGCTGACCACCGCATTTTTCAGGGGAACTTCTGCCAACCATACTGCCGTGCTTTGGAATGGATTAAATATCAATTCGCCTACTTTGGGGCAAACCGATTTTTCCACGATCCCTGTCGCCGGATTCGATGCATTGTCGGTACAGTTTGGATCTGCGGCCAGCATAGTTGGTACTGACGCGGTGGGGGGAAGTATTTTGCTCAGCAGCGAACATCAAAATAAAACAACTGAAGTATCGATAGCCGGTCAGCTCGAGAGTTTTGACAATTATCAGATGCAATTTGTGGGCAGATACCATTCGACGCTAAATAAACAATGGAGTATGTCGGCCAAAACAAGCGGCTACTGGAATCGTTTGAACAATCATTTTCCTCATTCGCAAAGGAGGGATTATGCGTTGCTGCCTGCCGAAGCTTCGCAAAGAGGGTTGATCCAGGACATTTTTCTGACCTCAAAAAAGGACCAGGAAATTTCCGCACACGTTTGGCTGACGAGCAACAGACTAACTACTTCACCCGACAATCTGGCCGGGCGGGAACTTACCCTCACCGAAGCTTACCGGACCATGCTACGATACCGCGCCCGCGACCTTACACTTCGCACGGCCTGGGTAAGAGATGTGATTGATTATGCCAAAGGTGATTTTGACAATCCGGATCACGCGGTTACGGATAAATTTTCCTCCCGCGCGGAACATGATTTCAGCTGGAATATGCAGACTCCCGGGAGCGGCATTTACGTGAAAGCCGGCGCTGAATGGACGCATTACCGCACAAGTGTGCCGGGTTATGAAAAACGTCTCATTACTGAAAACCGCGCTGACCTTTTTCTGCTCACCCGCTGGCAGGTAAATCAGCGGCTGGTGGCTTCCCTGAATCTGAGACAAGCATTGATAACCGGCTTCAATCCTCCATTCACTCCATCGTTAGGTGGTGAATATCAGTTGGTTCAGGAACATCATTATCAGCTGAAACTCAAAAGCGCGCTCTCAAGAAGCTATCGGGTACCAACTATGAATGAACGTTACTGGGCGGTTTTGGGCAACCCGAATATCAGGCCGGAAAGTGGCTGGAATAAGGAAATCGGGCTGGAACAAACTGTGCGTACCTCTTATGACGATGTTTTTACAACTTCCGTTACAGGTTATCATAACAGGATCAAAGACTGGACCTACTGGAATCCGGTGAAAAACTACCGCATCGAAAATTTGCAGCAGGTACTCGCCCGCGGCATTGAGCTCCAGCTAGGCTGGCGGCGTAGCTTTGACATACTAAAATCAGGTCTGAATTTTAATTATGCATTCAATAAAAGTGTACAGGAAAAAGCTTATGATGCCTATTCTGTTGACGTGATCGGTAAGCAGTTGCGGTTTGTCCCTATTCACAGCGCGGGACTGCATTTTTTCTTTCAATATAAAATCGCAAGATTAACTGCTCAGATGCAATCGGTTGGTAAACGCTACACTACCTTCGATAACGCTACGTTCCTAAAAGAATATGCATTGGTAAATTTGATTGGGGAAGTTACGATTCCATTCGCGGGGGTATATTTGCGGATCCAGGGCCAGGTAAACAATGTTTCGAATACATTTTATTTAAATACCCAAAACTATGCAATGCCCGGAAGGAGTTTTGCTATTAACCTGGTAGCAGCGTTTCGCCAAAGCCCTAAGGCTGCGCCAGTCAAGGAAAATTAGACAAGCGATTTTGCATTATTACTTTACATAAATTCAATGAAGATGAGAAAACAATTATCGAGACTATTATTTTTCACAGCATTCTCAGTGCTGGTCTGGTCTTGTAATCAAAGTGAGCCCACACCCAAAGGCGATTATGTGGCGGGCGTATTTGTGATCAATGAAGGTAATTTCAGCCAAAATAACGGCACCATATCCTATTTCACGCGTGAGCAGACTACCGCTGAAGCGGACGTATTTTCGAAGGTAAATGGCAGTACATTAAAAGGCGGCGTCCAGGGATATGCCGCTATTGGCGAGCACGGTGTAATCCTTGTAGATAACTTCACTGCCGGAATGGACAAGGTTGAATTTGTGAACAGCAATACATTTCAGCATCTGGGAACCATCGGCTCGCCGGACATTGAAAACCCCCGCGAAGTAGTGCTGGCTGGCACAAAGGCTTATGTTTCCTGCTGGGGCAACATTGCAGGTAATAACTACTCACAGGGCTACATCGCTGTGATCGACCTGAATACGAAAAAAGTAAATAAGAAAATTAATATCTCCGGCGGGCCGGAAAATCTGGTATTTGCAGGCGGGAAGCTATTTGCTGGAACTGTTTCATATGGCGGCGGAAAAACTTTGACTGTAATAGATGCAGCTACTGAAACCATCGTAAAATCAATCACTTTGGACGCTGCAGCAACGCCGATCGGGCTTGACGCAAATGGAAAATTGTGGGTAGGCGCAGGATTGAAAGCACTGCGCGTTGACCCAGGTTCTTATGCCGTCGAAACTACGCTTACAATCGGTTCTGATGCTAGCAAATCCGCCGGCAATTTTGCGTTTACAACAGACCTGAGATCCATCATATTCACACTTTCTTATTTCGACGCAAACTTTGATCCAAAGGGAGAAACTTACAAATTCGGAATTGGTGATTCACAAATAAACCTGGCCACGCCGTTAATCAAACGAGTATTTTCAGGCCTGTCGATCGATCCTTCACAGGGGTTGATATATGCAGGTGTTACGCCGTCTTATGCGCAGGCAGGATATGCAGTGCGCTACCGTTCAGATGGCAGCCTCGTCGACTCTATTAAGGTAAATGTGGCACCAACTGGCTTCTTTTTCAAATAACAGCCTAACTGCCTCGGAGCAGTCGCATTTGACAAAAAAGAATGCGACAAAAAGCCTTTCAGAAACTCTGAGAGGCTTTTTGTTGGATTAATATCTAAATTCTACGAAGTCTATTTAAAAAAGCCCTGAGGATCAGGTAGCTTAGCTTTCAATAGCTCTACAAATTCGAAGTTCATCTGTGACAGGTCCAGGGTACGGCCTTTATGCAAATGCTCCCAGGCTTTATCAAGCTCATTCAAATTATAATGTAAAAGCGACAAATTATACTGCCCTAATGCGTAAGTAGAGTCGATTGTCATGGCATGTTTCAGGAGTTCCCCCGCCTCATCGAGTTCCTCTTTCCGGCTTGTGATTGCGTACAATTTCAAATCGACAGTGGATAGATCAACCAGTAGCGGTACATTGTCGCCCTGCAAGCTGATTCCCTTGCTGAGCATTCGCTTGGCATCGACCCAGTTTTCTCGTTGGTATGACACAACTCCAAGGCCCCAATAGGCTTCAACATTCTTGTCATTCAAAAGCTGAGCGAGGTTGAAACGATAGCATGCAGTGTCCAACGAACCTTCCTGCAGATACTCCCAGGCGCGGGCTGTAAAAAAACTGCTGGCTTCTGTGCGGCTGGTGAAAGACTTGTCGCACTCACTAAGAAACTTGATTTCTTCATCGATCTGCTCTGAGGTCTTACTGACTTCTCCAAACAGCGGAAGAATGCGTCTTTCCTTTAATTCCAGTGGTTTTTTTTGGGCTGGGCTTGTATCTGAGGTCGGCCCTGCGCTCGCGAGATGCGTGTTTTGAGCAAGGCCAAATACAGGTATTAACACCGCAAGCCAAACAAAAACAGATTCTTTCATATGTAACTTAAATAGAGAAACAGGTTTTCTATTGTCCAAGTTAAACGGTTTTATCCAGAATGTATTGCATTATTTGCGTTTACTTCTTCCGCCAAAACCCTTACGCTTTTGCCCGACTTTGGCAGTTGCTTTCGAATTACTATGAAAGGTTTTTTTCTTTTCGTGAAATGCCCCAAGAAAAGTAGGATCTTCTTTTCGCTTCTGATTATCAATTTCCCTCAGCATATCCTGTCGTTCCGGGACAGGTGTCGCCGCGATTTCCAGCTCCTCGGGTAGCTCCTCCCTCGGAATCTCCATTCTGATTATCTTCTCGATTTTACGAATATGATACTCGTCTGCCATCGTCATAAAAGTAATCGCCTCACCGATCTTGTTCGCCCTGCCTGTCCGGCCGATGCGGTGCACATAATCTTCATAGATCAGGGGCACATCGAAGTTGATCACGTGGCTCACCTCGGTAATATCAATTCCCCGGGCAACTACGTCAGTCGCTACCAAAACCCGCACTGAACCCGAACGAAAGGCTTCCATGGCATTGATCCGGGTATTCTGCCCTTTGTTAGCATGAATTACCTTCAATTCACTTTCACGGACTACCCTGTTCAGCAAATTATCGTGAACAAGACCGGCTACTTCCCTGCTTCGCGTAAATACCAGCACCCTGTTAAAATTTTCGCGGGTCTGCAGGAAATAGCTTAACAGATTGACCTTCGTTCGAAAATTGGGTACTTCATATAAAGTTTGGGAAACCATTTCAGCCGTGGTCGCCTGCGGGGTTACTTCAATTCGTGTAGGAAATTCTAGAAACTCGTGGGACAGCCGCTCTACTTTTTCAGAAAAAGTAGCCGAAAAAAGCATATTCTGTCTCTTGGTGGGAATAATTTCAAGCAGCTTCCGGATTTGCGGCATAAAGCCCATATCCATCATTTTGTCCGCCTCGTCAAGCACCATTACATTCAAATGCTTCACCACGATCTCTTCCTGGAAATACAGGTCCATAAACCTGCCGGGCGTGGCGACGATAATATCCACCCCTTTCCGCAAATTTTCTATCTGCGTTTTCGGGCCAACACCGCCATACAATACGACTGTCCGGATATCCGTATATTTTGATAACGCATTGATCGCCTCTGAAATCTGCATGGCAAGCTCCCTGGTAGGCGCCATAATCAATGCCCGGGGATGTTCGCCCTGGGCATATTTAATTCGCATTAATAAAGGAAGGGTATAAGCTGCTGTCTTGCCGGTGCCGGTTTGGGCGATGCCTAATATATCCTGGCCAGCCAATGCAAGCGGGATCGCCTGCTCCTGGATCGGGGTTGGTTCGGTGTAACCGGCCTCTTCGATTGCATTCAATAATTGTCTGTTGAGCTTGAACTGCTCGAAATTGTTTTGCGTAGTCTGCATCTCGCAAAGTTACGAAAACTAATACAGTAGCGGGCTTTCAGGCTTTTACAACTCCTTCGACCATTTCCTTTGAACCAATGTAAATTGGGGATCTTTGATGAAAAGAGGTCGGCACAATATCAAGAATGCACCCAAAACCGTCACTCGCTTTTCCGCCCGATTGTTCTATTATAAAAGCCAGGGGGTAGCATTCGTAGAGCAGCCGCAGCTTTCCTTTCGGGTCTTTTTGGGTGGAAGGATAAAGATAAATGCCTCCTTTGAGCAGATTACGGTGAAAGTCACCGACCAGAGAGCCTATGTAACGCGCACTGTAATTATAAGATTTGCACTGCTCAATATACTTTTGAACAAATGCAGGATAACTATGGTAATGCCCCTCATTCACCGAGTAAATACTGCCTGTTGACGGTGAGTAAATGTTTTTGTGGGATAAGATAAATTCACCGAGCGAGTGATCAAACGTGAATCCGTTCACACCATCGCCGGTTGAGTAAACAAGCATGGTGGATGAACCATACAATATATAGCCCGCAGCGACCTGCCTGCGCCCGCCCTGCAAAAAATCTTCTATCGAAGCAGGCCCGTTGATCGGGGTCACCCTTCTGTAAATCGAGAATATGGTACCGATTGAGACATTGACGTCGATATTGGAAGACCCGTCGAGCGGATCCATCGCTACTACATATTTCCCGTGGTCGTTCCCGGTGTGTATAATGTCTTCATCTTCCTCTGATAGGATCGCGCACACTTCACCTCCGTTTTTCAAAGCTCTTATGAAACGGATATTCGCAACGATATCCAGCTTTTGCTGATTCTCTCCCTGCACATTCTCGGTTCCGCTTCCTCCCGCAATATCTATCAGCCCGGCCCGGTTAATCTCCCTGTTTATGATCTTTCCCGCCAATGCAATATCCCGCAAAAGCTGCGAAAGCTCGCCAGTCGCATAAGGAAACGCACTTTGACTGTGCATAATGAACCGGTCGAGCGTGACACCGACGGGCAAGGCAAGTTCCTGGGCAGTTTTGATGATCATAGTCGCGAAGAAATATTTGAATAGTGAAATTTACGTCTTCATTTTTTACAATTCAAAGGCATTTCGCTAATAAAATATTTTAAAAATAAATTATGATTTTATCTCAATTAAATACTTGTTTTGTCCTAAGGGTGAGCAATTTAGATCGCATAGAATTAATTTTAAAAGTCGCCAGCTTGACATCGGAGAATCCTCATTCGTTAAAAGACAAGTCAAGTAATTGCAGCGGTGCTCGCCTTCAACTAAAATAAAGATTTCCGCTCAAATAGCATCTTTAAACTAAAATCACTGTTTTTTGAACCTTTCCCGTTATCACTATTCGCCTGAATATGTGCTAATTTGTATTCTCAATTCTCCTTTAAAGAAGTAATAGTCATTCGCTTAGTTCTTTAAAGCCAGTTTTGAAATGGCGAAATTTAATCTGACAAAATGAGTAATCAAGCAAGTACCCTTTTCGACAAGGTGTGGGACGCACACGTTGTACGTAAAATTGAAGATGGTCCGGATGTATTTTTCATCGACCGTCACTTTATCCATGAGGTAACCAGCCCGGTTGCATTTCTTGGACTTGAAACCAGAAACATCGGCGTAATGTATCCTGAACGCACTTTTGCGACGGCGGATCATAATACGCCAACGATCAATCAGCACCTTCCGGTACAGGATCCGCTTTCTGCAAATCAGCTTAAAGCACTGGAAACCAATTCTGCCAAATATGGTATTTCGCACTGGGGACTGGGTAATGCAAGAAACGGAATCGTACACGTTGTAGGGCCGGAAAATGGCATTACACTTCCAGGTATGACGATCGTTTGCGGCGATTCGCACACTTCTACCCATGGTGCTTTCGGCGCTATCGCATTCGGAATCGGTACTTCCGAAGTGGAAATGGTACTTTCTTCGCAATGCATCATGCAGCCTAAGCCTAAGAAAATGCGTGTAAACGTAAATGGTGTTTTGGGCAAGGCAGTTACTCCGAAAGATGTAACTCTTTTTATTATTTCAAAACTGACAACTGCCGGTGCAACAGGCTATTTCGTTGAATATGCCGGTGACGTTTTTGAAAATATGAGTATGGAAGGCCGTATGACCGTCTGCAATATGAGCATCGAAATGGGTGCACGCGGCGGTATGATCGCTCCTGACCAGACTACATTTGATTACATTGAAGGCCGCGACCAGGCACCGAAAGGTGAGAAATGGGAGAAAGCACTGGCTTACTGGAAAACGCTCAAAACAGATTCTGATGCAGTTTTCGATAAAGAATATACTTTTGATGCCTCGGAAATCGAGCCGATGATCACTTATGGAACCAACCCAGGTATGGGCCAGGGAATCTCCAGAGCGATCCCGACTGCTGATCAGGTAGAAGGCGGCAAGGCTACTTTTGATAAGTCATTGAATTACATGGGCTTCCATGAAAACGAATCCATGCTCGGAAAGAAAATCGATTACGTTTTCATCGGCAGCTGCACAAATGGTCGTATTGAAGATTTCCGTGCATTTGCATCAATCGTGAAAGGCCGCAAGAAGGCTGATAACGTAACTGCCTGGGTTGTCCCTGGTTCACATATTGTTGAAGCTCAAATCAGGGAAGAAGGAATTCTCGATATCCTGACAGAAGCTGGTTTTGAACTTCGTCAACCTGGCTGCTCAGCTTGTCTGGCCATGAACGATGACAAAATCCCGGCTGGAAAATACGCAGTAAGTACTTCCAACAGAAACTTCGAAGGCCGTCAGGGTCCGGGCGCGAGAACGCTTCTGGCCAGTCCGTTAGTGGCAGCAGCAGCAGCAGTGACGGGAGTTGTGACGGATCCCAGGGAGTTGCTTTGAGCTTAGGCGGTACGCTTTAAGCACTATGCTTTAAGCGTAGCTTCCGAAAATAGAAATGACACACACTTGTATGGTATGAGAGATTTCAAAAAATATGAGGTCTGGAAAATAGGGCATGAATTTGTTATGGAAGTAGAAGGATGTGGCAGAAAAACGGATCCCGAGTTTGCCAGATTTATTCATATCTCGTTAGGTTCGGCACATGAAGTGGAGTACTTGCTAATGCTTTGTCGCGACTTAACTTATTTACATGAAACCGATTATTTGCTTCTCGATCAAAAAATAAATATGATAAAACGTAAGCTTTATCATTTGGAAAAAACTATCAATAAAAGCTTATAGCTTAAGGCTTAAAGCGTAAAGCATTAAAACAATGGCCTACGATAAATTCACAATATTAAAGAGCACCGCCGTTCCCTTACCAATAGAGAACGTCGACACCGACCAGATTATCCCTGCCCGTTTCCTGAAAGCGACAAAAAGAGAAGGATTTGGTGATAACCTGTTCCGAGACTGGCGGTACAATGGCGATGATACGCCCAAGGAGGATTTCGTTTTGAATAATCCGATCTACTCTGGAAAAATCCTGGTAGGCGGCCGCAACTTTGGTAGCGGGTCCAGCCGTGAGCATGCTGCCTGGGCAATATACGATTACGGTTTCCGATGCGTCGTTTCGAGCTTTTTTGCAGATATCTTCAAAGGTAACTCACTCAATATCGGAATATTACCCGTGCAGGTGAGTCCGGAATTTTTGAATAAAATTTTCCTCGCTATCGAAGCTGATCCGAAAGCTGAGCTTGAAGTAAATCTTCCCGACCAGACTATTACCATTGTGTCGACCGGCGAACAGGAATCGTTCGATATCAACGGTTATAAAAAACACAATATGATTAACGGTTTCGACGACATCGATTACCTGCAGGCAATGAAGGAAGAAATCAGAGGGTTCGAAAAAGAGAGATTATATTAAAGGCTATCAGCTGTCGGTGATTAGCAATTAGCTTTCTTTAAATGCTAATCGCTAACAGCTGACAGCAAGTAGCTGACAGCCATATGGACAGTCACTATATAGAAATAATGGACACGACATTACGCGATGGTGAACAAACCAGCGGAGTGTCGTTTTCTGCGTCAGAGAAACTGACCATTGCCCAGGTGCTTTTACAGGAAGTGAAGGTGGACCGCATTGAAATCGCGTCGGCACGTGTGTCCGAAGGTGAATTTCAGGCAGTGAAGCAGATTACCGACTGGGCAAGATTGAATGGTTTTCTTGATAAAATTGAAGTACTGACCTTCGTGGACGGCGATGCTTCCATTAACTGGATGCTGGAAGCCGGTGCCAGGGTTATGAACTTGCTGACCAAAGGTTCGCTTAATCACCTGACGCACCAGCTCAAAAAATCTCCGGCCAATCATTTTGCCGATATCAGGGCGGTAATTGAGCTTGCCGATTCTAAGGGCATTGATTGCAATGTTTATTTGGAGGATTGGAGCAATGGCATGCGAAGCTCTCCGGAATATGTGTTTGAAGCATTGGATTTTCTCTCTACTCAGTCTGTCAAAAGAATTTTGCTGCCCGACACGCTCGGCATTTTGACACCAGCAGAGTCCTATTCTTTTGTGAAACAGATTGTTGATCGTTATCCCAACCAGCATTTCGAGTTTCATGCACACAATGATTACGACCTAAGCATTGCCAATGTGATGGAAGCCTTGCGGGCAGGAGCACGTGGCCTGCATTTGACAGTTAACGGAATGGGCGAACGCACCGGCAATGCCCCACTCGCCAGCACGATCGCCGTTCTCAATGATATGATGCCGGGCTATAAAACCTCCGTGAACGAAAGGTCCCTGTACACAATCAGCAAAATAGTTGAGACTTTCTCTGGCATCAGGATTCCTTCCAATAAGCCGATTGTAGGAGAAAGTGTTTTTACGCAAACTGCCGGGATACATGCTGACGGAGATAAGAAAAATAATCTCTATTTCAGCAAACTAATGCCAGAGCGGTTTGGACGCCAGCGCTTATATGCGCTCGGAAAAACCTCAGGAAAAGCGAATATCGAAAACAACCTGCGTGATCTGGGTATCACACTTTCCGATGCTGATCTGAAAAAAGTCACCCAGCGTATTATTGAGCTTGGTGATAGAAAAGAAGCTGTAACCCCGGAAGACCTGCCCTACATCATTTCCGATATTCTCGATAGTAATGCTATTGAGGAAAAAGTGGTGATTGTCAACTACGTTCTGACCCATTCGAAAAACCTCAAACCATCAGCAACTTTGCAGATTAAGTTTGGTGATGAAGTCTTCGAGGAAAATGCGCAGGGCGATGGTCAGTATGATGCGTTTATGAATGCCCTGAAAAAGATCTATTTTCAAAAAGGAATCAGTTTGCCAATGCTGACGGACTACACTGTGCGAATCCCGCCAGGTGGAAAGACCGATGCGCTTTGTGAGACAATTATTACGTGGGAGATCAATGGTAAGGAAGTGAAAACGAGGGGATTAGATTCAGACCAGACCTTCTCGGCAATTATGGCAACACAAAAAATGCTGAATTTGATTGGCGTACCGAATGATGTCCCTTTACTTTCTCCCTTAAACTAAAAACATTAGTTTTGAGACCATGAAAAAGCCGGAATTATATAAAAATCTGACAAGTTATCTTTTGCAAAAAAAAATAACACGGGCGGCAATTTTCGGGTCTTTTGCGAGAAATGAGGAGAATGATGAAAGCGATATCGATTTATTGATCGAGGGAAATAACCTTACCATGTTTGATATACTGCGGATTGAAGATGAGCTGGGGTCTATTTATAACAGAAAAATAGATCTCGTTGAATACAAGGCGGTAAAACCATCAATCCAACGTCACATTTTCAAAGATTTAATTCAACTGATATGATACGTGATGACAGCGTATATATCGACGATATTATTCAATCAATACAAATCATTCAGGAATACCTGGAAGGAAAAACTGAATCAGATTTTGAGGCGAGCTTACTATTACAGGATGCCGTTTATCGACGATTCGAAATCATAGGCGAGGCAGCTACCAAGATTTCCGAAAAATTGAAAGAATCTTATCCGGAAATTGAATGGAGACTGATGAAATTAATGCGTAATAAGCTAATCCATGAATATTTTGGAATTTCCCCCGCTACTATATTCGCAACAGTCAAGGAAGACCTACCGCGGCTTCTGCAAAAATTAAGTCAAATAGTTTACTGATTATCAATTCAATAGTTAATGAAAAAAAATATTCTAATTGTTCCCGGTGATGGAATCGGGCAGGAAGTTACTGAGGTCGGAAAAAGTGTTCTTGTGAAAATTGCCGAAAAATTCGGGCACGAATTCATCTATGATGAAGCATTAATGGGGCATGCCGCCATTGAAGCGACCGGCAATCCGCTTCCCGACGAAACACTTTCGAAAATGCGCGCTTCGGACGCTATTTTGTTCGGCGCCGTTGGTCACCCTAAATATGATAATGATCCAACAGCCAAAGTTCGCCCGGAGCAAGGCCTGTTGAAAATGCGTAAAGAATTGGGTCTGTATGCGAATCTGAGACCTATTAAATTGTTCGATGAGCTTTTGGGCGCATCTTCGATCAAACCCGAAATCCTGAAAGGATCGGACATTCTTTTCTTTCGTGAATTAACCGGAGACATTTACTTTGGCGAAAAAGGCCGCAAAAACAATAACGACACGGCCTACGATATCGCGGAATACAGTCGCTACGAAGTAGAAAGAATTGCTCGTAAAGCGTTTGAAGCAGCACGTACCAGAAGAGGAAAACTTTGCTCAGTAGATAAGGCCAATGTACTGGAAACAAGCCGTTTGTGGCGCGAAGTTGTTCAGGCGCTTGCACCTGAATACCCCGACATTGAAGTGGAGCACCAGTTTGTAGATTCCGCCGCGATGATGCTGATCAAAGATCCGCGCCGTTTTGATGTAGTAGTTACTGCAAATTTGTTCGGAGATATCCTCACTGACGAGGCAAGCCAGATCGCCGGTTCAATGGGTATGCTTGCGTCGGCATCAGTTGGGGACAGCACCGGGGTTTACGAACCAATTCACGGATCGGCTCACGATATCACCGGCAAAGGAATCGCGAATCCCCTGGCTTCTGTACTCTCCGCAGCGCTATTGCTCGACATTTCGTTCGGCTTGAAAGAAGAATCCGATTCGATCATTTCAGCTGTCGATCAATTACTTAAAGACGGGTTCCGCACGAAGGATATTGCGGATGCAACAACCGCCTCAGATAAGATATTGAACACGCAGGCCGCCGGAATTGAGCTTTTGAAAAGATTATAAAAGGAACCGAAGTTTTGCCAAACAATATTTGTTACAATCAAAACTTCTGCTTTCTTTGCAATATAAAACAGTTGTCAGCGAATTTTCGCTTTTACCAATGAACGCACTAAACAGAAACTTTGGCCTCCTCATTCTTCTAGTTCTGTGACACGGGAAAAGGTTATGTTTGGATTTCATTTCGAACCCTTTCCTCCACAGGAAGGGGTTTTATATTATTCAAAAATTATTAAATTCGTATCCATTTAATTATTAATACCCACCAATGAGTAATCGAGTTCAGATCTTCGACACAACTTTGAGAGACGGCGAGCAGGTACCTGGCAGTCAATTGACCACAGAAGAAAAGATCGTTGTAGCGAGTCAACTCGAAAAGCTGGGAGTGGATATTATCGAAGCGGGATTTCCGGTATCCAGCCCTGGTGATTTCAGATCTGTGGTAGAAATCTCGAAAGTTGTTCGTGAACCTATCATCTGCGCATTGTCAAGGGCAGTTCAGGGCGACATCGACGCTGCTGCCAATGCGTTGCAGTTTGCCGATCGCGGCCGCATCCATACCGGCATTGGTTCTTCCGACATTCATATTCAGCACAAATTCAATACAACCCGTGAAAAGATATTGGAAAGGGCGGTAGCTGCTACCAAATACGCCAAATCTAAAATCGAAGACGTTGAATTTTATTGCGAAGACGCAGGCCGCGCGGATCTTGCTTTTCTTTCCCAACTTGTTAAAGCCGTTATTGCAGCTGGCGCAACGGTGGTAAACATTCCGGATACAACGGGATACTGTCTGCCTGAGCAATATGGCAACAGGATCAAGTACATATTCGAACACGTATCTAATATTCATAAGGCGACAATTTCAATCCACTGCCACAATGACCTTGGTCTTGCCACTGCCAATTCACTGGCAGGTATTACTCAGGGTGCCCGCCAGGTGGAGGTTACCATTAACGGAATCGGCGAACGTGCAGGAAATACTTCTCTGGAAGAAGTGGTGATGGCAATGAAAGTGCATCAGGAAGAACTGGGATTGGAAACTGGTATCAATACCGAATTTATCTATCCGACAAGCCAGCTGGTTTCCAAAATGATGCGCATGCCCGTTCAGGCTAACAAAGCGATTGTGGGGCGGAATGCATTTGCGCACTCCTCTGGAATCCATCAGGATGGATTTTTGAAGAATAACTTAACCTATGAAATCATGAGCCCGCAGGATGTGGGTGTTGATAAATCCGATATTTTGCTGACTGCAAGAAGCGGTCGCCACGCATTGAAGCACCGATTTGAGTTATTGGGTTTCAGCTTTGACAAACCGGCCCTCGACGAATTGTATACGAGATTTCTGGAAGTGGCCGATTTAAAGAAAGAAGTGAACGATGCGGACCTGGTAGACCTTGCAAAAACCGCTATTCCGGTTTAATTAGAATATCCTTAGAAATGGTTAACTCCTTGAATCTGAATTTGATGTTTTAAAGATTTATTTGTAACATTACATATTCAATAACATCCATCAGATTGCAAAAAGCCCTCGGTGATTCTGACTAAGGGCTTTTTTCTTTGCCCTAAAGAATAATCGTCCGGTTATTGTGAATAAAAACCCTATCGTTAAAAACCAGTTTGAGTGCCTTCGAAAGCACTGCTTTTTCCGTATCACGCCCCAAAGTTGCCATATCCGACGCGGTTTGCCGATGATCCACTGACTTCACGTCCTGCGCTATAATCGGTCCTTCATCCAGATCATTATTTACGAAATGTGCGGTTGCACCGATGATTTTCACCCCCCTGTCGTAAGCCTGCCTATAAGGGTTTGCCCCGATAAATGCAGGCAGAAACGAGTGGTGGATATTGATAATTTTGTCGGGAAAATGGTTGACAAATGATGGCGTGATAATGCGCATATATTTAGCCAGAACCAGGTATTCTGGTTGGTAAACCTCAAGTGTTCTCAGGATCGCCTCTTCATGCTCTTCGCGGGATTTGCCTTCGTGCGAAATAAAATGAAAGGGTATTCCAAATTTGCCTACCAGTGGCTGTAACTTATTATAGTTGCTTATTACTGCCAGAATATTTGCATCCAGCTCGTCGAATGCATATCTGATCAAAAGTTCGCCCAGGCAATGATGTTCCTTGGTCACCAGCAGAACGATATCCTTTTTCTTCTTGGGGTTAATGCGAAGGTTCAATCCTGCGGGCAGCTCCTTTTGAAGTACTTCTAATAATTCGTTTGCTTCTGTTTCACCCTCAAATTCGGTCCGCATGAAAAAATATTTGGACGGACTTACATATTCATCATTTCGGATGATATTTAGGTTGTGCTCAAAGAGGATGCGGGTAACCTGATAAATCAACCCCTTATGATCCGGGCCGTCCATCAGCAGAATATGTTTTTGAATCATTTAACTGTTTACTGTTGTTCGGTAACCAATATCAGAAAATTTCTGTTAGGTAATCTCGATAATCTACTATTCAATGGCAGAAGAACTGATAATTCCCAAAGACACCGATCGCGCAGACATCTATAATGTGCTAACACCTCAGATCCATGCATTGATTGAGCATGAAAGTGACCTCACAGCGAACCTGTCAAATATTGCAGCTGCCTTAAAACAGGCCCTCGGGTTTTTCTGGGTCGGATTTTATATTGTAAAGGAAGGACAGCTCGTGCTTGGCCCGTTCCAGGGACCTATTGCCTGCACGCGCATTCCCTTCCACAAGGGCGTTTGCGGCGCGAGCTATTCACGAAAAGAGACTATTATCGTCCCTGACGTAGAGCAGTTTCCAGGCCACATTGCATGCAGCTCCGATTCAAAATCAGAAATTGTACTGCCTGTTTTTCACCGGAATGGCACCGTAGCAATGATTTTAGATGTAGATAGCGATAAGCTGGATGATTTTTCAGCAGCCGATGCAAAAAGCCTCGGTGAAATTTTAAAACTTCTGGAAAGAAAATTATAATACCTAATCAGTTCAAGGAGAATATCGGAAGCCTTAAAGCAACCACGTTGTTGAACATTAGCTTTGTAATCTTGGGATCCATATAATCTATCAAAGGAAACTCCGAAACCAGCGACATTACTTCGAATTCGCTTTCTCCCCTGACTACGCACCAAAGCCTGGAATAATCATCCGACAATGCATACGACATCATCCTTCCCTGCTCCATCAGTTCATTGATCTTTTTCTCCTGAGCTGGTATTTTCGCCGTGAAATCCTCCGACATTACCGCAGGAAGCTGTATTTCAACCATATATTGGCTCATAATTCGATAGCGGTTAGGTTTACAAATAAATACTTCGTTTTCGTGTGTGACCTGGTAATAAAATCGTAGGGATCACTTATTAGTTCCTGAAAATGAGATACCGTTATTTTGAAGAAAGTTTCCTGACTTTTCCAACCTTCTCCATTGCATGGGTGTCGTATCCCGTACGGATTGCGGTTTTCAGTATTTCAAACCCAGCCATAGCAAACCAGTATTCAACTATCTTTGGGTAGGCGTGCTGATTTTAATCCATAAACCGAACGAAGCACCCCTAAACTTCGGATGACCTTTAACGAACAGGAATTGGTGAGAGGCTGCAAACAGCGCAACCGGATCGCTCAAAAACAATTATATGATGTTTTTGGGGGAAAGTTGTTCGCTATTTGTCTCCGGTATACTAAAAACAGAGCAGATGCAGAAGATGTGCTGCAGGACGCATTTATAAAGATTTACGAAAATATAGATTCTTACAGGGGTGATAGCCCATTGGAATACTGGTTGCGTTCTGTAGTAGTAAATACAGCGCTGAACCACTTAAGGCAGCAAAAATACCTGAAGGAGCTTGACGATATTGATTACCACCATAATGGCATCGCAGACAGAGAGTTTACACTAGCGAATTTTCAACTGCAGCAACTGCTGGAACTGGTCAGGGAATTACCGCCAGGGTGTCAAACGATTTTTAACCTGTATGCTATTGAAGGTTATCAACACAACGAAATCGCTCAAAAGCTGGGCATTTCAGAAGGAACTTCCAAATCGCAATACGCGAGGGCACGAACGCTTCTTCAACAAAAATTAAATAAGGAAACGAAATTTGACGATGGATCCGTCCGGAATAAACAATTTTGAAGAACAGTGGCGAAAGGCATTGAGCGAGGCTTCTGAAACCCCTCCCAAATCAATCTGGGAAAATATTGAAGCGCACCTTGATGAGGAAAGTGAAAAAGGAACTGTTCTTCCGCTTTGGTGGCAATCTAAAAAGCTCTGGCTGGCAGCCGCTTCTGTTGCGGCCCTGCTGGTTGTAGGTGCAGGATTTTGGTATTCTGATATCAAAAATAGCGGTTCTGAGCGCGCGGAGATCGCCGCCGACAGATCTGCTGCTACTCCCCAGATAGCAAAAGGCCCCGCCTCTGATCAAAGCATTCCAGCAGACCAGGAAAAAAATAACGTTATCGCTGAAAATGCCGGCAAGGATGAAGCGGCTCACTCTGAACATGTTAGTGCAACTAAAAATGAAGTACTTGCTGCTGGAAAGTCAGGACGAAATGCTGACAAAAATTACGCTGCTTCATCTGTGAACCAGTTTAAACCGGAAAAAGCAGTAGCGAAATCGGACAGGCGGGCAACTCGTGAGACCAGTGCCAACGAGCCTGTCATTGCTCTGAGCCAAAATCAGCAAAATAACCCGGCGAACCTGCCTGCTGTGATACTTGCCGATAATCAAAACAAGATTGCTTCACAAGAAGATGCAGCGGAAAATACTATCTCCGTAAATATGCTCGCAGGCCGTTCTTATAACGACCTGGATATTCATTTGCAGAAACGCTATGTATTTTTCAAACCAAATGCGATCTCCGAAGAAGAGATAAAACCTAAAAAGCACACGGAATATTGGGCAGGAATCGGTGTAATGCCGGCCTCCTTTAATCCTGACGTACAAATCAAACGGCCACCTCAGGACTTTGCCTACCAGGCATTATCCAGCAGGAAAGCCGTTACGGGTACCAGCGAAGCTGGTGTTTCCTACGCTTTGCAAACGCAGGGTGGAGTTCGCCTGTCTAAACACTGGTCGGTTGAGCTGGGGCTAAGCTACTTGCAGGGGAACTCGTCTTACGAGGGCGGCGGATATCTTTTGAATGCGTACAGTCAATCAGCAAACGTACTTGAAAATGCCTTCGCTGATGCATCTCCAAAACCTTCTTTTCCAACTGATAAAAATTTCAACAACGGAGCAGTTTATATTGACGTTGCTAAAAAAGTAAGTAACAATTATCAATACCTGCAAATGCCAGTTCAGGCTGGATTTACATTAAATCCGGACAAAAAATTGAGTTATTCGATTTTAGGAGGTATGATGGCCAACTTCTTTCTCAGCAACGACCTGGAATCTGCTTCGGGTGATATTATCACTACCAAGGCAAGCGATGAGGTTTACCGCAGCATGAATTGGGCCGCGACGACCGGTTTGAGGTTTAATTACAGACTGTCAAGCAGATGGAAAGCTAACCTTACAGGCTCGTATCAAAAGGCAATTTCTTCCGGATTCAGGTCGAATCAAACTCTTGATGCGCATCCATATTTGTATGGAGTGGCCTGGGGAGTAAGATATTCCTTTTAAAATTTAAAAGCCATTCCAACCTTAGTAGGGCTTTTGGAATCTAAAAAGTGTTGATGCATTGAAAAGGAGGCTGTAATTCTGCCAGCCAATCCTACAATACCCAAGCATTTATTAGCCATGAAAACTTTGATCCAGGCATTTATCGCCCCGCTTGCAATTGCTCTGTTTACAATGGGCTGTACAAATGACAACGGCGTGCCGCCTACCAATGAGGTTAACCCTGTCGAAATCCCATCAGAGATAGCAGACGGATCCAGCAGGTTTGCCTTTAACTTTTTACACAGCCTTCAGGAAAGCCAGCCAGCCGCAGATAACTTTTTCGTTTCACCGCTGAGCCTGCACATGGCGCTGGGAATGCTGCTGAATGGTGCCGAAAATGAGTCGGCCGCGGAGGTTCAGAAGGCATTGGAGATGCAGGGCGTTTCCCTTTCAGACCTAAATAAAGCGTATAACACGTTGATCCGCGATCTGCCCGTTGCCGATTCCAGAGTTACGCTCGGGCTTGCCAATTCGATCTGGTACAAAAACGGCCTGAACGTCGAAACCAGCTTCCAGAATATTTTGAAAGAATCTTTTCAGGCTGAAATTACCGGATTACCTTTTGACGATGCGAGCAAAGACAGGATCAATCAATGGGCAAGCGATAAGACAAACGGAAAAATCAAAAGTGTGATTCAGGAGATACAACCTGATCATATCATGTTCCTGCTGAACGCACTCTATTTCAAGGGAGACTGGAAAGCGCGATTTGATCCGAAAGAAACAGTTGATATGCCATTTAAATTGGAGAATGGCTCCAGCAAGACCGTGAAGATGATGCACATTAAGTCAGCATTTAAAATCTACGGCGATGCTTCGTTCAGTGCTGTACGACTTCCTTATGGAAACGGGCAGTTCAGCATGACACTCCTGCTCCCGGCAGGCACCAATACGATCGACCAAATATTATCCGAAATTGACGCTGCTAAATGGAAATCAATCATTGCAGGTAATTCTGAAACCAATATCAAAGTAGGCCTGCCAAAATTCACCCTTGATTATTCGGCGAACCTGAATAGTACTTTACAGCAGATGGGTATTAATAGGGTTTTTTCAAACGGAGCACAATTTGGCAAAATAAGCCAGTCCACACCTATGAAGGTGGATTTTGTTAAACAAAACGCTTACCTGGCCATCGATGAAAAAGGGACGGAAGCCGCGGCTGTAACATCGATCGGGATGGTACCGACATCTACAACTCCTCAGGAGCCCAGATTCATCTGCGACCAACCGTTTGGACTGATCATCAGTGAAAATACATCCAACACTATTTTGTTTATGGGGAGGATCAAAAATCCAGACAGCAAATAGCATTCATCATCCGGCGCTTCAAGGCCGGCTAAAATATTAAAGATAAAAAATGTCGGCTATGCTGACATTTTCGGGGTGCGTTATCGTCCGAGGGCTTTGCTGTCGGACGATTTTGTTTTGTGTTCCAACCAATTACAAAAACCGGCTGTCATATGTAGACTCAATTCCAACCTATAACTTAACCCTTATGAAACCTAAACTTCTACATTTCTTCTTCCTGCTCATTGCAACTGCCTTTTGGTCATGCAACGATCAATGTAAAGAAACCAGGGTAGTTCGCCGTTTCAGCAACCTGACGCATTCGTTGATGGAACTGCGCACACAGGTAAAAGCAGCTTCTCCCAAATCACTTGAAAATCCGGGGAAGATGTATGTGTTTGGCAAATATCTTTTTGTCAATGAAATCAAAAAAGGCATACATATCATCGACAATGCAGATAAATCCAATCCGCGGTTCGTCTCTTTTATCTCGATCCCCGGAAATGGAGATATTGCAGTCCGCGACAATATCCTCTATGCCGACAGTTTTTCGGATCTGGTAGCACTGGACATTACAAATCCCGAGAATGCCACAGAAATAGAAAGGGTCAAAAATGTTTTTAAAAACGGGCTTTTCGAAGGCGGTTCCTGGACTTTAAATGAATCGATAGGAGCGATCAACGATCAAAATGTTGAGTATGTTACCGAAACCATTACAGTAGATTGTGAGAACAATGTGACGCCTATTTCCTGGTGGGGAGGGATTTGGGCAGTTGCTGACAGGGCTTTTTTCAGTTCTAATACCAGTAACGCTGCACCACAATCAGCCGGAAATTCGAACGGACAGGCTGGCTCAATGTCGCGCTTTGCACTTCATCAGCAATTTTTATATGCGGTCGGCCAAAACCAGCTGCACCTCTTTAATATTGCAAACCCCAAAAAGCCGGTAGATTTCGCTACTGTTAATATTGGCTGGGGAATTGAGACGATATTCCCTTACAACAACAAACTTTTTATCGGCTCATCAACTGGTATGTTCATTTATGATAACAGTAACCCGGCAGCCCCCGAGCGGCTTTCCACGTTTCAGCATGGAAGAGCCTGCGATCCGGTCGTTGTGCACGGAGACATTGCCTATGTGACGATCCGTTCGGGAAGCGCCTGTCCCGGAACGCAAAATCAGCTTGATCTCGTCGATGTCAGTAACCCTTCTTCCCCTCAGCTCATTAAAAGCTACCAAATGGAAAATCCGCACGGATTGAGCATTGATTTTCCAACACTCTATCTCTGTGAAGGTGAACATGGACTTAAATTATTTAATGCGAAGGACAAATTCGGAATTGATAAAAACCAGATTGCCCATTTTAAAAATATGGACGCTTTTGATGTAATTTCCTTAGGTAAAACCCTGTTTTTAATCGGTAAAGACGGGTTTTATCAATATGATTCGTCCAATCCGTCCGACCTTCGTTTGCTTAGTAAAATTCTGGTAAACAAAGCGATCTGACCATGATAAGACTTGTAGTTTGGATCATGCTGCTGGTCGCAAGGCCACTGGCGGCACAAACGCCTTTTGCAAAAAAATATATCAACCATACTGAAGTGGGCGGATTGTTCGGCAGGGTGAAATATACAATGCCTTATGATGTTTCTCAGGAACTTGTCGACAACAAACTAAGCCTCACTGCGCAGACTTTCAACGGGGTACAGATCACACGAAAGACAGCTGCAGGGATAACAGTTGGTGTCGACTGGTACAAGAATGCCTTTATAAATCCAGTCGCCGCCGGTTTCCGTCATGACCTCACAAAAAAGAGAAATGTGAATATATTCGGCACAATAGACGCCGGTTATGGATTCGCATGGTTTCATGACGACCCCGATGGTTTCAAAACTACCGGCGGGATAATGGTCAATCCGGGTGTGGGAATCAGATGTGGAAAGGAAGGAAAAGGCGCATTTACATTTACTATCTCTTACAAAAGACAGGAAGCAAACGTTGATAAACCGCTGCTCTGGGACCAAACCGAGCGAAGTGAAAGTCGGTCTTACAATCGGCTTGGCCTAAGAATTGGACTTAGTTTTTAACATTAGATAAAATGAAAAATCTTGCCCTAATTCTCTTGGTTTTATTACTGCTAGTATCCACAGCCTCGCAATGTACCGATTCGGATCTGTGCTGCGGACCACTGCCTTGCACTTCTGACAATACGCTTTCCGGCAAATGGAAGCTGGACTACTATCAGGATATAGCCACCGGCGCGACAGAATCGAATCCTCAGGAGAACACAAGAGGAGTGATTTACACATTTTCTGATGATACAAGTAAGGGTTCTATTGAGGGGCATACGCTGAGCAATAGTGTTGCTGGTTCTTATGAACTTGCGCCCGGGTGTAATATCCGGATTTTGGGTTTTGGAGGGTCAAAGGTCGGGGAGCCCTCGTGGAGTGGCAGGGCCTGGCTCACGTCAGCAGAATTTTATCATTATGAGCTCAGCCCAATGAGGCTCACCCTAACACCCGAAAACGGCAAAGCGCGGCTGGTATTCAAGAAAGTCCGATAGCAACTATTAAGCTTTTATCCCTTCCTTACGAACCTGCTTGCCGGCAAAAGACTCAATCTCCTCCAAAAACAGTGCACTACCCCGGCGATACCACGAGCGGAACCTCGCAGATTGATCGATGTGTTTCGGCAAATATTCCAGAAGCACCGAAAGATCAAAGGATTTCGAAGTGACACCCGCGCCGGAAATCACGCCGTCGATAGCATTACACTCCTGCTCAAAGTGGTTGGGTACCGGCACCATCATCACGGGCTTACCCAGGTACATTGCCTCACAGACCGATTCGAATCCTGCTGTTGTTACCAAGCCACGACATCCGGCCAGCATACTCAGATATTTCTCGCTATTGATCCGGTGGAAAGTCAGTGTTTCATCATAAGCAAACTCATCAGAAGCATCCGGGTTATCCCAGAAACAATGAAGCTTCACATCAGAATGCTTGCAATGCCATTCAATAATCTGTTTGCTCAGACTATGGTGGGTCATATATACCAGCAGGTAGTCGCCACTCGTCGGAATGAGTGAAGCCACTTCACGGCGCAAAAGCGGCGGAACGACAATAATATTTAGATCTTGCCGTGAAGGTATTTCCCTAAACGATAAAGCCAGTCGTTTTTTGGCTAGCCACGACGTCGATTTCGAATTAAGGTTAATCAGGAATTGATTGAATTTGCTGTTTTCAGGGAAAACAAATTTTGGGTGAAGCAAAAGGTACTGGTGAGCAATGCAAACCATCGGTATCTGAGATCGGCAGACCAGATTATACAAACCACCGTAGGTATCATAAAAACTGATGATCAGGTCGGGTTTTATTTGTTTAACCGCTTCATGGATCTTGCGGAGGCTCATGAGGTATTTGGGTAAATTGGAAAGGTGTGTATAGATCGTTCTTTGCAGGTTCATGCCACCGCCTTGCGCATTATAAATGATATTCGGGGCATCGAAATGTAACACATTCGTGCGGATGCCTTCATTAAAAAATGCCGGGATCTGCCGCCCGGGCGAAGTTCCAACCATTGCACCGACTATCTCGTGCCCTGCCTGGCGTAGAATCTGGCTCAAAGAGATCGCCTGGGTCAAATGCCCTCTTCCTTCCCCCTGAACCATGAAAAGGATTTTCATATTATAGATACCGTTGGTTTCTTCCCGTCAAAAATCCGGTAAAGGCGACCTGTTTTTCAACTACCGGAAATTGCTCTGCAACCTTCGCCGCTTTGAGAGGTTTTTGAACAATTGCCTGCTGATCATAGTACAGCAGACTCCAGTTACCATCGAAATCTTCGACCAGCGCGCTCAGCGTCTCTACCCAATCGCCGGAATTCATGTACATGATACCGTCTATTTCACGGATCGCCGGGTGGTGAATGTGTCCACAAATTACACCGTCACAACTCCTGGAACGTGCCAGCTCTGTGAGCTTTTCTTCAAAATCCGTCATATAATTCACCGCCAGCTTCACGGATTGCTTCACTTTTTGAGACAAGGAATAATATGACAGTCCACGCCATTCGCGGTACTTGTTATAAAACTTATTGACCCAGAGCAAAAATGTATAACCCATATCTCCCAGGTACGCCAGCCATTTCAAATGGGTTGTGATAGAGTCAAAAACGTCTCCGTGCGTGACATAAAATCGCTGGGTACCTGAGTTGAGAATATAATCTTTGCGGATCTGAAAGTGCTTTCCAAGCCTCAGTGGGATAATCTGATCAAGAAAATCATCGTGATTGCCACGAATGTAAATGACTTTCGTTTTGTGTTCTTCAATCATTTTGAGCACCCGTTTGAAAAACATTGTGTGCTTTTTTTTCCAGACGCCGTACTTTTTAAGCTGCCAGGCGTCAATAATGTCGCCATTCAGTATCAGCTTTTTACAAGTATAGCTTTTCAAAAAGCTGGTTACCTCTTCCGCCTTGGAACCGCCCGCGCCTAAATGCAGGTCAGAAATGATGATTGTCCGAAAGTGAGTTGTATCTCCCATGATACAAATTTTCTCATTTTATATTACCTGGATGTTACTATCAGGTTATCAGTAAGTTAAGATTTGATAAGAAATTATTTCTACGATTTACTCCAAACTTTTTCTTAACGTCCTCCTGGGTTATTTAAGAAAAAAGGTCAGATATTTATATTTCCAGAACTGCATATCCAGCTATGAAATCACTTTTTACGCTTCTGTTATTTTGCTCTTTTCAGTCGATAGGACAAAAGATTTACCTGCCCCACGAAGTAGAAAAAAGCGCCGAACCTGCCGGCGGATCATCCTACTTCAACCAGTTTATCAATGCCAATCTGCAAATCCCGTTCAAAAGCTCGGTGAAAGGTTTGAATAGCCGCGTTTTCGTAAAAGGTATAGTCGAGCCCGACGGCACGATGACGAATGTTGAGATAATTCGTGGAACTGATCCGCTTTGCAACCAGGAGGCACTTCGGGTAGTGAAGTTGTTTCGTGCATGGAAACCTGCGTTGGTAAAAGGCGAGGCTGTTCGCCAGTCTGTTTCCTATCCTATCGCATTCAAAGCAGCCGCCAGAAGCAGTTACGATAGTACCAGCAACTCCATTACCGAACATTTTGATAGTAAATACGCGCCGACAACTGATCTGAAAAAAGCAGAATACCGAAGCACGCTGCCTCTCGACGAAAAGGGATATGTCGCAAATGATGTCAGATACGAGCAAAAGCAGGGAAACAAATGGAAACCGATCGGTACAGCAGCATTTGCGAAAAATAATGTGTGGTTTAAATCGGATTATCTGGGTGAGGGGATTGATTCCATCCAAGCGTATTCCATATCTGCCCGCGACAAAAATATGGCCAGCCACGCTGCGGAAGCAGTTTTCCAGCCAAATGGCAGCCTGCTCGACTATATTGAATACAATGCGGACAACAAAGCCTCTCTGCACAAAAAATACGACCTCAAAGGAATGGTCCGCGAAATGACGCTCTTTTCCGACAGCCTGAAAACGGAAATTAAATGGTATGATAATGGCCAGATTAAAACGGTGAAAGAAACGCTGCTTGCGAAACAGACCGACAATGAGCAGGTTGCATACATAAATGCGTGGGAAAAAGATGGTACACAGACTGTCAAGGACGGCGACGGGTATTGGAAAACAACTGAAAAGACCTACGACGGAAGGTTACTGACGGAACAGGGCCGCGTTATATCCGGCGCAAAAAATGATAAATGGACGGGGAAGCTTGCAGACAGCACTTTATTTTATGAGGAAACATACGAGCTTGGGGTATTGCAAAAGGGAATATCCTATCAGGACGGACAGCAAATTGAATATACCAAGGCCCAGATCAGTCCGCAGTTCAAAGGCGGAATCAATGAATTTTACAGGTTTCTTGGCCGCAATATCGTATACCCGACCGACGCGGCCCGTCGCGGCGTTGCAGGACGGGTACAACTTTCTTTTGTAGTATGCGAGGACGGCAGTCTTTGCGAATATAAGGTTGAAAAAAGCGCCGGATTCGGGCTGGATGAGGAAGCACTTCGTGTCGTTAAAAAAATGAATGGAAGTTGGGAGCCCGGCATTTTGCGGGGCAAGCCGGTGCGCGTGCGCTATAATGTTCCGATTAACTTCCAGGTCCAGTAACATACAAAACCATTTATCCTATCCCAATGCCTTTCAGCGGCTTTGGGATTTTTTTATACCAAAACGTAGTGGAAAATTGGCGTGATTTGATGATATTGTGATATCATTTTAATATCAACCTCAATCCTTATGAATGAAAAACCACTAACCTCCAATTCAGGCGCGGGAATGCTCGGCCTGGGTATATTGCTGATGTTTATAGGCGTAGGCCTGGCGAGCTCGCTTGACAATCCAGCTTTGGGCATGATCTTCTTCATCCCCGGATTCTTTTTCTTGCTGGGTTTTACGGTCGTTAACCCAAATGAGGCCGTAGTCGCAACATTTTTTGGCGACTACCAGGGAACTGTCAAAGAAAATGGGCTCCGCTGGATCAATCCATTATTTAAAAAGAAAAAGATCAGTTTGCGCGCCAGAAACCTGAACGGTCAGAAATTGAAAGTAAACGACAAGCTCGGAAACCCCATTGAAATTGCGGCAGTTGTAGTTTGGCGGATCAGCGACACTGTGAAAGCCTGCTTTGAGGTGGACGATTACGTGAAATATGTAGAAATCCAGTCGGAAGCGGCTGTACGCCACCTTGCGGGGATTTATGCTTATGACAGTATGGAGGACGATGATATTGCAGTTCATGAAGTTACGCTGCGGGACGGAAGCGGTAAAATCAATGAAATGCTGGAAGGCGAGCTGACAGAACGGCTTAGTCGCGCCGGAGTGGAAGTACTCGAAGCACGGATCAGCCACCTGGCCTACGCACCTGAAATCGCAGGGGCAATGCTGCAAAGGCAACAGGCTTCTGCGGTGGTAGCAGCGCGCCGGCAGATCGTGAACGGGGCTGTCGGTATGGTGGATATGGCACTTGCAATGCTTTCGGAAAAACAAATTGTGGAACTGGATGAGGAGCGCAAAGCTGCCATGGTAAGCAATTTGTTGGTAGTATTATGTGGTGAAAAAGCAGCCACTCCAATTTTGAACGCCGGTACTTTGTATCCCTGATATGTCAGAAAAAAAGGCTTTTGTACTACGGATAAATCCTGAAATGCTCAAAGAACTCGAAGTTTGGGCGCAGCAGGATTTTCGTAGTTTGAACGGACAGATTGAATACCTGCTCAGCGAAGCATTGAAAAAACAGCGACGC
The DNA here is from genome assembly GCF_008369915.1 of Dyadobacter sp. UC 10. Classification (NCBI taxonomy): domain Bacteria; kingdom Pseudomonadati; phylum Bacteroidota; class Cytophagia; order Cytophagales; family Spirosomataceae; genus Dyadobacter; species Dyadobacter aurulentus. The sequence goes on along the minus strand of NZ_VSRN01000001.1, from coordinate 2,831,824 downwards.
GGGAAAAAGCATAGTGACAATGGTGCGGAAGGAAAAGAATAAAGAAAATGTTAACATTGCATTACAATAGTTGTCGTACCAATTTTAAAGTAAATATGAAGAACGCCATCCGGATTTTGGTTTTGACCATTATCTCGTTACCAGTCTTTGCACAAATTCCCGATACTTTTCAATGGCTTCCGGATGGAAGCGGCTACCGTGATGTAAGCGATGATGAAATCGTGGAAGTTGCATTGCCGTCCAATACTCCGAAGATCCTCGTATCACGTGCTCAGCTCACTCCCTCGGGAGGTAGTGCACTGACAATCAAGAGTTACACGGTTAGTAAAGCCGGAGACAAGTTTTTGATTTATACCAATGCAAAAAGAGTTTGGAGATACGAAACGCGGGGCGACTACTGGGTTTTTGATGCGACTTCGAAGACTTTGAAACAGCTTGGAAAAGGGCTACCGGCTTCCTCTCTGATGTTCGCCAAGTTTTCACCCGACGGAAAACATGTCGGATACGTGAGTGAGCATAATGTGTATGCCGAGGACCTGCAAAGCGGCGAGGTAAAACAGCTGACCAAAGATGGGACCGACCGCGTGATCAATGGTACTTTCGACTGGGTATATGAAGAAGAATTCGACTGCCGGGATGGATTTCGGTGGAGCGACGACAGCAAGTCGATCGCCTACTGGCAGCTCGATGCACGCAAGATCCGCAATTTTTTGATGATCAATACGACGGATTCCATTTACTCTTTTAACGTTCCGGTGGAATATCCAAAAGTTGGCGAAACGCCTTCTCCCTACAAGATTGGAGTGGTGGATATCGCGAGCGCACAGACCAAATGGATGAACATTCCCGGCGACCCGCAAAATACCTATGTGCCAAGAATGGAATGGTCGGGTATGCCGAATGAGCTTGTGATTCAGCAATTGAACCGCAAGCAGAACGAGAGTACTTTGATGTACATTAATACAACAGACGGCAGCGCCAAACCATTTTACACTGAAAAAGACGAAGCCTGGATCGACATTAAAAGCCGCTGGGAAAACGACCCGATGGGCTGGGATTGGATCAACGGCGGCAATGAATTCCTTTGGGTAAGTGAAAAAGACGGCTGGCGCCATACATATCGGGTAAGCCGCGACGGAAAAAAGGAAACGCTCATCACCGCCGGAGACTTCGATATGATCAGTCCGGTTCGCATTGACGAGAAAAGCAACGCCTATTATTTCATGGCTTCTCCCAACAATGCAACACAGAGCTATCTGTACAAAACCACTCTCGATGGAAAAGGTAAACCCGTGCGGGTAACGCCGGCTGATCAGGCGGGCTCGCACAACTATGAAATTTCGCCGGCCGCTAAATTCGCAATGCACCGTTTTTCTAATGCAAAAACTACTCCGCTGACAGAGTGGATTTCTCTTCCAAAGCACACTGCAATTGACCCAAATAATTCCATTGCGCAGTCGGCAAGTAAGGTCAATGCCGCGAAACTGGACATCGAATTTTTTAAGGTAACTACCGAAGAAGGCATTGAAATCGATGCGTGGCTTGTAAAACCGACCAATTTTGATGCCTCTAAAAAGTACCCCATCGTATTCACTGTGTATGGCGAGCCGGCGGGAAGTACTGTAAAGGATACCTATGGAACAGGGCGGAACCGCCTGTATAACGGAAATATGGCCGATGACGGCTATATCTACGCGTCTATGGACAACCGCGGAACACCGTCTCCCAAAGGCGCGAAATGGAGAAAGGCGATCTACAAAAATATTGGAAGGATAAATATCAGGGATATGGACGGAGCGGCGACTGCTATGTTCAAAAAGTATCCCTTTATCGATACTTCAAGAGTAGCGGTTCACGGATGGAGCGGCGGCGGTTCTTCGACTTTAAACCTGCTTTTCCAATATCCTGATCATTTCAAAACAGGTATTGCAGTGGCGGCGGTGGGTAACCAGCTTACTTACGACAATATTTACCAGGAGCGCTATATGGGTGTTCCTCAGGAAAACCGCGATGATTTTGTAAAAGGGTCACCTATTACGTACGCGAAAAACCTGCGTGGAAATTTACTTTATATTCACGGTACCGGTGATGACAACGTGCATTACCAGAATGCAGAAATGCTTGTTAACGAGTTAATTAAAGCCAATAAGGTATTCCAATTCATGCCTTATCCGAACCGGTCGCACAGTATCAGTGAGGGAGCCGGGACTTCGGCACATTTGAGGACTTTGTTCACTGATTATCTGAGAAAAAACTGTCCTCCGGGAGCGAAGTAAGTTAATATCAGCTATAAAAAGGGTTGACTTCGAAAACAAAGTCAACCCTTTTTTGTGGTTTCACAAAATCCTATTTGCCATAAAGCTTCTTCGCAGCCGGCTCATATTTATCTCCCGCCGACCATTGTGGGGCCACTTTCCGATCAGCGATCAGCCTGGCAGTATAGGTATATGCCTGGCTGAATTTCAAAAGATAATTAAAATTGATCGTTTCCGGATTATCCGAAACCTGGTGATAGTTTTTCATAATATCTCCATTAAACTCCCTGAAACCAGGCGTAAACGTCGGTGCAGGGATACCTTCCCTGGCAAAGCTCACATTATCTGATCTGTCAAATAGTCCCTGCTCAGGGGAAGGATCGGCGAAAACACCAAGTCCGAAAGCTTTGCTTGCGGTTTCAATTTCAGCGCGGGCACCCGTGCGGTCAAGGCCCATAACAGCTACGATGGTAGTATCGTTATAACCCGCCCCATCGGAATTAAGATTGAAAATGCATTTGTTTAAGGGTAACAAAGGGTTTGCTGCGTAATATTTGCTACCTAGCAAACCAACTTCTTCTCCCGTCAACGCTACTATCAATACCGAGCGTTTTGGAGGATTTTTGGACAATGCCTCTGCGGCAGTAAGCAGCGCGACGGTTCCGAATGCATTATCCCTTGCGCCGTTGAAAATGCTATCCTCAGCCGTGTAAGGCTGCCCTCCCTGCCTGCCCACGCCCACGTGATCGTAATGTGCGGTCAGCAGCACATATTCATCTTTCAGTTTCGGGTCGGAGCCCTGAATCAATCCGGCTACGTTGTAGCTGTTGATCAGCTGCATTTTTCTTCCGGTTGTTTTGAATTCCACTTCCTTCACTGCCCGCAATGCACGCGCATATTTCGCCTCTTTCCCATTCACCCAGGCGTGCGGAATACTTGGGGTAGCCGCAGCATCACCTTGTGAAAGTGCTAATTTCTCTCCTCCAAAGGCGCGCAAAACGATATTCCAGGGTACCGGCGCATTAAATAATTCAATAATACCAATTGCTCCTTTCGATGCGGCGAGCTTGCGCTTTTCGTTAGAGGTAGCGAAAATTTCAGTAGGCGTCTGCGCTTCCGGTGTGCCGCTTTCTACAAGGACGATCTTCCCTTTTACATCCAGGCCTTTGTAATCGTCCCAGCTTTTGGCAGCATCTTCCAATCCGAAGCTGGCATATATGATCGGCGCTTTCAGGTTTGTTTCGCCTCCGTTCATGAGCAGCCAGGCCTCGCCAGCTTTCATAATTTCAGCATCGGCAATAATTTCCCCCGCTGCCGAGGCGCCCATTTTTTCGAAAGGAACATTTTGAAAATAAGATACAGTATTAGAACCTGCATTGCTGGTAACCGGACTTAAACCCAGCTTCCGGAATTGCTCGGCAACATACCTCGCGGCCACAAAATTACCAGATTCCCCAGTCCGCCTCCCCATCAGTTCATCAGCCGCCAAAAAACGCATATGAGCCTCAGTTTCTGATTTTTTGATTTGAAATTCTGGCAATGCAGGGCTTTTCTTTTGGGCGAAAGAAGGTTGGAAACTCATAGCTCCAACAAAAAGTATCAATAGTATTGTTTTTTTCATTTTGACATTGATAAATCTCTTAAACATAAAAATGAAGCTACTATTAATATAGTAGCTTTCATATGGTTTATCAAAAATTGCTGACTCCCTTTCCTGACTATCTATTCAAAATCACCGCAGCTTCCTTCGCAAAATACGTCAGAATACATTTTGCCCCCGCCCGGCGAATGCTCATCAGGACTTCCATCATGGCGCGGTCGCCGTCCAGCCAGCCATTTTGTGCAGCTGCCTTGATCATCGCGTATTCGCCAGAGACATTGTAAGCAGCTATGGGAATATCAAAGTTTTCATCCAGCAAACGGATAATATCCAGATAGGACAGAGCAGGTTTAACCATCAGCATATCAGCACCTTCCTCAAAGTCCAACTGCGCTTCCAGTAATGCTTCCCGTTTATTTGCCGGGTTCATCTGGTAGGTTTTTTTATCCCCAAACTTAGGAGCCGATTCCAGCGCATCACGGAAAGGACCGTAAAATGCACTCGCATACTTGGCGGAATAAGACATGATACTCACGTCCGTAAAACCATGCGAGTCGAGGTGGCGGCGAATGTAACCAACTCTTCCGTCCATCATATCACTAGGCCCCAGGATATCAGCCCCGGCTTTTGCCTGCGCCAGCGACATATTCGCCAGAATTTCCAGCGTGGCATCGTTCAGGATCTTCCCATTTTCCACCAATCCATCGTGACCATCAGAACTGTACGGATCCATCGCTACGTCCGTCATGATTACCAATTCCGGAAAACGCTCTTTAATCGCGGTGATCGCTTTGAGATAAAAGGTATTTTCCTGATAACTTTCAGAAGCAGTTCTGTCTTTTTTACTTTCAGGATAGTTGGGAAAAAGATCGATCGCGCGGATGCCCAGATCGGTTACTTCTTTTAATTCTTCCAAAAGATTATCGAGCGAAAAACGGTGAATACCAGGCATTGATTTCACCTCAACCTTTTGATTACTCCCCTCCTGGACAAACATGGGATAAATAAAATCGGAAACCTGAAGATTCGTTTCCTGAACCAGTTCCCTGATTCCTGCGGACTTTCTATTGCGTCGTGGGCGACGGGATATATCGATCATGATGGGCTTTCGGCGTCAGCGCTCGGCTGCCGGCTTTTTATTAGCTATTTGAATATTTACGCAAATAAAAAACCAACCCGCTCGAAATTCAGTTTCCCAAATCCAAAAACTTCCTCCCAGTCTTCCTCCATCCTCCTTTCCTCCCCCTCTTCCCTATGCGGCCCGCGTCGGGCCGCCCTACGCGGGTCGCCCTTCACCCTACCATCAATTTAAATCCTTCCCCATGCAGGTTCATGATCTGAATAGTCGGGTCTTCGCGGAGGTATTTGCGGAGTTTGGTAATGTAAACGTCCATACTTCTTGCATTAAAGTACGAATCGTCGCCCCAGATGGTCTTCAAGGCAAAGCTGCGGCTGATTGGTTGGTTAAGGTTTTGGCAAAATAGTTTGAGTAACTCTGACTCCTTGCTTGTGAGCCGGGCAGAATTCCCGTTGGCTGTCAGCTGCTGGTGGCTGTAATCAAAAACGTATTGACCAATGTGAAATATTTTAGTGGCTTCCTGTGAGTCAGGCTGTTTTTTATACCGCCGCAGAATGGCTTCAATGCGGAGAAGCAGCTCTTCCCGGTCAAATGGTTTGGTTACGTAGTCATCCGCACCAACCCGAAAACCCTGCATAGTGTCTTCCTTCATCGATTTTGCTGTCAAAAAAATGATCGGAACATCCCGTCCGCTCATTCTCACTTCTTTGGCCAGCGAGAAACCATCCTTCTTCGGCATCATCACATCGAATATGCACAAGTCATATTCTTTGTCCACAAAAGTCTGCCAACCTTTCTGTCCATCAGTAGCAAGATCGGTAGGGAAGCCTTTATCGGTAAGATATTCCTGAAGCAGCAATCCCAGATTTGCATCGTCCTCAACAAGTAGCAGGTTGGGCATAGAAAGGATATTAAATTATGTTTGCAAGATAGTATTGATAAACCTTCTTAGCTCATAAAAAATGTTAAAACTTCTTGTATCGTTAGCCGTGATCTTTATCATTTTGGGCGTCGTATACTATGCCGGCCCAAAAGTCCCCGAGGCGCGCCTCACACCCGTTTTGCCGACGGTCACCAGTGATCTTGTCAAGCTTGAACAGGAAATAAAGCAAACTGAAAAGGCCACCGCGCTGCTCAAAAGCGACAATGAAGCACGCATTATCTGGGCCGACAGTACCAAAAAGGAAAAGACACCTTATAGTATCGTGTATATCCACGGTTTCGGGGCAAGCTGGGCGGAAGGCGACCCGATACACAAGGATCTTGCAAAAAAATACGGAGCAAATCTTTATCTCTCACGCATGCACGACGCAGGAATCAACGATCCCGATGCATTCGACGACCTCACTCCAAATAACTTTTTGGCCGGAGCAAAAAGGGCATTGGCGATAGGCAAGGTGCTGGGTGACAGTGTAATTGTGATAGGCACTTCGGCAGGCGGACTACTATCCGTTTACCTGGCTTCAACGCATCCCGAGATCAAAGGACTTATTCTTTACTCGCCCTGCATGGAGGTAGCGAATCCGAGCCTGAAACTGATCACCGGACCCTGGGGAAAGCAGATTTTACAGCAGGTGATGGGGGAACACAATACCTCGCAAGATTCCATTCCGGAGCACGCGCAGTTCTGGCTGCAGGGTTACCATTCCAATGGGCTCGTCACGTTGCAGCAAATGATGGACGTGATTTCGAGGCGCGAAGTGTATGAACGGATTAAAATGCCGGTATTTGTAGGATATTATTTTAAAAACGACAAAGAGCAGGATCAGGTAGTGTCGGTCGCGGCTATTCAAAAAATGTTTCCGCAGCTCGGTACGCCCGATCATTTGAAAGTTGAAAAAGCATTCCCGGAAAGCGGCGACCACGTAATCGCTTCCAGGCTGCGGTCGAAAGATGTAAAAGGCGTGTACAAAGCTACCGACCAGTTTTTCAGGGAGAAGCTGTACATGAAACCAGTAGCTCAGCGCAGTAGTGTTAGTTGGGCAGACTAAATTCTGGCAAACCCGTCAAAAATTATTTACTTTGTCGCCTCAAACGGACTTATCCTAATTAATCAATAGAAAAGGAAAACATGGCTTACGGTTTATTAAAAGGAAAAAGAGGAATTATTTCAGGGGCATTGGACGAAAATTCTATCGCCTGGAAAGTAGCCCTGAAAGCGAAAGAAGAAGGTGCCATATTCACATTGACAAATGCCCCGATCGCCATGCGTATGGGCGCGATCAATGATCTGGCCAAACAATGCGATGCAGAAATCATTCCCGCCGACGCCACTTCCGTTGAAGATATTGAAAACCTTTTTACTAAATCGACCGAAATTCTGGGCGGTAAGATCGATTTCGTTTTGCATTCGATCGGTATGTCGCTGAATGTTCGTAAGGGTAAAGAATATGGCGATTTGAACTACGAATGGTTTCAGAAGGGCCTGGATATTTCTGCGATATCACTGCACAAATTTTTGCAGGTCGGCGAAAAGCTCGATGCAATCAACGATTGGGGATCGGTTGTGGCATTATCCTACATTGCAGCCCAGCGCACGTACTCTTTCTATAATGATATGGCCGAGGCAAAAGCATTGCTTGAAAGCATTGCGCGCAGCTACGGTTACCGTTATGGAAAAGCAAAAAATGTGCGCGTGAACACCATTTCTCAGTCGCCTACCAAAACAAAAGCCGGTTCAGGAATCGCTGGTTTTGACGCATTTTACGAGTTTGCTGATAAAATGAGCCCGCTAGGAAACGCTTCCGCCGACGATTGTGCGAATTATGCCATTACCCTGTTCTCTGATCTGACCCGTTTTGTTACCATGCAAAACCTCTATCACGACGGCGGTTATTCGTCCACGGGTATCTCCGAAGAACTGGTTACAATGATCCAGGAACAACATAAATAGGAAGCTGACTTTAATCTTTCCGAAAAGAAAAACCCTTCAAGGCACACTGCACTGCCCCCCAAAAGTTAGACACTTCTTGGGGGTATTTTTATGGGTAAAAACAGAAAACACAGTGCAGAGTTGAGGTTAGCGGTTGTAAAATCTTATTTAGGCGGAGGTGGTATTAATGAATTGGCCAGACGCTTTGGGATTACTAGGTCCTGTATACAGAAATGGGTGGGACACTATAAACAAGGCGGCGGTTCAAGTCTTTTGCCGCAATACGGGCGCGATTACACAATAGAATTTAAGCAACAAGTTGTGTTCGCTTATCAGAAACAGGGTTTATCTTTGAATGAGTGCTGCTTCAAATTTAAAATACCCAGTAAAAGTACTTTACATGTTTGGGTCCGGCAGTATGAGCAGTTTGGTATAGATGGTTTTAGCACGGCCCGTGGCAGGCCCAGGTCTATGAAAAACAAACCCAAGATCATAAAAACATACGGTCCATTGACCCGGTTAGAGCAGCTCGAAAACGAAAACCTGCGCCTGAGGGCAGAAAATGACTTGCTAAAAAAGTTGGATGCCTTAATCCGCCAGAAGGAAGCTGCGCAAAAGAAAAAGCGTTGACAATCCATGGGTTAAGGCAGAAATATCCGCTTGAATTGCTTTTGGAGCTCTTTGAAATACCCAGGAGCAATTTCTACTACCATATTAAAAATAGCGCTCAGGCCAGCAAGTATAAGGAGGCGAAAAAGCAGATCAGGCAAGTTTACGATCGGCATAAGGGAAGGTTCGGCTACCGTCGCATCACAATGATGATCAGGAAGATGGGCAGCGAGCTCAACCATAAAACGGTCTTAAAGCTGATGAAGTCCATGGGCCTGAAATCGTTGATCCGTCTCAAAAGGTACCGCTCTTACAAAGGCCAGACAGGCAGGGTTGCGCCCAATATTCTCAACAGGGATTTTAAATCTGAAAAACCATCACAGAAATGGGCGACGGATGTCTCCGAGTTCAGGGTGAAAGACAAAAAACTTTTTCTGTCTCCTATTATTGACCTGTTTAATGGAGAAATCATCAGTTACAACCTGTCCGAATCAGCTAATTTTAAGCAAGTAACACAAATGCTCGAAACGGCATTTAAAAAGATCAATAAGCCAGAAAATCTGGTACTGCATTCCGACCAGGGCTGGCAATACCAAATGAGTAAATATCAAAAAATACTTGAATCGAAGGGTATTATCCAAAGCATGTCCAGAAAAGGCAACTGCCTGGACAATGCGATTATTGAAAACTTTTTTGGCACCATTAAATCAGAGTTGTTCTACCTGAACAAATACCAAAGCACCGACCAGCTGAAAGAAGACATCAAGGAATATATCGACTACTACAACAACGACAGGATCAGGCTTAATTTAAATGGAATGAGCCCGGCACAATACCGGGCTCATCACACTAATCGTTAAATTATAAAACGTCCAACTTTTGGGGTTCAGTCCACACGTTTTGAGGGGTTTTCTGTTTTTGTATAAAATATTTCCACCACTCTCCCGTTTGCCGTTGTGTGCTATTTATGAACAGATTAGTTTAGCCAAAATAAAACTGCCCCATGAAACCTCAGAAAAATCAGCTCTTCACATCCTTCTCATTTCTTACATTTATCCTCTTCCTGATTTCCTGTGGCGGGGAAAAAGAAACTGCCCAGGCAATACCCGATGCGCCAATTTATACTTTGGTCTTTCTGGACAAAACCCAGAGCGTACATGTTGACAAAAACTATGTAAACGACAAATACCGCCAGGCGCTGACTGATATTGTGGAAACCAATATGCGTAGTAAGGGTGATAAGCTGGAAGTTTATTTTATTCACGAAAACACCTCCAAAGCAAAGGCATTATCGCTGACCGTCAGAAGTGAGAAAGATAATATGGAAGGTGCTAATGCAACTGACCGCGAGGGAATTGAAACCGCATTTCAACTATCGCTTCAAAAAGAAAAGGGTATTTATCTTAGACAATTACTGGCTAAACTGAACCAACAGAATACCGGCGCTTCTAACTTATCGACGGATATCTGGGCGAGCCTTCCTGTAATCGCAAAAGCCGGAGAAAGCGGCTCGGAAGTGAAGGTGTACTATTTCAGTGATATGATAGAAAGTGTCAAAGGCGGCGACCGGAGGGATTTTCATATCAGGCCTCCAAAAAGTGATTCAGAAGCGGAGGCTGACGCAAAAGCGGATACCAAGAAGCTGGATCAATACGCGATAGGCTCACCGCAGGTAACGATCGTTTCACCGTTTGAACCCACCGCATCAACCAAAGAGAACAACCCGCACGTAACGCATTACTGGCAAACGCTGTTTCAGGAATTGGGCGGTGTAAGTGTAGAGGAACTTTGAGTTCTTAGGAAAATCTAAAACTGCTGGATTGCTTTTAGATTTTCCGCTTCATCAAATATTGCCCGAACTGGGATTTGAAAGCCCGGAATTGCGAAGCTGGTCACAGTCCCATCGCCGGATTTGAGTATCAGCTCGTATTCTTCTCCGTTTAAATGATACTGCTCCAAAGTCTCGTGTTCTGGATCAATAATCCAATACTCTTCGACTGAATGTGCTTGATAATCTTTAAACTTTACACCTTTATCGCGTCGCTCGGTCGATGGTGAAACAATCTCTACTACAAAATCTGGTGCCGGAAAAAGGGTCTGATCCTTTCCAAAATCGATAGATTTTTCTTTACAAAAAAAGCAAATGTCTGGCTCGTAATCATTACGAGTAAGCTTAATCATAATCTTTTCAACGCCAACAAACCCGAGCTGATTTTTGCCTACATAAATGCTTAGTAACCTGTAAAGTAGCCCAGTCGCTGCATTGTGGCTCATTTTCACCGGAGAATGCACAATGATCTCACCGTTGATAAATTCAATTTTATCTTCTTCGGTAATATCATTGTAAAACTTGGCTCGCCGCTCCCGCTCCTCATTTAACACATCGATCACAGCTTGTACCACGAAATACGCGTCCGGCTCATTGAGAATATCTGACACAATTCGCTTCCCCATTTCCGTTTTTAAAATTGGTCTTTCCAAAAGTTGTGTTTCCAAATTTAACAAAGTTTAAGGTGAAAAAATAGAGAATTGGCCCTGTTACCCAGCCCAATTCTCCCGATCCAAACTCCGGTATTGAATCGCTTCCGCGAGGTGTTCTACTCTAATATCGTCGCTGTCGGCGAGGTCCGCGATGGTGCGGGATACTTTCAAAATGCGGTCGTAAGCCCTGGCTGAAAGGCCCAGTCTTTCCATTGCTTTGCGTAGGAGCGCCTTTCCTGCTTCTTCGATCACGCAAATTTCCTTTACCATTTCCGGCGTCATCATTGCATTGGAATAAATCTCTTTTTTGTCTTTAAAACGCTCCGTCTGCCTCTGCCGCGCTCGAATTACCCGCTCGCGTATATCGGCGCTGCTTTCCGATTTTCGGGTAGAAGATATCTGGTCAAAAGAAACCGGAGTGACTTCTACATGCAGATCGATGCGGTCGAGCAGCGGGCCGCTGATCTTGTTGAGATACTTTTGTACCACACCCTGCCCGCATACGCATTGTTTTTCCGGGTGATTGTAGTACCCGCACGGACAAGGGTTCATACTGGCTATCAGCATAAAATTCGACGGATATTCAACGGCCATTTTTGCACGCGAGATAGTCACCTTCCGCTCTTCCAGCGGCTGCCGCATTACTTCCAGAACGGTTCTTTTAAACTCAGGCAGCTCGTCCAGAAACAATACACCGTTATGTGCGAGTGAAATCTCTCCCGGCTGGGGATAACTTCCTCCGCCTACCAAAGCTACGTCGCTGATAGAGTGGTGCGGCGCACGAAACGGTCTGCGTGAAACGAGCGTTGCGCGCTTGCCGAGCTTGCCGGCTACTGAATGTATCTTGGTAGTTTCTAATGCCTCCGGTAAACTTAATGGAGGAAGTATACTCGGAATCCGCTTGGCCAGCATTGTTTTACCTGCTCCGGGTGGTCCGATCATTATCGCATTGTGGCCGCCAGCAGCCGTAATTTCCAGTGCCCGCTTGATATTTTCCTGACCCTGAACATGTTCGAAGTCAGCATCATACTCGTTTTGGGTAGCGAAAAATAAGTCCCGGGTATCGATCCTGACAGGCGATATATCGAGCTTGCCTTCGAAAAAAGCGATTGCATCCGGCAGTGTTTCCACGGGGATAACATCAATGTTATTGACGATCGCGGCTTCATGTGCATTCTCGGCAGGCAATATCAGTCCTTTAAAACCCTGCTTCCGCGCTTCGATCGCAATCGGTAGTACGCCTTTGATCGGGCGCAACATGCCGTCGAGTGAAAGCTCTCCAAGGATAATGTAATCTTCGAGGCTGCGCTCGCAGGTGAGTTGCTCGGAGGTATAGAGCGTGCAGAGTGCAATTGGCAGGTCGTACGCAGAACCTTCTTTGCGGATATCGGCCGGGGCAAGGTTAACGACAAGCTTTTGACGCGGCATTTTGTAACCAAAATATTTAAGGGAAGCCTCCACGCGCTGCTGACTTTCCTTCACCGCACTATCGGCCAGACCAACCATAAAAAACCCGAGCCCCTGACCAACATTCACTTCGATCGTGATAATGGTAGCGTCCACGCCATACACGGCGCTTCCATAAGTTTTAGCTAACATGTGTGTGTAGTTAGAGTAAATGAAAAAATGGATTCCGGCAAAAATAGCAGGAAATTGATGAAACACTTTCAATGGGAAAGCTGCCTGTGCGGGTACCAGGCAGGATTGAAAGCAACAAATAGGATTATAGTCTGGTATGAATTTCCGTATGAAGGATCTGAGTTATCCAGCGGCTCTCTATTCTACCACTGCGGAGACGCAAATATAGGTGGGGATAATGCCCGTGGCCCGGATACGTACCTCGGCATCTTCCGCCTGCGTGTTCCCGGTAAGCACAAGTGCAGTATCCAGCCCGAATTTATTTCCGCCAAGAATGTCGGTATGCAAAGTATCCCCTACCATTAAAATATCCCTTTTGCTAACATTAGGATAGTTTTTAATGTGCTGATAAGCGAAAATGAACATTTGCGGATCTGGTTTTCCAAAGCGGATAAACTGCCTGCCGATCGTGTCCTCGATCATTTTGGCCAAAGCTCCAACCGCAATAGAAAGCCGACTTTTGGATGCCGGATAAGTTTTGTCAGTATTCGCAACGATGACCGGAATATTGCGTTTTCGCAACAGGTTAAGTGTTTTTGTCAGATCTGTATTCCAGTCAAAACCCTCGTCATCCATAAATACCAGTGCATTGATCTGCGCGGCATCGTCCAGATTTACTTCACGGATAGAAACGGTTTTCAGGCCAAGGGTTTCAATATAATGCGCCGAATTATCGGTACCGACGTAGGCTACCAATCCCTCCCGAAATTTGTAATCCAGGTACTCGCGTGCGAGCATACCTGAGGAGATGATCCGGTTTGCGGTAACATCATTAATACCCATTTTCACATAAGAATCGGCCAGCTGCTCGGGGCTCCGGGAGGCATCGTTGGTGACCACGTAAAAATCTTTTCCATGTTCGTTCAGGTAAGCGAAAGTTTTTTCAATGCCGGGAATCAACCCATTATATGTTTTTAAAACACCGAAAGCATCAAAGAAAATGACGTCGTATTTTGAGATTACAGATTTGAAATTATCGAGGATCATAGTAAAGAAGTGAAATAATAATGGGGTCAGAAAAAAACGCTATATATTCAGTACCCTAAGGATTTTATCAGCATCAAAACCCTCTATTGAGGGGAAATACAGTTCATAAGCCTCCTTTTGCAGTTTCGTACAATAGGATCTGTGGAAAAAATACTTACCATATTTGATCACATAATTCAAAATAAAAAACCGGTAAGCTTCTTTCATGAACAATATTTCGCGCTCGGTGAGCGGATATATTTTATGGTATTCTTTCAGAAAGATCATAAAACGGTCTTCCGTGAGCGGGCCGATCAGATAACTGAATACGGTGCGGTCGCCTACATTGGAACAAACCCGGCTGAAAAAATAGAAGTCCATCACGCGCGACGAAACCCTGAACCAGTCGTAGTCCCATCTTGAATAAAATTTCAGATCGTCTGTAACAGAGAAATTACCAATATTCCAGTCCACAAAAACGGGCATCAGATCAAATCCGCTTACATTCAGCCGCTGGATATTCTTCATGAAAATATCACACTGCTTTTTCAGGATATTGATAAACCCCCGGTGCTCGTATTTGCCGGTATCAGTTTCCAGAATGTCCAGCAAATGCTGAATATCTGTTCTCAAATTTTTCGAAGACTTGGGAATAGAGCGGCTCGCCCTGAAACATGCCTGGTGAAATTTAGCGGTTTCTGTCCCCAGTTTTCCTATTTGCTCTTCATTTAATCTGCGCGGAAGCCTGTTTGCAGCACGGATCGGATTGTAAAATACGACCCAGGTATCCACAAAATCTTCCTGGTAACGATATGTATAAACCTGGTTATTTTTGACAAGTGACTTCGCCAATACATTTTCAAACGGATAAAGCAGATTGTTGGACAAAGCCTGAATAATCCGGTGGTCCTCCTTAAAATGCTCATATTTTCCGAAATAAGACAGCTTCGCAATTACTTTGTCGTCATTGTCAAGCGTCACCCTGAAAACATGGTTTGTAGACACCATTGCGCTGATATCTTCGACAAACTTCACTCCTATCGAATTGTCAAATCCGGCCCACGCCTGTCTGATAATCCCCGGATAATCTTTTAAACGCATTGCTTTATTCTCCCTACGCCTTAGCGTGTTGATGCTTTTTTTAGTTATTTCAAAATCAGTTTCAAAGGTAGCAACTTCAATGCGCGGATTGCGGCTGCGAGACAGGATAAATAAAAAAATAATCCCATAATTTTACAGAAACTTACCTTTTCAATTTTGTTTTATTACTTCTCCCGTTTTCTGGTCCGTCTGGCACTGCCTATTTATCTCAAAAAGCTCTGTGTCTCGCATTTCGACCGGCTTCCAAAAGGAAAACCGTTACTGCTGGCTTCCAATCACCCCGATTCGTTTTTCGACGCGGTCGTGATCGGTTCCGTGCTGAGCCAGCCTATCCATACTCTGACGCGCGGAGATGTTTTCAAAAAACCTGCTGCCGCTTTCTGGTTACGACAAATTAACCTGATTCCTGTTTTTCGCGGCTCGGAAGGTCGACAATACCTTAAAAATCATGATGTTACCGCACAGGAAAGTCACGACGCTTTGAAAAAAGACGATGCGGTGGTGGTGTTTTCAGAGGGTATTTGTGTAAATGAATGGCGACTGCGCCCGCTCGGAAAAGGTACCGCCAGAATGGCTTACAAGATCTGGTTTGGCGAGGATGCATTGCCGGAGATGAAAGTAATCCCGACGGGTTTAAACTATGAAAATTTCAGAGGGCCGGGAAAGCGCGTTGCATTGAAATTCGGTGTCCCGATTAGTCAGGAAGAGATCACAACCAGCTCCTCCGACTATGAAAAATGGTTGCGTGAATTCAATGAAATTTTAGAAATTAGAATGAATGAAATAATCCTGACCGTTCCCGAGGATTTGCCGGTTCAGGAGCGCAACAACATTTTAAAGACCTATTTCAGTGAATGCAAATCGCCCGCACGGGACAATGCACTACTAAAAGGACTAGGCTGGATTGGCCGGATTTTACACGCGCCGCTTTACACTTTCTTTACCAAAAAAACAGCCCAGCTAACCGGCAGATCAGTATTTTACGATTCCGTTTTGTTTGGAATGCTGATGTACATTTATCCGGTGATCGTCGGAATACTCGCAGTTATATTAGGCGCATTTGCCGGCTGGCAGGCGGGACTTGCATCGTTTGTTGCTTTACCTCTGCTGGCCTGGGTAGGAAGTAAATACAAGTAGAATCAGTCTTTCACCCGCCCGAATCCCATTGTTTTGAGCATCCAGTCCGGCAAAGGTTTCTGGCTTTTTCTTTTTTGTAAATCCATAAACCAGCCGATTTTTTTGAGGATCGGTACTTTATGTGTTTCCACCAACTCGATCAAGGTGCCGTCTGGATCTTCCAGATAAGCAAATCGCCCGGCGGCGGCTTCCATACCGAAAGATTGCTCACTATCAATGGTAAAAGGATAACCCTGCGCCTGCAATTTCGTTTTCAATGCATTCATATCCAGGGTATCAAAACACAAATGGATATATCCGCAGTCGCCCCAGAAACGATTTTCAAATATTTTCTTCGGAGTGCGGTCCAGAGCCTGGATAAGCTCGATCTGCACATTACCTAAAAGCTTACTGAATGCGCCTTCGGGTGTGAAGTTTTTGCGCAGCAACATTCTTCTGAATCGCTGCCCCGGGAAAGCGGAAGGAATATCGGCAAACACGCCGGTTTCGTCATAAACAACTTCCAACGGCTGCAAAAGGCTTTCGTAAAAGGCAACAGACTGATCAATATCACTCACGCCGACCACCACGCCGGCCACACCTCCAACTGGTTTTCCGGTTTTCTGGAACCAAGTTTTGTCGGTTGTGATCTGGAAAATATTTCCATAAGGATCTGTCCCCCAGAAACCTTCTCCCTCGGGTAACGCCACCACCGGCCCCACTGCCTGCCCAGAGTTGCTTTTGATCCAGGCATGAGCCTTCTGCACATCAGGTGTTTTGAAACGGATCGCATTGATTCCCAGGTCGCCCGGCTCCACTTTGAAATTGGCAGGCTGAGATTTGCGGCTGGTAAAAGACCAGATTTCAAGTCCACCACCACCGGCCATATTGATCGCCAATACTGCATGCCGTTTTTGAACTTCGCCTCCGGTATAGGGCGTCATCAGCGGAGCTTCGGCTTTTTCATCAAAAACCGGTACATCAAAACCCAGCACCTGACGATACCATTTCCAGGCATCCGGTACATTTTGAACACCTACTCCTACTTGTTGAATTCCTGAGATCAGCGCAGCACTCATTCGTTGAGAAAATTAAATCGGTCGCAAAATTATTGAACGGCAATTTTACGAAATAAAACGCAAACCAGCCTTTGTGTGGCACGGTTGACTAAAATTTGTGTACTGTGGAAAAATTTTCTTGGAAGACAAAACCATATTGATTATCTGATAAACATTATAATTCCTATATTTAAATGAGATTTCCAGAATATTATTTCTAAAAAGTGGAAGTCAACGCATCCATTTGGGTGCGCTCACCGTATGTGTGGTGAGCTTGTCTCAATTCAATCTAGAATGAATCAGTCTGTTATCATTGCGCCGATAAGCGAAAGCTTGCCGGATTTTTTAGGCTCTGCCAATTACTCTAAAGTTGTTGTAATAGCTGATAATAATACAAAAAAACATTGTTATCCGAGTCTGAAAGCCCTTTTACCAAAACATACTATAATAACCGTTCAGAGCGGCGAAGCTAATAAAACACTGGCGACGTGCGAGAAAATCTGGCAGGGAATGACAAATGAAGAGCTTGACAGACACGCGCTGGTGATCAATATTGGCGGCGGCGTTATCGGGGATATGGGCGGATTTTGCGCCGCAGTTTACAAGCGTGGAATAGATTTTATACAGGTGCCAACAACGCTGCTTTCACAGGTAGACGCAAGTGTAGGAGGTAAGCTAGGTATTGATTTTCAAGGATTTAAAAATCATCTGGGTGTCTTTAATATTCCCAAAAGTGTATTGATAGATCCGGTTTTTCTGAAAACTTTGCCTGAAAGGGAGATTCGTTCCGGGTTCGCAGAGGTCATCAAACACTGTCTGATCGCAGACGCAGGGAAATGGGACGAGATCAGGCAAAAAGACTTTGAAAGACAAAACTGGCAGGACCTCATTGCACATTCTGTTAAAATCAAACAGCAGGTCGTAGAGGAAGATCCGACAGAGAAGGGATTACGGAAGATTTTAAATTTTGGACACACACTGGGGCACGCTGTTGAAACCTGCTTTTTGAACAAAGCGACCAATAAGCGATTATACCATGGGGAAGCGATTGCAATCGGAATGATCATGGAAAGCTACCTGTCTTTCGAGCGGAAAATGATCACCCAGGATACGCTGACAGATATTGAGGAATTTATTTTCGCTACCTACGGTAAGGTAAAAATCAGTCCGCAGGATATTGAAGAAATTATCGGTTTGACAAAACAGGACAAGAAAAACAAAGGAAAGGAAGTGCGGTTTTCATTGCTGAAAGGAGCAGGGCAGTGTGCGTTTGATATAGTGGTTTCTGCTTCTGAAATGCGTAAATCAATAGCTTATTATTTGGGATAGTATCTACCAGCTTCGGGTATAAGTTATTGGTTAGAGTGGTGTGTAACAATTTATTTACAGACATATTTTTTCACAACCTGACAAATTAAATACTTATGCTGAGGTCTATCTTTACTTACGCTGCATTACTCCTAGTAATAATAATTGCCGGATGTTCCAGTGGCCGCAAAGTCTTCGTTGAGCACGATTACAGCTACGAAACGAATTTTAAAGACTACTCTTCTTACACTTTTCTGGAGTGTGAGCGCGACACGAATAACTTATGTACGGAGATTTACGAAGCGATCCGTCGCCAGATGCAGGTAAGAGGCTACAAGCTTACCGCCGAAAAACCCACTTTACTTGTTAATTACGGTATTTTCTACGACAACCTTCGCTACCAGGGATATATGCAGCCGGTGATTAAAAACTGGGTGGATACTGAAAACGACGGTTTTCGCTACGAGCCGATCAAATACGCCCTTGACAAAGGAACACTGATCGTCTCACTGATCGACGCGGAAAGTGATCAGGTAGTATGGAGAGGTTACGCTTCCGGTATTTTTAAAGGCGTAGAAGGATCGAACAACCATTACAGAAGCGTAGTAAGGCGCATTTTCGACCAATATCCCCTATTCGCAAAAGGCTACGACCCAAGAAGATACAGCGAAGCCGTAGGCCGATAATTAAATTATTCAATTACCGTCGGCTTAAGCCGACGGCTAGTGACTAAAGGTGCGCCAGCTTAAGCCGACGGCTAGTGAAAAGGCGGTTTACCGCAGCTTCAACGTTGCCAGCGTCAGAATAGCCAGGATAATTCCTACGATCCAGAACCTGGTAACGATTTTCGACTCGTGGATTCCTTTTTTCTGATAATGATGGTGAAGCGGCGACATCAGAAATATTCGTCGCCCTTCTCCGTATTTCCTTCTCGTGTATTTAAAATAGCTGACTTGCATAATCACCGAAAGGTTTTCGGCAATAAAAATCCCGCACATAATAGGTATCAGCCATTCTTTACGGATTGCAAGTGCCACAACTGCTATCACACCTCCCAGCATTAAACTTCCCGTATCACCCATAAAAACCTGGGCAGGATATGCATTGTACCAGAGAAACCCGACGCACGCCCCTATAAATGCGGCACAGAAAATCACGAGCTCACCCGAGTTAGGGATGTACATGATATTCAGGTATTGCGAAAATTTTGTATTTCCCGAGAGATAAGCCAAGACCCCGAGCGTCAATGCGATAATGCCTGAAACGCCAGCGGCCAGCCCGTCAATTCCGTCGGTAATATTGGCTCCGTTGGAAACGGCTGTAATGATAAAAATAGCGATGATCGTGTAGATAACCCAGGTATATTCCTCTGGTAACCAGCCAAAAAGCAGTGTTTTGTAATCAAATTCATTGTTTTTAAAGAAAGGAATTGTCGTGATGGTTGGATGTACGATATCGCGATAACGCTGAACTTCACCCAGATTAGAGCTTAGCAAAGGCTGATCATACACCCTGATCCTGACACTATCATTAAAAGACAATGTCACACCAACGATCACACCAAGTCCAACCTGTCCGACGATCTTGAACCGCCCGTGCAATCCATCTTTATTGTTCCTGAATTTTTTTAAATAATCATCAACAAAACCGATCAAGCCCGTCCAGAGCGCAGTTATGATGAGCAAAACGATATAGACATTACTTAGTTTGGCAAAAAGCAAAACCGGAATAAGCAGCGAAGCAAGTATAATGAATCCGCCCATTGTAGGCGTACCTGCCTTCTCCATCTGACCCGCCAACCCAAGATCACGGATAGACTCACCCATTTGCTTCTTTCTCAGGAAGTTAATTATCGACTTGCCGTACGTTGCCGCAATGAAAAGCGACAGGACCGTAGCTCCCAACGCCCTGAACGAAATGTATTGGAATACACCGGCGCCCGGTATATTGAAGTTTTTGTCTAGATAATCAAAAAGGTAATAGAGCATGAAGAAACTTATTGGGGTGACGGCTGCAAAATTGGTTCTTTTCGGAGACTACGCAAAAAGCCACTGGCTTTTTAATTGGAATGTCTCTTTTCAAACACTTCTAGCAGAATTTCCTTATCATCGAAATGATGTTTTACTCCTTTGATGTCCTGATAATTCTCATGTCCTTTCCCAGCGATCAGAATAATATCCCCGGGATTGGCCGAAAGCCCTGCATTAAAGATTGCCTCCCGTCTGTCGGCTATTGTTGAAGTTTTTTTGAAATCGATCGGCGGAACTCCTTTCTGCATTTGTGCCAGAATATCCAGCGGATCTTCAAATCTTGGATTGTCAGATGTAAGAATAACCCTGTTACTAAACCTGCACGCGATTGCCGCCATTTTAGGCCGTTTTTCGGCATCCCTGTTGCCGCCGCAGCCCACGATCGTGATTACCTGCTCATTCCCACTTCGTAAATGCGCGATCGTTTCCAGTACGTTTTCCAGTGCATCCGGGGTATGCGCGTAATCTACTATCCCCACAATCTGATCAGCAGAATGGAATTGCTCAAAACGCCCAGGAGGACTTTTGAGGTTTGACAATTCCAGTAATACAGTCTCCGGTTTTTCGCCCAATAAAACTGCGGCGCCGTAGACAGAAAGGAGGTTATAAGCATTGAACCGTCCGATCACCCTGAACCAAACTTCCTGGTTATTTACATCCATATGCATGCCGGCCAACGTGTCGGAAATTACCTTTCCCTTGAATGCTGCGAGCGTTTGCAGCGAATAGGTTTCCACTTTGGCACGGGTATTCTGAACCATTACCGCGCCTCTGCGGTCGTCGATATTCACAAGCGCAAATGCAGATTTAGGCAGTTGATCGAAAAAGCCTTTTTTAGCTGCAATGTAATTATCGAATGTTTTGTGAAAATCGAGGTGATCGTGGGTGATATTCGTGAAAATGCCTCCCGCAAAATGCAATCCTGTGATCCTGTGCTGCGCAACCGAATGCGAGCTCACTTCAATAAATACGTGGCTGCAATTTTTTGCCACCATCTGAGCCAGTAAGTGATTCAATGCAACCGAGTCAGGCGTAGTATGCGTGGAGGGAATGACTTCATCCTCAATTTGATTTTGAACAGTAGATAACAGCCCGCAGCGATAGCCTAAACCCCTGAAAAGCTGAAAAAGGAACGTCGCTACCGAGGTTTTACCATTCGTTCCCGTAACGCCTACCAGCTTTACTTGGCGGGAAGGATAACCATAATATGCGGAGGCAATCAATCCCATTGCAGCAGCAGAATCGTCAACCTGGATATAAGTAACCTGGTCGTTTAATTGTTCAGGCAGTTCCTCGCACAATATCGCAGCGGCACCGAGCTCTGTCGCTTTTCCTATATACTGGTGCCCGTCCGTTTGCGTGCCTCTCAGTGCGACAAACAAACATCCTGGCAAGATTTTGCGGGAATCAAGGACAATACCTGTGATGTTGATTTCATCAGAACCCGTGATGCGGGTACCTTTTACTTCGGAAAGAAGGGCATTTAGCTTTTTCTCCTGATTGCTTTCCATTAACGGAATTACTGTAAAGTTAAAAGTATTGTTTTGACCCCGCTCTGGTTAGCTCCCGGCGGCAGCGATTGTTCCACTACTTTTCCAGAACCTTTGAATGTTACTTTAAATCCTTTGTTTTCAAGCAAATACAAAGCGTCGCGCATAGCCATTCCTACCAGATCCGGAACATCCTTCGAAGCCAGGTCCGTTTTTTTCCAGTTCGTTTTGCCTTTTTTGTAGAGAGATGCGGCCGCATACTCGGCATCTGCCGGCGCCGGGGTCAATTTGAGTTCTTTGCTGATCACCTGCAGATCAGACGTACGTCCCGCCCACATTACTGCTTTGGAATCTTCCGGTAACGAATCCCTTACAGGCTTCTGTATACCTACTTCCGACGCGTAAATCCTGTCTGCAACCTCTTTGAAAACAGGCGCGGCGACACTTCCTGCGTACCTCGTGTAGTCGGCTCCGGAACTTTTCGGGTTATCGATCACGACAATACAGCTGTATTTGGGCTTATCGGCCGGAAAATAACCTGCGAATGAAGTATAGTTTTTACCTTCCGTATAAATACCATTAATCAGCTTCCGCGCAGTTCCGGTCTTTCCTGCGATTTTATACAGATCACTTTTAATGTGCTTGGCAAGACCGTTATTCACAACTCCTTCCAGCATTTTCTTCACTTTCCGGATCGTTTCAGGAGAACAAATGGGCTTTTCTTCTACGTAGGGCTCCATTTTATCTTCCAGCTCCTCGGCATTCCGTATCTCCTTCACGATCATCGGCCGCACCCAGTAGCCGTCATTTGCGACAGCATTATACAATGCGAGCGTTTGCAAAGGCGTCATCTGCATTTCGTACCCGTGCGCCATATAATACATTGAATAACTGCTCCATTGCTTGGAAGTACGGTCACGGATCAGCGGCGGTTTCTCACCTTTCATTTGGATGTCCGTCGGCGTAGTGAGGTGAAACTGTTTCAGGTATTTGAGATATTGGTCAGGCTTATTGGCAAAATACCGCATCATAAGCTGGACAATACCGATGTTAGATGATTTTTCTAAAACCTGAGAAGCAGTAATCGTACCAAAACCTCCTCTGTGCGCGTCCCTGATGATATTGTTCCTAAAACGCATTGCCCCGTTTCCGGTATTTACCATGATCTTGTCGGGGTCCATATTTGTTTCCTCCAGAATCGCCATCATGGTGGCCAGCTTGAAGGTTGATCCCGGATCGTTACTGCCTGCGAGTGCGTAATTGAAAACTTCCTCATACTTGTGGTCGCCACGTTTCGTCAGATTGGCCATCGCCCTGATCTCACCGGTTTTTACTTCCATGATCACCACCGAGCCAAAATCCGCATCCATTTCATTCAGCTTACGCCGCAATGCGATCTCGGCCATATCCTGGACTTTCATATCCAAAGTAGTGTAAACATCGCGCCCCGCCTCCGGCTGCACATTCAATGCATCGCCTACCGGAATTTTCATGCCGCCCTCTACCAATTCTACCCAGCCGATACCCGATTTACCCTCCAGTATTTTATCAAAACTAGCTTCCAGACCAATGTACCCCTTCCCCGTTTTAGGATCAATGCCGCCAATCGTCCGGTCGGCCATCGGGCTATATGGTTTATATCTCTTATAGATCGTTTCGAACTTTCCACCTCCGCCTTTCTTATGTTTGGCAAAAAACGGCCACTTTTTTACTTTCTCCCGATCCAGATAACTGATCTCCCGGCTTTTCAGTCGCAGGTAACGTTTGGTTTTACTTACCCGGTAACGCATGATCTTGCTCCTGTAACCGGCAGCCGTATTTTCTCCGAAACTCTTCGCCAATAAAGACGATAGTTCATCAATATGCTCGTGGAAATAGGTCGAGTCAGCGACTTTGGTATCAAGTCCGATAAAATAATACGGCAGCGAAGTCGCCAGCAGACTTTTATCATTGGAATAAATATTCCCGCGCATAGCAGGGATCGTATCCAGTTTCAGGTCGTTTTTAGCTGAATATTCAGCCCACGTCTTGCCTTTGAATTCGTCATAATACTGCACCCGGATCAGTTTCACGAATACCAGCACAGCGAGCAGGAATAACAGCCAGCCAACAGTCCTGGCCCTGTTAATCAGCGCTTTCTTATTGTTTTGACCACTTTCAATTTCGTTCTTCATACGGGGAAGAAAAAATTACTTTTAAATATTTGTTGAGTCTCTTAAGATCAATATTCCTCGGCTTTGACAATGATCTTCTTCGGTGGCGTCAGGTTTTCCTCCAGACCCGTTGCTCTCACTTTTTCAATGATAACAGACTGCTTTTTACTTTTCTGATATTCTGAATGAATGGAATGGTACTCGGCACGCAGATCGTCCACTTCCTTTTTCAGCTTAATGCTGTTCCGCACATATTGTTCAGACTGAAATCCGATCCTTTCATAGGCTACCAGCAAAATCACCACCCAGCCAAAATAATAGAAGTATTTGACAGGCAGCCGCTCCTCACGACCCGGCGCTTTTTCACCGAATACCCGGTCGAGCGGTAAAAATTTGTTCAGCCAGTTAAAAAGATGATATTCCCGCTTGCGTCTAGGCGGTTTCGGGGGTATCGGTTTTGGTTTTTTTTTATTTTCCGCCATGCTCAATTTCCAGTTATAATGCGTTGAGTCAACTATTTACTCTTCCTTTTCTGCGCTTCTTAATTTCGCGCTCCTCGCTCTTGGATTTCTGGCCACTTCTTCCTCGGTCGCCTCTACCGGCTTTCTGGTAACGCTGTTGAGTGGCTTTAATACATTTCCGTAGAAGTCTTTTTCGAGCTCTCCGTCAAATTTTCCTTTTTGGATAAAGTTCTTGACGAGCCTGTCTTCCAGCGAATGGTAAGACATAACTACCAGTCTTCCACCAGGAGCGAGCACTTCCGGCACTTGCGAAAGAAATTCTTCCAGCACCAGTAATTCATCATTTACCTCAATCCGCAAAGCCTGGAAAACCTGGGCAAAATATTTGTTTTCACGATGTTTGGGCGCAAAACGCATCAGGATACCTTTTAAATCATTGACAGTTTCAATGGGCGTATTATGGCGTGAAGAAAAAATCGCTTCAGCAGCAGTTTTTGCATTGGTTACCTCGCCGTACATTCCTAATATCCTTTGCAGCTCCCGCGCCGATCTCGAATTCAACACTTCGCGAGCAGTTTTGTCGGTGCCAGGGTTCATCCGCATATCCAGGTCCGCCTCGAATCTCGTTGAAAATCCTCTTTCAGGGGTATTGATCTGATGGGAAGAAACGCCCAGATCGGCCAGGATACCATTGACTTTTTCTGCTTTGTGCAGTTTCAGGTACCTTTTCAAATGCCTGAAATTGGCGGCTATGAATGTAAATCGCTTGTCTTCTTTCAAAGCTTCCGCATTCCGGGCGGCATCGGGATCCTGGTCGAAAACGAGCAGCCGACCGGTTGTCAGCCGTTCCAATATCGCTTTGGAATGTCCGCCGCCTCCAAATGTGACATCGACGTAAATACCGGTTGGATCGATTTGTAATCCTTCAAGACATTCCTGCAACATGACAGGTTCGTGATAGGTACTTTGTTGATCCATTGTGAAAAGAGACTATTTTTAGGAACTAATTTTTACCGGGAGGCAGTTACAAACTTAGCAATTTTAGCGCGTAGGAATTGCGACCTGCATGGGATTTAATTTTCTTGCTACACTTATATTTCTATTATAACAAACTGTTTATGAGAGCGATCATTTCAGGAGTTTCCCTGCTATTTTTTTTATTCCAGATCGGCTGCAAATCGTCCTCCGAAGCCAATCTTAAAAATGGCATCTGGCGCGCCACGCTTAGCCGTGACAATCAGGAACTTCCGTTTCTGCTCGATATCTCGAAAAATCCCGATGGAAAAACGTACAACGTTTATGCATTGAACGGGGCCGAAAAGCTGAGCATGGACACCGCATATTTCGAAAACGATTCGCTGGTGATCACGATGCAGCTTTTTGATGCCAAAATTGTCGCAATAGCGGAGGATGAGCATTTAAAAGGTGTTTATTACCGATTGGCAAACGGCGTAGTTTCCGGGTCACTACCTTTTGAGGCGAAGTTTGGCGAGAAATACACTTTCTTCAAACCAGGCGAAGCCAAAAGCGCAAAAAATGTTACCGGCAAGTGGGCTACGATTTTTATTAATGAAGAAACGGGCGACAGTACGCAGGCCGTAGGTGTACTCACTCAAACCGGAACCGATGTTACAGGTTCATTTCTGACCACTACCGGCGATTATCGTTATCTGACAGGAAGTGTGAACGGGGACAGCCTTTTCCTTTCCACTTTTGACGGTTCCAATGCAAAGCTTTTTAAAGCCGCTATTGGTGACGGAAAAATGACCGGGTCCCTGAAATCCGGGCTTAAAGCTTCACGGACGTGGGCTGCAACACTCGACCCGAAAGCAGAGCTGCCTGATGCGAATAGCCTCACATTCATGAAGCCCGGCGCCGATCGCGTCGATTTCAAATTCGCTGATCCTTCCGGTAAAGAATGGTCGTTGCAGGATCCCCGGTTTGCGGGCAAGCCGGTCATCATTCAGATCATGGGCTCGTGGTGCCCGAATTGTATGGACGAAACCAACTTCCTCGCGCCCTGGTATGATAAAAATAAAGACCGAGGCGTAGAAATCATCGGGCTTTCATTTGAACGTTCAGACAAGCCGGAGATCGCTAATCCAAAGATTACCAAGATGGTAGATCGTTTCAAGATCAATTACCCCGTAGTACTTGCGGGTACGACTTCTGAGGAGGCGACGGCCAAAGCACTTCCGATGCTCAATAAGGTAATGTCCTATCCCACTACCATTTTTGTTGATAAAAAAGGAAAAGTCCGCGAGATACATACCGGCTTTTCGGGCCCGGGAACAGGCAAGTACTATGACGAGTTCGTGACCGAGTTCAATACCTTGATGGACAAGCTTATCGCTGAAAAATAGAGATATTGAAAAACGCACCGTAGCTATTGGACTGAACCCCAAAAGTTGGACGTTTTATAATTTAACGATTAGTGTGATGAGCCCGGTATTGTGCCGGGCTCATTCCATTTAAATTAAGCCTGATCCTGTCGTTGTTGTAGTAGTCGATATATTCCTTGATGTCTTCTTTCAGCTGGTCGGTGCTTTGGTATTTGTTCAGGTAGAACAACTCTGATTTAATGGTGCCAAAAAAGTTTTCAATAATCGCATTGTCCAGGCAGTTGCCTTTTCTGGACATGCTTTGGATAATACCCTTCGATTCAAGTATTTTTTGATATTTACTCATTTGGTATTGCCAGCCCTGGTCGGAATGCAGTACCAGATTTTCTGGCTTATTGATCTTTTTAAATGCCGTTTCGAGCATTTGTGTTACTTGCTTAAAATTAGCTGATTCGGACAGGTTGTAACTGATGATTTCTCCATTAAACAGGTCAATAATAGGAGACAGAAAAAGTTTTTTGTCTTTCACCCTGAACTCGGAGACATCCGTCGCCCATTTCTGTGATGGTTTTTCAGATTTAAAATCCCTGTTGAGAATATTGGGCGCAACCCTGCCTGTCTGGCCTTTGTAAGAGCGGTACCTTTTGAGACGGATCAACGATTTCAGGCCCATGGACTTCATCAGCTTTAAGACCGTTTTATGGTTGAGCTCGCTGCCCATCTTCCTGATCATCATTGTGATGCGACGGTAGCCGAACCTTCCCTTATGCCGATCGTAAACTTGCCTGATCTGCTTTTTCGCCTCCTTATACTTGCTGGCCTGAGCGCTATTTTTAATATGGTAGTAGAAATTGCTCCTGGGTATTTCAAAGAGCTCCAAAAGCAATTCAAGCGGATATTTCTGCCTTAACCCATGGATTGTCAACGCTTTTTCTTTTGCGCAGCTTCCTTCTGGCGGATTAAGGCATCCAACTTTTTTAGCAAGTCATTTTCTGCCCTCAGGCGCAGGTTTTCGTTTTCGAGCTGCTCTAACCGGGTCAATGGACCGTATGTTTTTATGATCTTGGGTTTGTTTTTCATAGACCTGGGCCTGCCACGGGCCGTGCTAAAACCATCTATACCAAACTGCTCATACTGCCGGACCCAAACATGTAAAGTACTTTTACTGGGTATTTTAAATTTGAAGCAGCACTCATTCAAAGATAAACCCTGTTTCTGATAAGCGAACACAACTTGTTGCTTAAATTCTATTGTGTAATCGCGCCCGTATTGCGGCAAAAGACTTGAACCGCCGCCTTGTTTATAGTGTCCCACCCATTTCTGTATACAGGACCTAGTAATCCCAAAGCGTCTGGCCAATTCATTAATACCACCTCCGCCTAAATAAGATTTTACAACCGCTAACCTCAACTCTGCACTGTGTTTTCTGTTTTTACCCATAAAAATACCCCCAAGAAGTGTCTAACTTTTGGGGGGCAGTGCAATTGACTATGGTGCGTTTTTTTATAACCAAAAAATAGTATGCTTGCATAATACTACTTCGATTTTTACATTTGTGGGCAGGGCTTCACTGAAATTACGAAGCTAATCAAGAGCGATGCGCAAAGAGAAAACCGTTGATTTTCAGATAAAAAGGGCCTGGCATTCTATTTCAAGAATGTACAACACTTACGCTGCCAGGCATGATACTACCATGTCTGTCGGCTATGTGCTCCTGAATATTGATATTGAAAACGGAACGCCGGCCACCAAAATCGCACCGTTGCTTGGTATGGAGCCGCGGAGCCTGGTGCGGATGCTCAAAACACTGGAAGAGAAAGGGTTAATCAGGCGCGAAATCAGTGAAAACGACAAACGTTTTGTACGAATTGTACTGACTGATCTGGGAAAAGAAAAGCGTGAGCTGGCGCGGGAAGGCGTTATTTCGTTGAATACAATGATCAGGGACAAAATCCCACTCGATAAGCTGGTCACATTTTTTGAAGTGATCAAAGATATCAACAGGCTAGTCGAAGAAGAAAATCAAAAGTTAAAGGCTGGCGACGGCGGAATTGATGAATTTTAGCCCGCGACAACTATTCTTAGAACCAAAAGCATTAACAAATGAACCGTTCAATCCGTAAAGTAGCTGTGTTAGGTTCCGGGATCATGGGATCCAGAATTGCCTGTCATTTTGCAAACATAGGTGTGGAAGTCCTTTTGCTTGATATTGTTCCGAAAGAGCTTTCCGAAGTCGAAAAGGCCAAAGGCGTAACCGCAGAACACCCGGCTTTCCGAAATAAGATCGTAAACGAATCGCTTCAACAAACTATTAAGGCTACCCCGGCTTCACTATATAGCCCGACATTTGCCTCCCGCATTAAAACGGGAAACTTTGACGATAACCTGGCTGATATTAAAAACTACGACTGGGTAATTGAAGTAGTCGTAGAGCGGCTGGATATCAAGAAAGGTCTTTTTGAAAAAGTAGACGCGCTTCGCAAGCCCGGGACGCTCATTACCTCGAATACTTCCGGTATCCCGATCCATTTAATGGCGGAAGGCCGGAGCGAGGATTTCAGGAAGCATTTCTGCGCCACCCACTTTTTCAACCCGCCCAGGTATCTGCGCCTGCTCGAAATCATTCCGACTACCGATACCGATCCGCAGATCATTGAGTTTCTGATGCATTATGGTGACCTGTTTTTGGGAAAAACCACCGTATTATGTAAAGATACCCCAGGCTTTATCGCCAACCGGCTGGGCATATATGCACTGATTCAGACGATCCGCGTGGCGGAGGAAATGGGGCTAAGTGTAGATGAAGTTGATAAGCTTACCGGTCCGGTTGCAGGCCGGCCCAAGTCGGGTACTTACCGGCTTTCGGATGTGGTCGGACTGGATACGACGGTTCACGTAGCGAACAATCTGTATGCTTCCGGTGAAGGTACCGACGAATCCCGCGACGCATTCAAGCTGCCTGCTGTGATGCAGAAACTGTTTGATAATAAGTGGCTTGGCGACAAAACCGGTCAGGGTTTTTATAAAAAAATAAAAGACGAAAAAGGTAAATCTGTAATCCTTGCGCTCGATTTTGAAACGCTGGAATACAAACCTTCGGGAAAAGTAAAATTTCCAACCCTGGAAACTACGAAAGCTATCGGAGATACCTGGAAGCGCTTTCCCGTATTGCTGGCAGGTGAGGATAAGGTCGGTGAATTTTACAGAAAAACATTCGCCGATATATTCCGGTACGCCACTTTCCGCATTCCTGAAATCTCTGATGAAATTTTCAGGATTGATCAGGCGATTTCCGCTGGTTTTGGCTGGCAATTCGGCCTGTTTGAAACCTGGGATGCGATCGGGCTGAAAAATATGCTCGGTATCATGGAAAGCCTTGACCAGAAACCTGCGCAGTGGGTTTATGAAATGCTGGAAGCAGGCAACGAGTCCTTTTACAAAGTAGAAAACGGAAAGCGGCTTTATTATGATATTCCTTCCAAATCTTACAAAAAAATCCCCGGCCAGGATAGCATCATCCTGCTCAGCAATCTGTCTGACAACATTGTATGGAAGAATGCAGGTGCCAATCTGTACGACATCGGTGACGGCATTTTGAACCTCGAATTCAAATCCAAAATGAATACGATGGGCGCGGAGGTAATTGAAGGTATCCAGAAAGGAATAAGTATTGCGGAGAAGGATTTTCGCGGACTGGTGATCGGAAATGAATCCACCGAGGCGTTTTCTGCCGGAGCTAACCTGGCCATGCTGTTCATGTTCGCGATCGAGCAGGAGTTTGACGAGATCAATATGGTGATCGCACAGTTTCAGCAAACGATGATGCGCGTGCGCTATTCTTCAATTCCGGTCGTAACGGCGCCGCATTCGCTGGCATTGGGTGGCGGCTGCGAGCTGAACCTGCACGCCGATAAAGTGGTAGCGCATGCCGAGACTTATATCGGACTGGTAGAACTGGGCGTCGGACTGATCCCCGCCGGGGGCGGTACCAAGGAAATGGCGCTACGCTGCTCGGACATGTACCACGCAGGTGATACCGAATTGAATATCCTGCAAACTGCCTTCATGAATATTGCACAGGCGAAAGTGTCCACCTCCGCCCAGGAAGCGAGGGAAATGAATTATTTGCAGGAAAAAGACCAGATTGTTCTCAACCGGTCCCGTCTGATCGCCGAGGCGAAACAGGCTGCTGTCGAGCTGGCTGAAAACGGCTACACACAACCGAAACAGCGAAGTGATATCAAAGTCCAGGGCAAAACAGGCATGGCGCTTTTCATGGCGGGTATCGCGCAGATGCGACTTGCCAATTACATCAGCGATCACGACGCCAAACTCGCCAATAAACTGGCTTATGTGATCAACGGCGGGGATTTGAGCTATCCGCAAATGGTAACCGAGCAATATCTGCTCGACCTCGAAAGAGAAGCTTTCCTGTCACTCTGCGGCGAAAAGAAAACACTGGAAAGAATGCAGGGACTCTTGAACGGAGGTAAGCCGCCGAGAAACTGACAGGCTGCGCATCAGATCCAGGAATTATTGCCGGGCCAAATAGTGTTCTGCAATATTAGGATTTGTGATCAAATGTTCGATATTTAGAATTAATCAGGTAAAAAATTCTCTGAAACCACCTGATCTTTGCGCCGGAACCAACCCCAAAAAGAGCACATTAACCAACAATGATTTCTAAAAAAGCCAAATACGCCCTGAAAGCTCTGAAAGTTTTAGCAGAGCAATACGGAAAAGGTCCTGTCCTGATATCTTATATCGCTGAAAAAGAGAAGATCCCTAAGAAATTTTTGGAGGCTATTCTGCTGGACCTGCGCAATAATGGTGTTTTGCAAAGTCAAAAAGGAAAGGGCGGCGGTTATCTTTTGCGCGTACCGCCCGGCGAAGTGAATTTTTCTAAAGTACTGCGGATCATCGACGGCCCGATCGCGCCTGCGCTGTGCGTTTCGATGTTTTTTTACGGTCGCTGCGATGATTGCAAAGATGAAGAAACCTGCAGTCTTCGGACAGTACTTGAAAGGTGGCGGGACGCCAACCTGGCGGTTTTGGACAAAACGACATTGAACGATCTGCTCCGGGCAGAGAATGCCGGTTCTGATCTATTGGCTCAAAACAGCGCGATCACTCCGGACGTATAGATCTGTGCCGTCGAAGTCACCGATATATTTGTAATTGTCTGAAACATACTTAATCAACGCAGGGTAGCTTCCAATTCCCTGCGTTTTTTTGTCCTGTACCCAAAAACTGTTCTTTCCTACTGCGTCCAGAATGAACGCAGGTCTGGTCCGCGCCAGATCGGACATGAATCTCTTGCGATAAATCTCCCTGACCGGCAGGTCGAAAATAGAACGTTCGGTGTGGTTTTCAGCGGTACCTTCGGCCAGCTGGGCTTCCACATAATAGGTACATTGCCAGCCCCAGACTACCATATAATCTTTTTCTTTCCGGTATTTATTCAGCTCCTGCACCACCGGACTTTGAGCCAGCGTCCGCGCATGAACCGAATCGAAATTATTCAGCCTCCTCTCTCTCAAATAACCAACTCCATCAACCGCCGCAAACCACACTAACAAGGCTACCGGAATTGATAGCGCCCATTTTTCGATAGGTTTTAACCCGAATGCCGCGAGCATTGTCCAGGGAATGATGCAAAAATTGAGGTAATGAATAAAATCATTCCCTGACTTGGTGACTGCGTAAATGCTGCCTAATACCGAGAAAAGTAATATAAAACGTAAAGTCAAATTCGACGATTTCCTGACAACTGGCCCGAAAATCTGTATTACCCCCAAAATAATGGGCACAATCAAAACATAAGTAAATACTTCAAAATCAGGAGCCAGCCGAAAGATCGTGTGGAACTGGGCGGGGATTTCGAGGAAACCTTTACCGTCGGCGTAAACTGCGTTGCCCAGTAGGTAGAAGTCGATCATGTCCTGGAAAACGCCAAATGCTAACATCCAGATCAGGGCGAGTAATGGAAAGGTAATTCCGCCCAGTAAAAGCGTTAAAGTAGGCAGGTAACCGTTCCTGCTTTTCAGGAATTGGTAACAATAAAATAGGCCGCCCAGCACCAAGATAAGCGCCTGGGGAACCGCCTGAAGTTTGGCAAAAGGAATAGCGCCCGCTACAAAACCGAGCCAATATGCATTCCATCTGATCTGCCCCAAATTTCCTGTCAACCTGGAAAGAAACCAGACACAAATCGCCAGTAGCAAAACCGGGATCTGCTCGCTGGAATAATGGACGAAATCGACTTCCTGCGTGAAAGAAAGCAGAAAAAGCGGTGCTAACCAGCTGATTCGCGCCACTTTTTCACCAAACCAGTTTTTTAACGCAAAGAATAAAAAAAGCAACGCGCCAGCTGAACTGATCAGCCCCATGAACCGGCCGGAAGTATAGTTGATCTCAAAACCAAAAAGGCGGGGGATCACGAGCCAGTAAATATCCAGCGGCCCGATCGTAGTGCCATCAACTGAGCGCCAGTAAACCGGATCCTGAAATAGCGTGATAGCGTGGCTCAGCATCTGGCTTTCGTCCGGGTTCAGCTCGCGGTTAAAAACGATAACCGGCAGCCGCATTACGAAAAGAAGGGCTATTCCACCGACCAGCCAAACGGAGTAAGGGATGGTTTTTTTGTAAGTAGCAAGTACGATCGCAGCCGCCAGTATGTAGCCGATTAACCAGTATACAGTGGGCGAATAGTCGAACGTAATCATAGGCGGCTAGGCGATAGTATCAACCTTTTCCACGAAGTCACGGTAATGCACAGCCGG
Organism: Dyadobacter sp. UC 10; assembly: GCF_008369915.1. Lineage (NCBI taxonomy): Bacteria > Pseudomonadati > Bacteroidota > Cytophagia > Cytophagales > Spirosomataceae > Dyadobacter > Dyadobacter aurulentus. Next base: position 2,798,484 of record NZ_VSRN01000001.1, on the reverse strand, counting down.
AATGAAATGCTGCTGGGAACGGTATTGCAACACCATAAATACCAGAAAAAGAGAGATTAAAAACGCTTGCAGCATCAAGATCATCAGCGTACTGCCCAAAGTGGAAGCCCAGCCCGGTGTCGCATTTCCGATCAGTTTCAAAAATAAAATAACAAAAATGAAGGCGATTGCCACGCCAGACATGAAAATAGAAAAAATCAGTATCCGGACAGCAGTAGTATCGATCATCACCGAAATCGCGCTCAGGCCGTGCAGAACAAGCGATACAAAGTTCATTTTACTTTCGCCAGCAAGTCTTTTCGCCCGGTTGGTCAGTACAGAATCGTACGGAATGCGCGATTTGATAATGCCACCGGGATAATTATTCCAGATCTCGGAAACGCGTACCAAATTTTGCAGCCTGCTTTTTGGGATCAGACTAAAATTTCCGAAAGTGATCATTTTTCCGGTCAACAGGTTGAAGATCAACTTATAGATAATATAGAACGACCTGAATAGCAGCCCTTCTGTTCTTTTGTTTCTTTCTGCAAAAATGATCTTGTCCGGCTCTTCAAGCGATTTTCTCACCAGGCTGTTGATATCAGAGGGAGCATCCTCTCCATCTGCATCCATGACGATCACTTTGTCGGTCGGGAGATGCTCAGCCACGTAGGACAGTCCGATCGCGATCGCTTTCTGATGTCCAAGATTTCTGTATAATCTTAAAACCTTGATTTCCTTACCGCTGAAAGTAGCAAAAGGTAATGTGCGGAGTCTTGAAGAACAATCGTCGACAACCAATAAAGTAGTATTAGCCAGAATTGAAGTGCTGACGTCTGCATTTATTTTCTCAATCAGCAGGTTCAGCGCCTCCCAGTCGTTGAACTGAGGAATTATAATGACAAAGTTTTCTGACATCTGGGGACGACATAGTAAATCTCCGAAGCAGGCGCTCCGGAGATTCTATAAAAATTAAACCGTTTTCAAACCTAGTCTGGACGAAATGCCATCGTGCATTTGTGTAAGTGTCTCTACCAAACCATATTCCGGGTTCCAGCCGGGATAGTGAGATTTGAATTTAGAAAGATCGCTCACATACCAGATATGATCGCCGATCCTGTTGGTGTCAGAATAAGAATAAGAAAGTTTGTTGCCTGAGATCTGCTCGCACAGCGCGATCGCTTCCAGCATCGAGCAATTCGCGAAGCGGCCGCCGCCTGCATTGTAAACCTCGCCTGGACGTGGGTTCTGGTAAAAATGCCAGAACATATTCACAAGGTCGTGGCTGTGGATATTGTCACGTACCTGCTTGCCTTTGTAGCCGAAAATCGTGTAATGGTTGCCGGTAATCGCACATTTCATCAGGTAAGCCAGAAATCCGTGCAACTGCGCGCCGGAATGGTTGGGACCGGTAAGGCAGCCTCCGCGGAAAACGGCAGTTTTCATTCCGAAATACCGGCCGTATTCCTGTACCATAATATCAGCTGCCACTTTCGAAGCGCCGAAAATGGAATGTTTTGTATGGTCAATGCTATGGTTTTCGTCAATACCGTTTTCGAAATACGGGTGGTTTTCGTCGATTTCCCAACGTGTTTCCAATTCTACCAGCGGCAGGTAATTGGGGTTATCGCCGTAAACTTTATTTGTTGAAGTGAATATAAAAACTGCCTCAGGGGCGTGCAGCCGAGTCATTTCAAGCATATTCAGTGTCCCTACCGCATTCACGCCGAAATCGGTAAAAGGCTCGCGTGCTGCCCAGTCGTGGCTTGGCTGTGCTGCTGCGTGTACGATCATTTTAATGTCTGATCCGTACTCCTTGAAAATCGGCTCCAACTGACTCACTTCCCTGATATCTGCCGAATAGTGCTTGTAGTTTCCGAAAGCGTCCTGGATCCGGTTCCGGTTCCACTCTGTATTTCCGTCCGCTCCGAAAAAGTATTGACGCAAATTGTTGTCAACACCGATGACAAGATCAAATTTATCAGCCAGAAACGCAACCGATTCACTTCCTATCAATCCAGCCGAGCCGGTAACCAAAGCTATATTCATGTTTGTGTATCTTTTAATTACTTATTTTTCTCAATTATATCAAATCAACCTGCCTCGAATACGTAAAGTAAATTAAAAATGTTCAAAAAGTCGCAACTTCACTTATTCAGTGGGCGCTTGCAAACGGACTATATTCAGAGTGCGGTATTAAAAATATTCAATAGCCCTTAAAAAAAAGATATCCCCGTATGGACAGGGATATCTCTATATAATTTCTAAGAAATGAGCTTATTGCTTCACAACAGAGCTGGTGATACCACCGTACAACTTCGCCCTGATATCGTTCACGCGACCGTCAAGCTCTGGCTGCGCATCGTATTTGTAGGACATCTGTCGAGGCAATGAATCGGGGCTTACACCGTAAACGTATTCATTTCCTTTGTTATAGTCTTTCTGCTCGATGTGGTTATACTTTTGGTATTCGCAGGAAGTAAGCAGCGCAACAGAGGCAACAAATGCAACAATTTTATAGACTTTCATTTCTTTGACAGTTCAATAGTATTACGCGCAAAAATAACCGCCATTTTCATAACCACCAAATCAGGCACGCAAATGGATTACTATTTTTTCAGCGCGTCCAATTCATCACTTACAAACCGGATGAGTTCGGTGATATTCTTTTCGGAAAAATCAAAAGGCACATTCGCCGCCTGGTAAATTTCACCGATAGTTGCGGTATAGCCCAGTTTTAATGCGTCGAGGTAACCTTTGAGGCCGGCGGCAGGATCCTGGCGGTAATTCTTCCAAACTCCGATCGCCCCCAATTGCGCGATCCCATATTCGATATAATAGAATGGCACCTCGTAAATGTGCAGCTGACGTTGCCAGAGGTACTTTTTGAAATTTTCCAGGCCATTCCAATCCATGATCGAATCTGTAAATTCTTCATAGATCCGAGTCCACGCCGCTGTACGCTCCTCGGCGGTATGCGTAGGGTTTTCATACATCCAATGCTGGAATTTATCTACCGTAGCTACCCAGGGAAGCGTCTCAATAATCGATTCCAAATGTTGGATCTTGGCTCTTTTCAGATCATTTTCATTTTCAAAAAACTCATCCCAGAAATCCATCGTAATCAATTCCATCGACATCGATGCCAGTTCCGCCACTTCCGAAGGAGTATGTTTGAAGGAATTCAACGCCAGATCGCGCGTCACAAACGAATGCACGGCGTGACCGCCTTCGTGCAACAGCGTTACCATATCCCGCAGATTGGAGGTTGCATTCATGAATATAAACGGCACACCGATTTCGTCGAGCGGATAATTGTAGCCTCCCGGTGCCTTGCCTTTCCGTGATTCAAGGTCGAGGTGGTTCATCGCTTTCATCACTTTCAGACAATCGCCCAAAAACGGATCGAGGCGCGTGAAGCAGCGGATTGTTTTGTTCAAAAGCTCTTCTCCCGTCGCAAATGGTTTCAGCGGGGGCAAACCTTTCGGATCCACTTTGGTATCCCAGGGCCGTAATGCGTCCACTTGAAGTGACTCTTTTCGCGCAGCTGCCATATTGTTCAAAATGGGCACAACCGCCTTTTTTACGGATCCGTGAAAATCAAAACAATCCTGTGGCGTGTAGTCGAAACGGCCCATTGCCGCGAACATATAGTCGCGGTAATTAGCAAAACCAGCATTCCGGCCAACGTTGTTTCGCAGCGTAACCAGCGAATTCAGGAGTTCGTCCAGTTTGTCATGGTCCTGATACCGCCGCTCGCTGATCGCCCGCCACGCTTCTTCGCGCGCACTTCTGTCGGTGGATTGAAGCCGGTCGGAAGCTTTTTGCAATGTCATTTCCTCACCGTCCAGCGTCACAGTCATCGCACCGGCGATTGCTCCGTAGCGACGCTCCTCAGTCTGCATTTCGGTGATGATCGGGATATTTTCATCGCGGAAAATCTCGATTGCTTTTTTCATGCCCCGCAAAGTGATCGCAAAACCGGGCTCTGTCAGCTCGCTTAAAAATGGGTTGTCTACTACTTTTTTATCCAGTACATTGCCGTACTCGGCCAGCTTGGGCTGTATTTCGGTTATAAAAAATTGCAGTGCATTGATCAGGCTTGTGTTGGCGGTGTCGCAGGTTTGGCGGATGTAGCGCCACGCGAAATTTTCTGACAAATAGGATTCGATTTCGCTTCGGTCGGAAAACCATTGTTTCAGATCTTCCGAGGAGTTGATTTCGCGGTTTTGCAAATTTTCAAAAAGCGGCTGCACATCGTCCCAGCTCTTCAAATCAAACTCTTCCCCAATAAAAACCCGGCTCGCCCGGGTTGGTATATGTATCGTTTCTTGCTCAATCATAATATGTACTACTTGTGGATATTCAAATTTAATGTTTGTGGTTTATTCAAAGGATCCTGAACGGATTGTATTAACTAAATCAAGACTTTATTCATTCTCGACAAGATCAGCCGCATATTGTAATATTGCCTGAATAGATCCAGTCGGAAGGTCAGGATACATTCTTGTCAGATCATCGAAAGTAGCTCCCTCAGCCAATTTTCGCAAGATAAGTTCGACAGATAAACGGGTTCCCGTTAATACTGGTTTCCCCAGCATTACCCGATAATCGGCGGAAATATAGTCTCTGTAATTCATGCGTGTTGATGATTTTATTTGCGTATATCAAATTAACGAAAATCTTAATACTACAACTTCGTTTGCTCCGGCTGGGTTGCATCCGACAGGTTATCGGTGACCATATTTTCGGTTTCCTTGACATTCGCAAAAGCATATTCCATTTTCGCACGGTCAAATTCTTTTTCATTATTGGCCAGCCAGATCGTCGCGACGCCGTTGCCGATAAAATTGGTGATCGCGCGGGCCTCGGACATGAAACGATCCACGCCCAGGAGCAGCGCCAGACCTTCCACAGGTATCACTTTGATCGCAGTTAATGTTGACGCCAGTACCACAAATCCGCTCCCCGTCACGCCGGCGGCGCCTTTTGAAGTGACCATCAGAATACCGATCAGCGATAATATCTGTCCAAAAGTCAGATGTACATTGAATACCTGCGCAAGGAAAATCGTAGCCATTGAAAGATAAATCGTCGTTCCGTCGAGGTTAAAGGAATATCCCGCCGGCACGACCAGCCCCACTACCGGTTTGGAACAGCCCATTCTTTCGAGTTTGACCATCAAAGAAGGCAAAGCCGCTTCGGAAGACGAAGTGCCCAGCACGATCAGCAGCTCTTCGCGGATGTATTTCAGGTAAGACCAAAGCTGGATTTTGTACATCCGCAAAATCAACCCCAGAACCCCGAAAATAAATATTGCCATCGTCGCATAAACCGTCCCCATCAGCTTGGCAAGTGGTAAAAGCGTGTCGATACCATATTTACCGATCGTGTAAGCCATGCCGCCGAATGCACCGATCGGGGCAAAGATCATCACCAGGTGCAAGGCGCGGAAAACGTATTTGGACACAAAATTCAGCCAGTGAATAATTTTGTCTTTCCCCGAATATTTACTTAAAACCGTCCCCAAAACCAGCGAAAAGAGCAAAACCTGCAAAGTCACATTATCTAAAAAGAATTGCAGCCAGCTGAAATCGTCTACTTTACCAGTATAAGCGGAAATATCGCCTTTACCCAGATTGCTCGTCACCACGCCCTGCCCCGGCTGGATGATATTGGCCACGATAATTCCGACAACTAAGGCCAGCGTAGTCACAACTTCAAAGTACAGCAGTGCCTTGGCTCCTACTTTACCTACCTTTTTCAAATCGCCCATTCCAATGATCCCCAGCGTGATTGTGAGGAAAATGATCGGATTGATGAAGATTTTGACGATCTGAATAAAACCCTTGCCCAGGAATTCCATCTGTACCCCCCGGGCCGGATCGTAGTGGCCCAGCAATGCGCCGCCGGTGATCGCAGCCAATACCCAAAAGGTAAGATTGGTAAATAACTTTTTCAAAATCAGCGGATAGTAAGGATTAGGTAGGAAATGAATTTACAATAATAAAAATTCCACCACCGGGTTTCGATCACGGCAAAGCATTTTTTTATTAGTTATTTATACTTGGTCTAAATTAATGCCCTATATTTGCGCTTAACCGTTCGTATAAATTAAATTCGGAAGCATGTTCCGGCGCAAATGATCAGGCTATGAGGGACGAGTCGCATTCACCTAATTCATTGAGGATTCTGAGCCAGTCGGACTGCGGCTATATCGGGCAATGCAATTGTTGTGACCATTTTAATTTCGCTTTTGGCAACATTCTCTTCATTTTCAGTGAAGACGGGTTGCGCGGGTTCCAGTCGGTTTTGTATGAAGAGTTTCATTTTCACAAACTGGAAGAGCCGCTTCCAAATGGAAAAAACTACATGCTGCCCTCGCCGATCCCAAATTTTATGATTTCATTCAACAACGAAGAAATCGAGCAGGTGAAGCGGTTATTCCAGGAAGCGCTGATCGTGCTGGAAGTAGATAAAATATTCTCTTATAAAAAATAACGTGCTGCAATGCCTTTGTCTTTCAGATCATTAACTTTTATAGCCCTATTTACACTTTGCATTAAAATCAATGCAACTGCGGCGCGCATTGTGTCGACAAATGGTACGCTGAGTGAAATTTTGGTGGGTTTGGGCCTGGAAAAACAAATCGTGGGCGTGGATGTGACAAGTACTTACCCGGCATCTCTCGAAAAGATCCCGAAGATCGGGCACAATCGCAGTATTGCAGCAGAGGGTATTCTCGCGCTGAACCCGGATATTATTATTTACACCAATCAAAGTATGGTACCTCCCGCAGTCCTGAAACAGTTGACGGGTTCGGGCAAGAAAATGGTGGAGTTCAAGCAAGAGTACTCAAAGGAAGGCGCGATTAAACTGATCCGGGAAGTAGGCGCTTATTTTAATGCAAAACCGCAGGCTGAAAAAATGGTGAAAGCTTTGGAAAATGATTTTGCCAAAATTCCGGCACCCAAATCTCCCAAAAAGTTACTATTCATTTATGCCCGCGGAACCGGCACCCTGATGGTTTCAGGAACAGGCACTTCGCTCGATAAAATGTTCCAGCTCACCGGCCACAAAAATGCAATTCAGGGTTTTACAGAATTCAAACCCCTGACAGCAGAGTCGCTTGTGACTGCCAATCCCGATGTATTAGTCTTATTTTCAAGTGGTTTGGAAAGTCTGGAAGGAATGGACGGGTTGCTGAAGGTGCCGGGTATTGCCAGTACCAATGCGGGTAAAAATAGAAAAATCGTCACGATGGATGGACAGTTTCTGACTGGTTTCGGGCCGCGGCTCGGAAAAGCGGCGCTGGAACTATCACAAAAAGTCAACTAACCGGCATGCTCGCTGAAATCGAAAAAGAACGGGATATTGAAAAGCCAGTCGTGGAAGCGCGGCTGTTCCTGCCTTCCTCAACGGGGAAAATGGCGTGGATACTCGGCTTTATATTACTCGCCTGCGTCGTTTTCTCAGCCTGTACCGGCGCACTTTCGATTTCTGTGCGCGAGCTGGCCGACATTATTGCGTTCAAATTAGGCTTCATCAAAGAAACGAGCGTAGAAGAGCAGAAATCGATCGTTTTCTGGGTGATCCGGTTACCGAGGGTTTGCCTCGCAGTATTGATCGGGGCGGGGCTGGGTATTGCAGGAGCTTCGTTGCAGGGACTTTTCAGAAATCCCATCGCCGACTCCACATTAATAGGTGTTACTTCCGGGGCGGCGCTTTTTGCCGTTTTCGTATTGATGTTGAATGCCAGATATTTCGCAATGCTCACCGAACTAGGCGGCGCTTACAGCATTTCTTTTGTCGCATTTCTCGGCGCAGCATTCACGACATTTTTAGTATATCAATTGTCCAAAATAACCGGCGAAGGCGGCATTACCACCCTGCTGCTTTGTGGTATCGCGATCAATGCATTTGTAGGCGCCATTACCGGATTAATGACCTATCTGGCTGACGATCAGCAACTGCGAAGCATTACGTTCTGGAACCTTGGCAGTCTCGGCGGCGCCACGTGGACTTCCGTTCTGGCTGTTTTGCCCTTCGTTTCCATATCTGTTCTGTTCATGCCCTATTTATCCAAAGCATTAAATCTGCTGGTATTGGGCGAAAGTCAGGCGGCTAGTTTAGGAGTGAATATGAAAGCGCTCAAACAAAAAGTGATCATTCTCGCGACATTAGGCGTAGGCGCTTCCGTCGCAGTTGCAGGTACGATCGGCTTCGTCGGTCTTATCGTACCGCACATTATACGCACAACATTTGGCCCAAGTCACAAAACGCTGATCGTGGGCTCCGCAATAGGCGGCGCTATTGTATTGACATTGGCAGATACTTTGTCAAGAACAATCGTAGCGCCCTCCGAGCTGCCGATCGGCATATTAACCTCGCTGCTGGGCACTCCATTCTTCATCTATATTCTTTGGGAACAAAAACGAAACAGACGATGATGGAGATCAACCAGGCGGGTTTTGAAATTCGGGGCCGCAAGCTTTTACATGAAGTAAGCTTCCAGGTGAAGTCCGGGGAATTCTGGGCGATTGTGGGCGCAAATGGCGCAGGTAAATCTACGCTGATCAAAATGCTGTCCTCTGAGCTGGCTCCTACTTCGGGTTCGGTTACTTTCGACGGGAAGGACCTGAAAAAGTATAAACTGCGGGACCTGGCGAAAAAACGGGCGGTGCTCGCGCAGCAGAATACGATCACGCTTTCATTTACGGTGCAGGAGATCGTGTTAATGGGAAGATATCCTTTCTACGATTCCGAGCCGACGCAGCGTGATCTTGCCATTGTTGATATGTGCCTTAAAAAAGTGGGTATTGCCCATTTGAAATCCAGGTTATACCCGACTCTTTCCGGCGGCGAGCAGCAGCGCGTGCAGGTTTCAAGGGCGCTGGCGCAGATCTGGGAAGTCGATAAAGGGTTGTTGCTGCTCGACGAACCTACTACCGGAATGGACCTGTTGCATCAGTTTGAAACTTTCCAGCTGGCGAAAGAAATGACTACCAAAGGTTTCTCGGTTGTCGCAGTAATCCATGACCTGAACCAGGCTTTGCAATACGCAGACAAAGTTTTAATGCTGAAAAACGGACAAAATTTCGCAATCGGTTCACCTTCGGAAGTGCTGACGGAGACCAATATTCAGGCAGCGTTCGGCCTGGCGGTGCAGATTATACATTCCGAGCATATTCAATTTCCGATCATCGTACCAAATGTTGCGCCGGCATTATCGGGCATTGCGCAGTTATAATATCACATTTAAAAAAATATGACAATGAAATCAACCCTTTCGCCAGACAGAACTGAACTCAAAGAACGTTGGGAAGAATTTAAGGTAATCAACCCCAAGACGCGGATTCGCGACGCTGCCAAACAACTGAATACCAGTGAAGCTGAGCTGGTTGCGATCGGGATTGGTGAAACTGCTACCCTGCTAGACGGCGATTTCCGTGAGCTGATCAAGGAAGTAGGTTCACTGGGGCACGTGATGGCGCTTACCCGCAACGACCACGTCGTGCATGAGCGGAAAGGTGTTTATGAAAATGTTTCTTTCAATAACCACGTCGGACTTGCTTTGGGCGAGGATATTGATCTGAGGTTGTTTTTGGGAGATTGGAAATTCGGTTTCGCTGTGTCGGAAAACGACCGTCATAGTCTGCAATTTTTCAACAGCTTCGGGGAAGCTGCCCATAAAATTTACCTCACCGAAAAAAGCAACAAAGAAGCTTACGATACATTAGCAGCAAAATATAAGGCTGCTGATCAGGATGTTAACCTATTTATTAGCCAGAAACCAGAGAAGGCGCCGGAGCCTGAGACCCAGCCGGAAGTCGACGTAGCCGCATTCCAGTCCGAGTGGCTTGCGCTGAAAGACACGCATGACTTTTTCACGCTGCTCCGCAAATACAAGCTGTCGAGAAAGCAGGCGTTACGCTACGCGCCGGAAGGATATGCATACCAGATCACGCCTTCCAGCATGAAGCCCGTTTTCGACGCGGTTTCAGCCTCCGGACTTCCGATTATGGTTTTTGTTTCCAACCCCAATTGCATCCAGATCCACACCGGCCCGATCAGCAAGATTTTCGTCATGGGGCCCTGGCTGAATATCATGGATCCCGAGTTCAACCTGCATTTGCGCGAAGACGCGATCGACGAAGCCTGGATCGTCCGCAAGCCAACGGAAGACGGAATCGTAACCGGCATTGAACTGATCGACAAAGAGGGAGTTATGTTCAACCAGTTTTTTGGAAAAAGAAAACCGGGTATTCCCGAGCTGAAAGAGTGGCCGGCATTGCTGGGAAGCACGGTTACCAGGGTTGTTTAACATTCAAATTCAAGAACTTCCAAGTTAAAATTTCGCCATAGTATTCTGGAAAACCGGTTTCTTTTCGAGCCGGTTTTTTTGTTTATATAAATTAAAATTATTTACCCGCCAATAATTTTTTTTGTAAACTTTTTTAAAAACGCAAATCGCTAATTTTCTGTCTATTAGTATTTTATAATTGTACTTTTGTTAACATTTTGTTAAATTTTCCTGATATAGGTGTTTTGATTTTTGTACATTTAGCCTCTCAATCCTATTAAAAATATACTCACATGGAAACAGTTCAGTCTTCCCAATCCGAGCGGACTTACACGTCCGACGAAGCATATCAGGCTTCCCTTCAATACTTTAAAGGTGACGATCTGGCCGCCAGGGTTTGGGTAAATAAGTATGCGCTGAAAGATTCTTTTGGGGCGATTTATGAAGCTACCCCGGATGATATGCACAGACGTATCGCGAAGGAGATTGCCAGAGTGGAGCAGAAATATGCGAACCCACTGAGTGAGACTGAGATTTTTGACCTTATTAAAGATTTCAAATACATCATCCCGCAAGGCAGCCCGATGACCGGCATTGGTAATCCTTACCAGATCGCGTCGCTTTCCAACTGCTTTGTGATTGGAAATAATGGCGCTGCCGATTCGTATGGCGGCATCATGAAGATCGACCAGGAGCAGGTGCAGCTGATGAAAAGAAGGGGCGGTGTGGGCCACGACCTTTCGCATATTCGTCCAAAAGGTTCTCCGGTTAAAAATTCAGCGCTTACTTCCACGGGCATTGTGCCGTTTATGGAGCGTTTCTCAAATTCGACCCGGGAAGTTGCGCAAGACGGTCGGCGAGGCGCATTAATGCTTTCGGTAGCGATCCGGCATCCTGATTCTGAGGATTTTATCGATGCCAAAATGCAGCAGGGGAAAGTTACCGGCGCGAATGTTTCGGTGCGGATCGATGACGACTTCATGAAAGCGGTTGAATCGCAGGGAACTTACAAACAGCAATATCCGATCAAAAGCGCCAATCCGACGCATGTAAAGGACATTGATGCGACGGTACTCTGGAAAAAAATCGTTTACAATGCGTGGCAATCGGCGGAGCCGGGGATATTGTTCTGGGATACGATCACGCGCGAATCTGTGCCCGACTGCTACGCCGATCTGGGCTACGAAACCGTTTCTACAAACCCTTGCGGCGAAATTCCGTTATGCCCCTACGATTCCTGCCGCTTGCTGGCGATCAATTTGTTTTCCTATGTGGATGATGCTTTTACTGACAAAGCGAGTTTCAACTGGACTTTATTTAAAAAACATATCGCCGCCGCCCAGCGCATGATGGACGATATCATCGACCTCGAACTGGAAAAAATCGATGCGATCATTCAAAAAATCGACGCCGATCCGGAAAGTGATGAAGTGAAGCTGGTAGAAAAAAATCTCTGGCTGAACATTCAGAAAAAGGCGCAGGAAGGGCGGAGGACCGGTATTGGCATTACTGCGGAAGGTGATATGCTGGCTGCATTGGGGCTGCGCTACGGAAGCGACGCCGGAAATGATTTTGCAGTTGAAATCCACAAAACCGTTGCATTGGAAGCTTACCGCGGCTCTGTGCACACTGCCAAAGAGCGTGGCGCATTTGCCATTTTTGATTCGGAAAGAGAGAAAAACAATCCGTTTATCCTGCGCCTGAAAGCCGCCGACGCGCAGCTTTACTATGAAATGCTGGAATACGGCCGCCGGAATATCGCCCTGTTAACCATCGCGCCTACCGGCACCACGAGCCTGATGTCGCAAACCACTTCGGGTATCGAGCCCGTTTTTCTGCCGGTTTATAAAAGAAGGAGAAAGGTAAATCCGAATGACAAGGATGTGCGTGTGGATTTTGTGGATGAAGTTGGCGACTCGTGGGAAGAATATGTCGTTTTTCACCATCGTTTCAAACAATGGATGGAAGTAAACGGACACGATCTGACGAAAAACTATTCCCAAAAAGAGCTTGACGACCTGGTCAAAAAATCACCTTACTACAAAGCGACCAGCAATGATGTAGATTATCTGAAAAAGGTAAAAATGCAGGGAGCGATCCAGCAATGGGTGGACCATTCAATCAGTGTGACGATCAATATGCCGAATGATGTAACCGAAGAGCTGGTAGGTGAATGCTACATGGAAGCCTGGAAGGCTGGCTGTAAAGGAGTTACGGTTTACCGTGACGGTTCCAGATCGGGTGTCCTTATTTCAAACGAAGAAAAAAAGGAAACTAAAACCGACGCGCCAACCCCTTTCCCGACTGAAAGGCCGCAGACGCTGGAAGCTGATGTAGTCCGTTTTCAGAATAAAAAAGACAAATGGATCGCATTCATCGGCACGATCGATGGCAGACCTTATGAGATTTTCACGGGTTTTGCCGATGATGAAGACGGAATCCTTATCCCGCGCTGGGTAAATGAAGGTTTGATTATTAAAAACCGCGAAAGCGATGGTACCTCAAGATACGATTTTCAATATAAAAATACCCGGGGCTATAAGACTACAATAGAGGGTCTGTCTCACAAGTTTAACCCCGAATACTGGAACTACGCCAAGCTGATTTCCAGCACATTGCGTCACGGAATGCAGATTGAGAAAGTTGTTGATCTGATCGGAAGCCTGCAGCTGGACGAAGCGATCAATACCTGGAAAAACGGAGTGGCTCGGGCATTGAAACGCTATATTCCCGATGGTACCGACGCGGCCAAACAGAAATGCCAGAATTGTAATTCGACCAATCTGATGTACCAGGAAGGTTGTCTGACCTGCAAAGATTGCGGTTCTTCGAAGTGTGGATGATGGTTTTTAGGGCTTTTAGCTTTTGGCCTTTGGCTGTTAGCTGTTAGCTGTTAGCAATTGGCTTTTAGCTTTGGCATTGACAGCACCAAAACTAAAAGCTAAAACCTAACAGCTAATAGCTAACGGCCAATAGCCAACCACCTAATCCTCCACCACTCCCAAATAATTGTACGGCGTCAGCGCCCTTAATTCTTCGCGGATTTTTTCGGAAACGTCCAGCGTTTCGATGAAGCGGGAAATAGAATCGTGGTTGATCTTCTCATTTGTGCGGGTCAATTCCTTCAATGCTTCGTAAGGTTTTGGATAGCTTTCACGGCGCAGGATCGTCTGGATTGCTTCTGATACTACCGCCCAGTTATCTTCGAGGTCAGATTTTAGCATTTCACCGTTTAATTCCACCTTACCCAGTCCTTTTATCAGCGAGTTAAGTGCAATGGCCAGGTGTGCAAGGGGAACACCTATGTTTCTCAAGACCGTCGAATCCGTCAAGTCACGTTGCAAGCGAGATATTGGAAGTTTCGAAGCAAAGTGTTCAAATAATGCGGAAGCAAGTCCCAGGTTACCTTCTGAATTTTCGAAATCGATCGGGTTTACTTTGTGCGGCATCGCCGACGAGCCTACTTCCCCGGCCTTGATCTTTTGTTTGAAATAACCCATGGAAATGTAAGTCCACATATCCCGGTTCAGGTCTGTCAGAATGGTATTCAACCTTTTCAGGCAGTCAAAAGTAGCAGCCAGGTTATCGTAATGCTCGATTTGGGTCGTATGCTTACTTCTTTTCAAACCCAGACCTTCCACAAAATGATTGGCAAAAGCCATCCAATCTTGCTTCGGATAAGCCACGTGGTGCGCATTGAAATTTCCGGTTGCCCCGCCGAACTTAGCAGAGGCGGGAATTTTATCAAGCATTTCCAGCTGCCGCTCTAACCTTTCCACAAATACCAGAAACTCTTTTCCAACGCGTGTAGGTGAAGCCGGCTGACCGTGTGTGAATGCAAGCATCGGCACATTTTTCCACTCGATCGACATTCTTTTCAATACAAAAAGTACCTGGCGGAAAAGAGGCTTGATCTGCCGCTCCAGCGCATCCTTTAATGAAAGCGGGATCGCCGTATTGTTGATATCCTGGGAAGTAAGACCGAAATGGATGAATTCCTGATAGGTTTCTATTCCCAATTTTTCGAATTGCTCCTTAATAAAGTACTCAACCGCCTTTACATCGTGGTTAGTCACTTTCTCAATGTCTTTGATATGCAGTGCATCCGCCTCGCTGAAATCTTCATAGATCTTGCGAAGCAAAGGATATTTCTTTTTGTCAAATTCTGATAACTGAGGCAGCGGTAACTCGCAAAGCGCGATGAAGTATTCTATTTCGACAAATACTCTGTAATAGATAAGGGCATATTCGGAGAAATAAGTTGATAGCTCTGATACTTGTTTATAGTAACGGCCATCAACCGGAGAAATCGCTGTGAGCTGATTTAAAGACATGATTTTCAATACAGAAATTGATTATCGCGCAAAGTTAGTGGAATTCACGGTCACAAAATGGTAAAACGGATACGAAATATTCTTTTTGGTATCGGGCTCCGAATTTTTAAAACTATTCGCATATTCGCCCGTCAAACCTTATCCAACAATACCTTATGCAACCTTCACCATTCATTGGAGAGTTAGTCGGAACCATGGTCCTAATTCTACTTGGCAACGGCGTGGTCGCCAATGTTGTTCTCAAAAGAACGAAAGGTGAAAGTGGCGGCTGGATTGTCATTACCGCTGGCTGGGGCTTTGCGGTGATGATAGGTATTTTCACTGCAAATGCATTCGGAAGTGCAGCAGCTCATTTGAATCCTGCTGTCACCGTCGGCCTGGCAGTGCTCCGAAACGATTACAGCATGCTGGCCAGCTACATTCCGGCACAACTGATCGGGGCATTTTTAGGAGCGATATTGGTTTGGCTGCAATATCTGCCGCATTGGAAAGCAACTGAGGATGCAGGCGCAAAACTGGCCTGTTTTTCCACTGATCCCGCAATCCGCTCGACCGGCGCAAACTTCCTGAGTGAGTTCCTGGCAACTGTTTTATTGATCGTCGGTGTTGTGGCGATCGGCTACGCAGGTACTTCCGATCCCGAAAGAGGCGGTATTCCGTCGGGCGTAGCACCTTATCTGGTTGGTATGCTCGTGTGGAGCATCGGTCTTTCTCTGGGAGGTACCACCGGCTACGCGATCAACCCGGTCCGCGACCTTGGCCCCCGTATCGCCCACGCCATTTTGCCGATCCCAAATAAAGGAAGCTCCGACTGGGGCTATGGCTGGATTCCAGTTGCTGCGCCTATTGCCGGAGCTATTATAGGAGGACTGATATTACGCTCCTTTTCCTTTTAAAAAATTACTCAACCTTAATTTTACCACCACCGGAATAGCTTCTGTATTCACCGCGGTACATCGCATCCGCAGCAGCCGGGCCCACTATAAAGTCGCCTTTTGAGACAATCCTGACCTGATAATAGAAGGTTTTGGCCTGCCTTTCGGCGCTTGTGAAAAAATGGATCCTATCGTCCCGGATATCATAATATTCCGGAACCGCCGAATTCCTGATCCAAGGCATATCACGCGGCTCGGTAATGCGGGGATTTTCTATTTCAAAACCGGCGGGCAGCAGGTCTGTCACCACCACGTTTTCAACAGGAAGTCCGTTCGTGCTTGTCAGGGTTAATTTCACAACAACCAGATCATTTTGACGAAACGCCTGAACAGGCGCACCGTCTCGGGTCAGGAACTGCCTCCGAATACTCAATCCCTGATCTTCTTCCGTGTACGTGCCGGTAGCGGACATTCCTTCCGTTTGTGCAAACCAGTACAAGTCGCCTTTCCCCTGCGTTTTCACACTCACTTTTTTCCCCGCTATTCCTTTTGAAATTTTCACCTCTTTACCATTAAATGCAGCCAGCTCCTTCCCTCCTGCCGAAACTGTGGCGGTAACCGTCGAGCCGGAAGTCTTTTTAGCCAACTTGCCAAGCGCCAAAACCGCAAAAGCAGCTTCCTGGGTATTGAGGTAAGATGCTGATTGAATAGCCTGCGAAAGCTGCCTGCCCAGTGCCGGTATCTGCAAATTGCCCGGGTCGGATTCCAGTAATGTATTCAGCACAAGTGACATATTCCGGAGCGGGGATGAATAGCTATCATCCTGATATTGAGCCGCATGATCAGCAGTATATTTTTTTGGTAAAAGAGCTGAAAAACTGCGCGCATCTCCTGCAAGCTGGAAGGCCGCTGCCAGTAAATACCTCGAATCTGTTGTCAGTAACTGTGCATTCTGTTTATAATAATTCATCGCTGCACGATTGGGATTCCCGTTCAAAGCCAGCACATACAGGGAATAAATCGCCTCCCTTTTTGCCACCAGTTTGCGTGTTTGTGTGCCAGTCGGCTGATAATCAAGTCCATTTCCGGTGGAAGCAATTACTGCTTCTTTCGTAGCGCTTGTCCCGGATTGCAATTTAAGGTAATCAAGCGCGCGGCTGATTGTTTTGACATTCACCTCAAAACCAGCTCTCCGGGCTTCTTCCAGAAAATGCACGGCATAAGCTGTGGCCCACCAATCTTCTTGCGTAGCACCCGGCCACATTCCCATTCCGCCATTATAAAGCTGTTGCGCCTCGATTTTCCTGATCGCCAGCTGAATATTGGTCATCGGGTTCAGGTCGCTTTCTCCGTTTCGCACCGTGTACACGGGCACTGCCATTGCTTTCGTGAGATCAGAGAAATAGATCTGGGGAAATGCTTTTGAAATGGTTTGTTCCAAACAGCCATAAGGATATCCCAGTAACGTGGAAAGTGCCTTTCCGCCTCCCTGCACGAGCGGGGAGCGGCTGAGTACAATCTGACTGCGACTGGTTGCCGGAATGAAGGATGTGCTGAGATCGATAACTCCCTGGCTGTTGGCAGTAATTGTCCCGGATGTACTCGTTTTCAAGAGCGGAGAAGCCGGCCTGACCGACACTTCGGTTTCATTTACAAATGTTTCCCCAAAAGCATTGACCTTCACAACAACTTTCGCCAGCCCGATCGCCTGCGCAGCTTTTATAGAAAACGTAACCCTGTTTTCCTTGCCTGCGGCAATAGGTATGGTTTGAGAAGCTTGGCCGCTGGCAGCTACCGGCCCCTGCAGTTGCAACGAAACAGAAGCATTTGCCGCGTTTTTGCTCGTATTACTAATATTAACGGGCAAAATCAATTCGTCTCCCGGGCTGAGAAAACGGGGCACCGCGGCGCTGATCACCACCGGATCCGCTACTTTCATATTTTTACTCGCCGACCCAAAAGCGTTGTCTTTATAGGCCACTGCCATGATACGCAGGTCGCCGCTGAATTGCGGAATGTTAATGTCAAAAGTCGCCTCGCCACTGCCATTCGTGGTGAGTATTTTACTCCAGAAGGAAACAAGCTCTTTCCTGCCGTTACTCAGCGGGTTGATCCTTCTTTCCAACTCAAAACCGTCACCGCCAAAACTCGACTTTGCATTCAGGGTCAATTCAGGGAATAGCTGTGCGTACAAATCGTGACTGGTCACTTCCAATGCCCTTTTTTGGTAAAAGTGGCCGTAAATGTCAGGCGTTTTGAAATTTTTGATTTGCAAAATACCTTCGTCCACCACCGACAAGGTTACCTGTGTATTGGGCTTTGTTTTTACTTTGATCTTTTGTCTCGTTTTGGATCGGGACTGTTCGGCGACAGAGATTGTAACCGGCAATTTTCGATCTGTATCCTCTACTATGATGGGCGAAAACCCATGCGCAACCGTGAGCGGCATATCCGAATTGTCCATTTTCCGGATCAGCGTCGCGGTGACGAACACATTGGGTAAATGCTCCTCCTTAATTTTCAGCGTCAGCTCGGCTGCCTTTTTATCAGTGGTCAGGATATGCTGTTCAAGTACATTGTTCCGCTCCACTGTCACAAGCAATCTTCCGTCAAATGGCGTTTTGAACAAAATCTTCGCCGCGTCGCCGGTTTTGTAAGTTTCCTTGTCGGTTTCCATCAAAACCCTGCCTTCATTACTTACCTCGAAGGATGAATATTGCGTATTACCGTATCCATAAGCGTAAAATTTGGCGACTGTATAATGTGCCGCTCCCGGCCTTTTCACCCGCACTTCATATTCCCCTGAAACGGTAGGAGCATAGCTGAATGTGCCTTTGCCGGTGGGTAAACCCACTGTTTTTGAGTACACCACTTTCTCCTTTTTGCGGGAAGTATATTGCAGCCGCTCATATTTTTTCTCCACAACAGTCTGATATTCAATACGAACCACTTCCACAGAAGAAGTTGCACCGCTTTGTAACTGACCTTTGCGGTTCAGTCCGATGATATCGATAGGTACCGGCGCATTTGTGCCTACATAAGTGTCCGGCAAGCGGATTCCATAGAATACAGGCTGCGTGAATACATCAAACCGCTGCAACCGATTGACTGGCCGTCCATTTTCATCAAAAACCGTCACATAAATTTTCCCTTCCAGCACGCCGATATCTTTCAGCCCGCCGCCCAGCACGAAGTTCTCTTTTGCCTGCCCGTTTTCATTGGTAACGCCCTGCCGGGTTTCTTTCGCAAAGGAAGTTTCAGCAGGAATATCGAAAGTGTATTCAGAAAACCCTTTTGCAAAAAACCCCTTTCGCGTAAGCTGAGACTCCATTTCGTAAGTACGGTTGGCTGCGGGCGGGCCAAACAGATTGACAGCAGTCGCCGTGAGCGAAACAGTCCCGCCGGACATATAGTCCGTGTTGGCACCACTCAGATCCACCTTGATCCGATCGGGCATAAATTCCTCCACACTGATCGAATGCGATCCGAGCAGCACATCATTCGCATTATATACATCCAGCACATAGTTGCCCGTCAAGGCGGCACGGTCGATTTCCACTTCTGTTTCAACTGCGCCCTGTTCATTGGTCGTTTTACGCCAGTTCCGGTATTCGCGGCCATTTGGAGTTAACATTCTCATTTTCAGCGGAACCTTCGCGGCAGTCTGCCAGGACTGACTTCTCAGCACCGTATTGAAATACATTGTTTCACCTGGCCGATAAATATCCCTTTGTCCATAAGTAAAAGCCTGAAAGCCAGATGCATTATCTCGTGCACCTTCCACTTCAAATCGCGAAGTTTCTACTTTGGTGTCATTTAAAACGAGGTAATTGAAATCTTTGTCGTTGCTAGCCGTAATCATCGCCGCCTTGAAGCCTGGTGCTTTTTCTTCCAGTTTATCAATATGTGCAACTCCCTTTCCGTCGGTAGTAAGGGTGTGAATCACCTGATTATTAGAGCTGATCAATGTGATTTCCAGATCGGAAATAGGGTCGTTGGTCTGGATCGAATTAGCAAAAACCCATAGTTCATCTTTCCCCTGCTTGGCTATTAATCCAATATCAGAGATCGAAATCAGTTTGGTAGCGCTTAAATAGGCTTCATTCGTAGATCGAACCGTCACCAGATATACGCCCTGCCGCTTGTTTTCGTCGGGTAATGCGATATTAAGGGCAGATAATCCCTTGCTTTTGGGTAAATTTTCCGTTTCTACATTCTTGAAAACCAGCACGTCGCTCATGCCACTTTCCCAATCGTCGCTATATTGAAAAGTACCTGTTTGCTGCCATTCATCGCCCACATAACCGTAATCGTTCCAGCGATTTTGGCGGATGTAGCTCAGGATATTATTGGAATATAATTTCGATATTCTTACCTGTACTTCGGGAATGTTCACGATCTGAACGCCAATGTTCCGGGAGCCTTTTCCGGGAAGGTAAACAGCTTTTTTGTTGGTAAATGAAATAGCAGGCGGCAGTTTTCCAAAAAACAGGTCCTTCGAAGTTTCCTCTTCCAGCGCCTGCCCGAGCATGCCTTTCAGGCTTTTATTAAGCAGTAACGAATATGTTTCCGTTTCATTAAAATCAGCGCGGATGATGAACCCATTCTGCGTCGGCTCCATTTGGGAAACAGTATCCGGATTAATGCTGAAACCTTTGGCAATGCTCTCCTTGTCAAGCTCCTGCGAGGTGATCACTCTTGCATAGCCCGCATTGTTTTCGAAACCGGTTTGAATGTCAATTACTCGTAAATGAAGTGGCGAAGGCAAACTCGCGTTGCTGGAGATTTCCGCATTGGAAGCGTACTTGGTATTCGGTATTTTCAAACCCGGCCCGATGATGAGTTTTACCGGCGTGTCATTATTATCCGCCTTTCCGGCATTGGTTAATGCGATTATTACCTGCTTTTCGTCGGGAGAAGGAAGTATTTTAAATGCTGCGGCTTGATCGGCAATGGTGATTTTCAGCTTTTCTGCTACTTCCTGCCTGTTAACCGGGTAGTTAAACAGCAATTTGAGCCTTGCTTCCTGCCTGCCGCTTTCCTGCGAAATAGTCCACCAGGCTTCTGTTCCCGCCAGTTGCAGGAAAGGTGTGTGGAAATCCAGCGGATCTTTGGAAATATCATACTTTTTCTCGGCTTCTACTTTTTTGGTGAGCAGGTTTGTAAGATTCGCTTTGTAGGACGTAGCGGGTTCGAACCCCGCAACGGGAGAAAAAATCAGTTCATTTGGCGCTGTCCATTTGAACTTGCCTTTTACAGCAGGCTCGAACTGAATGTACTGCGTTGAATCCCAGTCATTCAGGTCCCCCAGGGCAACCAGGTCTTTATTAAAAGTAAATACAAGATTTTGCGACAAACTGATTTCATCCGCGAAATTGGTGCCGGCAATCCTGACTTCGTTCAAAGACGAGCAACTATTGAATAACCAGCTGAAAAAGAACAGGTAAACGAGGGAAAGCAGAGAAGGTTTTTTCATAACGACATATAAAAAACGGATGATTTTTTGTGGTAAAAATCATCCGTCTAATTTAACTTATATCACCGAATCACCCGGAACATTGAATTCTAAATGATTTAAAGGTCTCAAATTTTCTACAACCGGCTTTAAAACGCTTCCATCACTTCCTCAATTGGTTTGGCACCTTCAAAAAACGATAATAACCGGAGCAAAATCGCCTCTACAACCGCGTCAGGACAGGATGCGCCGCAAGTCAGCATGATCTTTACCGGCGCTTTTTCCGGAATGTAATTTTCAGAAACGATCTCTTCTTTTAAATGCATATCAAAATGCCTGATCAGCTGGCGGTCCAGCAGCTTATTCACCGATTCGATAAAATAGGTAGACAATTTCTGCTCGCAAAGCTCGACCAGATGTGAGGTATTGGAGCTGTTATAACCTCCCGCCACGATTACCAGATCCGCCTCCCGCGTCAACAACGCATAGGTAGCATCCTGATTATCATTGGTAGCATAACAAAGTGTATCGCGGGTATTGGCAAAATGCGCCTCCACTTGATCCGGAAGCAGGTTGTAATGTCGGATCATCATGTTTTTCAGGTAATCTGAAATCCCCTGCGTGTCCGAGGCCAGCATGGTGGTCTGGTTCACTACGCCAATGCGTTGCAGGTCCTTAGCCGGATCAAATCCTTCTGAATATTGACCTTCAAAATCCGTATAAAACTGCTCAGTTGGCCTGGACCCTGTCATATACTCCGCCAGCCGCTCGGCTTGCGCCATATTCTCTACCACAACCGTCGGCGCATTTTCCTTACTGTGCGAAAATGTAGCCCGGGTCTCTTCATGTTTCGGTTTTCCGTGCACGACGATCGTGTAATCCTTCTCTCCGATCTGCGCAGCGCGGTTCCATACCTTTTCTACAAACGGACAAGTCGTGTCGTACACATATGAGTTAATGCCGAGTTCAGCCAATTTCTGCTGATTTTCTACGGTAGTTCCAAAGGCTGGGACTATCACAATATCTTCGGTCGTCAATGTTTCCCACGCGATCAGCTGGTTGCCTTTTGTATCCATAATAAACTGAACGCCGCGATCGAGCAGATCTCTGTTCACGTCGGGATTGTGGATCATTTCGCTTAACAGGAAAATCCGTTTCTCAGGGTTTTCGGCAATCGCTTTGTAGGCAATATCAATCGCGTTTTCTACCCCATAACAAAAACCAAAATGCCTGGCAATCAGAAATTGTACCGGGCCAAAATCTAGCAATGTAGGCGAATAGTCCCGTTTCAGCTTATCATTTTTACGGCGAAACTCCTTAATCGGGGTAATAATCCGGCTCCTGTAAAAATCAGGGATATTAAACGTTTTCATTTATGATTTCGGTAGATTGCAGCAAACAGCCAAAGATAACAGAACTCCATCTGCATAAGAACAATCGGGCGTTTATCATTGTTCAAATCTGAATTTTTTGAAAAAATTATAATGCGCCGTGCAACATGCATCGAGCGCTACTGTCTTTACCACAGAACGTTCAAAAATTAAACCTTCTGCTTGAAAACACAAATATACCCAGACCGGCATGTCGAACTGGTGGAACGTTGTAAACTCGGTGAGCGAAAAGCGCAGTACGAGTTATACAAGTCTTATTCCAAAGCCATGTTCAACATTTGCATGCGGATATTAAACCATATGGGGGAGGCGGAAGATGCTTTGCAGGAGGCTTTTGTAGATGCATTTACAAACCTGCACCAGTTCAGGCAGCAGTCGACGTTCGGGGCCTGGCTGAAACAGATCGTGGTGAACAAGGCGATCAACCATTTACGCAGCCGGAAAGTGAAATGGGTGGAGATCGACGAGTTTCAGGAAACACTGGAACACAGCGACAGAAACGAGGATTCCTTCGGGCTCGACGAGAGCCAGACCACGCTGGAAGTAGAAAGGGTAAGGAACATGGTCCAGAAACTTCCCGACGGTTACAGAGTCGTGTTAAGCCTGTATCTGTTCGAAGGTTATGACCACGAAGAAATAGGCGAAGTACTGGGAATTAGCGAAACAACCTCGCGAACGCAATATATGCGAGCGAAACGGAAGCTGACGGAGATGTTGGTCAGGTAGTTAGGGTGATCAGTGTGGTCATTGGTTGTCATTGATAGTCACTGATTGTCTTATGTGATAGGACATATAACCGTAAACTAGCGCGACAAGAAATGACAATAAATTACCACAAGTGACAATTAATGACTTCTAGTGACAATTAAACTTTCAACCAAAAAAATAAACGGATTTGAAAAAATTATTTACCCATGACACATTAATGAATCTATGAAAAATTCTTCAGATAAAAAGGATCGATTGGAGCGGTTTGTGAGAGATAACAGGGATGGATTTGATACTTTCTTACCGCAGGATTCTTTATGGAGCCAAATCGAAAGTCAACTTCATAATGAGATTCCGATAGTTCCGGAAAAATCCAAAAAAAAAATCAGGCGGCTGACTAATCCGTATTTCGACTGGCGAATCGCCGCCGGTGTCTTCCTCGCGCTCGGAATCGGCTTTATGGTGTATTTGAATAACGAATACGGCATTACCCGCGATCCGCGCGTGGCAATAAAAGTGCCGACTTATGCCCGCGAGCTCAATCAATACAATGTTGCAATAGATCAGAAACGGGAGGAGATCATCAAGCTCGCACGGAATAATCCTGAATTGTACAAGGATTTTGCGGCCGACCTGGAAAGTCTTGAGGTAAACTACAAAACTCTCAGATCCAATCTGTCCAACGCGCCCAACCAGGAAGCGTTGCTGGAAGCGATGATCCAGAACCTACAATGGCAGGTTGACCTTCTCAACCAACAATTAGACATTTTGCAACGCATTAATAAAGTCAAAAATGATAACGAAAAAGATAATAACAGTGCTCCTGTTATTTAATATAGCATTGATCCTGCCGCATTTCCTCAGTGCAGGCCCCAACGATCCGGAACAGGGAGGACTTATCGAAAAACGGAGAAATATTATTAAAGTTTTCGATGTAAAAAAGAGCGATCTGCTCATTGTAGACAATCAATTTGGTCAGGTAAAAGTCAATTTGTGGGATAAGGGAGAAATCAAAGTAGAGATTGTAATTACCGCCAACGCACCTTCAGACAGTAGGGCATCGCAGTATCTGAGCGCCGTTAACATTGAAGAAAAGCGAATCAAAGATGAGATCGCACTGACCACACACATCGATCGCGGCCAGTTTGCCAACAATGGCTGGAACAACCGCAAAGGCGAAAAGAATTTCGTCCAGATCAATTACACGGTTTACATGCCGAAAGAGAATGCGCTCGTTGTCCGAAATGAATTTGGTGATACTGAAATTCCTTTTTTCCACGCACCGCTCACCGTTGATTCCAGACATGGAAACTTCGTAGCCAATTTCCTGGAAAACGCTGATAATGTGATTGATGTAAAGTATGGCAGCGCGAAAATCGGGACAATGGATGGAGGAAAACTGGAATTTGAATACTCAAAGCTCAGCCTCGATCACGGAAAAAAAATACTGTTAATTAACAAGTCGGGCGATTTACGTATTGGCGATGTGATCAACCTTGATGCAAATATTGACTATTCGGGCGCGAATATCGGAACGATCAGAGGAACTGGAAAGATCAAGCTGAACTACTCGGGTAGCTTCAAAATCGATGAGCTGACAAATTCGGCACAAAATGTTGATATTCAGGCAGCGTACTCTTCGATAGTGCTTCCTGCGGAGGCTAACCAGTTTAATGTGACTGTCTCTTACGGAAATTTCACCTATCCGACCAATAATGTCAATTTCTCGATGCAGCCCGCGAAGGACAACAAATCTTACAAACCCAGGCAATATCAGGGAAAGATAGGCGCTGGCTCGGGAACAAAAATCACTGTAAACTCGCGTTACGGAGATGTGAGGCTGAAAGACTAGCGACTGGTTATTCCTCCAAGATCACGTTGTAACTAAAATCAAGCGGATCAAAAGCCTGAAATAGTTTTGAGATAAATTCGGGATCGCTCGTATAAAAACTCAGCAGATTGTCATACCGTTCCTGGGCGATTCCGTTCGGGAACAGTTTGTTTTTAAGCGCCAGCAATTGTTCTATTTCTGATTGATGATTGCGCTCCTCGGCCCGCACAATCCTTTTCTCCAATTGTTTAAGCGAATGCAGCAACCTGGTTTGCTCGGCCTTCACCGCCCCAAACATGGTTTGGTCCACGGCGATTGCTTTTTCCAGTATTGTTTCAAAAATCTTATTGAAGTCCTCCTTCTGATCGTCGAGATCCAGAATGTGCTGGGTATTTCTTTCTATGAAAGTCTTGCGTAATGCTACTTCATCCAAAAACAGATCTTCGTAGCTTATATTCAACTTTTTAACCTTTTTACACTGGTGCCCGGTGATGTAAAGTGCAAAATTTCTTGGTATCAACATCGGAAAAGGAACCCCGAAATGATCAAAAACACCTTTCAGCTGCATCCAGTAAGGTACTTCTGACGGTCCGCCTATATACGCAAGATTAGGGAGGATCATTTCCTCATAAAGCGGTCTCAGTATCACGTTCGGACTGAAAAGCTCAGGCTTATTTTCCGCCAGATTTAAAATTTCAGTTTCTGAAAACGATAGCCCAGTATTCAGTACTTTATAGGTGATATCTTCCTTCACGATTCGCTCGCGAAGGTTTTCGTCAAGGTAAAACAAATTGATTTCCCGTGCATTTAACGGGGTGTGGTAACCCAGCGCATTAAGCCTGGAAGTGGTTTCACTAACCAGCTTGCCGGAAATGTTATTGGAAAGTTCTTCTTTAATGACGGGAAGGAAGGAGCGTTTTAAATCCGCATGATCCGCATCGATTGTGACGAGGCCGTATTGCCCGAATAACTCGTGCATATAACATCGAACGGCGTCGGCGAGCGTGCCACTTTCGAGATACGCCCTGGCAAAAAGATCCGGCTTGCCGGGAAGTTGTTTCAATATGCTTTCCAGCTCCTTAGGATTCAGCCTGCCCACTGCGCCTTTATGGTCGCCCGTCCATTTGTGTGTTTGCCCAAATAAATGAACCGAAGCAATTTCTTCGAAATCATGGTCTTCCGTAGCCATCCAATATACCGGCACAAAGTTGTATTCCGGATAAGCCCCTTTCAAGGCACGGGCCAGTTTGATCGTCGTAACGATCTTATAGATGATATAGAGCGGGCCGGAGAAAATATTAAGCTGGTGACCGGTTGTAACGGTAAAGGTTTTGTTATCCAGCAACAATGAGAAATCAGGCAGATCGGAAAGCCCGACATATTGACTGTTGAGAACATTTACAAGTGTCTTTCTCTTTTCAGTATCGAATGCACGTTTTGCTGTTATAACCTCGTTCGCGTTTTCAAGAGTCGGAAACGCGCTGTAAAACTCTGATAGTGAAGGTTTTTGATCAAGATAATCCAGCAGTAATGCGGGAAATTGACCTGTCGCACGCAGATCCACCGTCTGCAGAGTTGTGAAAAATGGCTTTTCAGCAGCTTGAAGAGAATCCAACGTATTTAGCTTAAGTGTTCATTCGAAACCAAAGATCTAACGAGAAAAACGCGGAAATTGGTTTCCCAAAGTTGCGTATTTTGAATAATAATAAAAAACCATTTCAGGCAGCAAAAAGGCCTGACCTTTTCAGATCCGGCCTTCTAATTTGCTGGTTTTTAATTACCTGAGTCGATGCCTTTACCCTAATCTTTAATGATCAAAATATATAAGTATTCTTTGCTATCAGTTCGTCTGCGACCCGGCGCCGGGCATTTTTCAGGTTGACGGGTTCAATCTTCGTAAAGCGCTTCAAGCCCATGAGCATGACACTCAGCTCGTCGCTTTCCGCGAAACTCGTGATCGCCGCGCGGCCAGCTGAATTGACTTTTTCTACTGCGCGGTTCAGATAAATCAGTGCCATATCCTGCTGCAATGCATTCCGTTCCGCGCCCAGCATCCCGATGCTTTTTTCAACGCGCAGCAAAACTGACTCGGCTACATAAATCTCGATCACCATATCCGCCAGGCTCATAATGATCTCCTGCTCCTCGGAAAGCTTCATCATGAACTTCTGCACCGCAGCCCCGGCCACCATTAATACCGCCTTTTTGAGGTTCCTGATTACTTTTTTCTCCTTTGCGAAAAGGGTATCCTCTTCTTCTGCGCCAAAATCAGGAATAGACATTATTTCTTTTCCTACCGCCGCTGCCGGGCCCATCAGGTCGAGTTGGCCTTTCATTGCCCGCTTCAAAAGCATATCGACCACGAGCATTCTGTTGATCTCGTTGGTCCCCTCGAAAATGCGGTTGATCCGACTATCGCGGTATGCCCTATCCATGGGTGCATCGGCAGAAAAACCCATTCCGCCGTAAATCTGCACACCTTCGTCTACCACAAAATCCAGTACTTCCGACCCGTGCACTTTCATAATCGCGCATTCGATCGCAAGTTCTTCCAGTGCTTTCAATTTCGCCTCGGAATCTGACATTCCTTTCGCCTGAAAAGCGGTGATCAGGTCATCGATATTCTGGCCAACGCGGTATGCAGCCGATTCCGTCGCATACATGCCGACCGCCATTTCAGCAATTTTATGCTTGATAGCGCCGAAATTTGCTATTGCCGTACCAAATTGCTTGCGCTCATTTGCGTAATTAATCGCCTGTTCTGCTACTTTCTTGGCGCCTCCCAGTGCGGCAGCCGCGAGTTTGATGCGACCGATATTCAGGATGTTTACCGCGATCTTGAACCCGTTTCCTCTCTCTGAGAGCATATTTTCAACGGGTACCTCACAATCGTTGAAGAAGATCTGGCGTGTGTCAGATCCTTTGATGCCCATTTTGTGCTCCGGCTCGTTCATCGTAATTCCACCGGATGACTTATCTATGATGAATGCGGTCAGGTTTTTATCGGCCTGCCCGTTTTCTTCTATTTTGGCAAAAACAATGAATACATCGGCAAAGCCACCATTCGTAATCCACATTTTCTGGCCATTCACGATATATTGTTTTCCATCATCTGAAAGCTTTGCCCTGGTTTTGCCGGAATTTGCATCTGACCCGGAATCTGGTTCGGTGAGGCAGTAAGCCGCTTTCCATTCGCCCGAAGCCAGCTTAGGAAGATACTTTGATTTTTGATCTTCATTGCCATAATACAAAATCGGCAGCGTACCGATCCCTGTGTGTGCGGAGAGCGCAACGGAAAATGAGTTACCTGCGCCAGTGGCCTCAGCTACCAGCATGGAAGTATTGAAATTCATCCCAAAACCGCCATACTCCTCCGGAACAGCTGTACCCAGCAATCCCAGTTCACCCGCCTTGTCCATGAGGCCCGCGATCAGTTCGGGACTTTTCGCCTGGTCGATTTCGTCAAGCCGCGGCCAGATTTCTTTGGCAAGAAAATCGCGGCAGGTAGCTGCGATCATCTGCTGCTCTTCATTAAATTCCTCAGGAACAAATATTTGGGAAGCCAGGGTTTCCTTAATTAAAAATTCTCCGCCCCGGGTGGAGCCCCGGCTCGACATTTTTCTTTCTTCTGCAACAGCCATATCATTTATAGAATTATAGAACGATGTGCAATAATAGTATGCAAGCATACCATTAAATAGGCCCAAATATAAATCATAATTATATTATGCCTGCATACTGCCCTCCGAAATAATGCTAATTATGTGGTGCTTTAAGGAATGTTACTTTTTGAAGATCCTGAATTGTTTCAGCAGCTCACCGGCACTGTTGCTGATCCTGACAAAGTAAATACCCGAAGAAAGACCGGCTTCTGAGAGATCGATATTGGCCAGATTATCGGAAACACTCACCAGGCTTGCAGGAAGAGGTATCCGCTTTCCAGAAATCATCACAAGTTCATACTGCATTTCTTCGCCGGTCTGGTTTTCAGGAAGTTTTATATTGATGACGTTTTCTGTAGGGTTAGGGTAAAATGCCCATTCCAGCATGTTTTTGGTAATATTAACCGAATCTCCGTATGAAATACTGAACTGAATAGAATTGGTAACGATTGCCGAATCTTCCTCGGCGGCGGTTACCGTCAATGTATACCTGCCCACATAAGGCGCAAAGCCCTGGGCATTTTCATACAATGCATACGGAAATACAGCAGTCGTAGAGGTTCGTTTATAGGGTCCGTCGAGCTCAAAGGTCACGCGGTCGTACTCAAAATTTCCGTAAGCATAAATGTTCAAAAGCGGCGGAAGTGAGTCGTAAGCCACCACATCATCGCCTGCAAGCTTGCGGATTACCCGCTGATCAACTTTACTGCCACCCGCCACAAGCTCGAACCGCAGCTCGGGTGTCTGCACCTTCAGGATCAGTGGAATTTCCACGTAGGCGCCGCCATTATCATAAGCTCTGATAATCAACCTGTACTCACCTTCTTCGGTCGGCGTCCCGGAAAAAACATTGAGTGCAAAATTGAGCCACGAAGGTCTGTTTTGGACAGAGATTGAAGAGATATAACCATCGGGATCGCCAAAAATATTGGCAGGCAGAATGTAGTTGAATGGCATATTCACCTGCGCGTACTTGACGGGAAGTGTGGTGGTTGCGAAAGGAGGCGCATTTAAAAACTGTGGCTCCACCACTCGTATCGTGAAATATGTTTCAACGAATGCATTCAAATCGTCGTAAGCCTTAAAAATAATCCGGTATTCTCCCAGCTTATCAGGCGTTCCGCTCAGTGTTCCATTCGTAAATTTCAGCCAGGCAGGTAATTCGGCGGCTTCGATTTTGGTGATTTCTCCGTCACTATCTTCGAATGTTCCGGCAGGAATTGCAAAACTGAAAGGTTTGCCGATCGCTACCATTTGATTGGAAAAATTGGCATCTACAGTTGGCGGCTTGTTTGCATTTTCCCGGGTATCTACGCGGATCGTGAAAAAAGCATCGGTAGAACCGCCTTCGTCGTCGGTTCCCTTCACTGTAATACGATAATCACCCAAAACAGTCGGCCGGCCGATCAGGTTTCCATTTTCGAATCTCAGCCAGGAAGGCAAGCCGCTTACTTCTACCTTCACAATGGTGCCGTCAACATCCGAGAAGGTGTCGATAGGAAGTTTGTAAGTAAAATCCTTGTTCACTGCGATAATCTGCATCGGTACCGGTCGAAAAACGTAAGGCATATAATTGGATGCGTCGTTCCAATATTCCGGTGCCAGCAGGTCTTCCTCCAGCTTCACTTGTACAGGTTTCGGACTTGCGGGATTTGCATAAGCACGCTTAGACCATTCATCGAATATCACACTGATCGCCCCCTTTTTTTCAACTGCGGCAGAAAGCCGGTAACTCACAGATTCGGTGTATTTAATTGGCTGCAAAGGCTGTGAAAGCCAGGTGGCAGCGGCAGGTCGTAGAAACGGCTCGGATCTTGCCATTTGTTCTTTGGTGGATATTACTACTGCCACTACATTGGCACCATGGGCAAAATTTTCCGTTATCTGCTTCAAATGCGTGTTATTGTCGAGGTAAGAGCTCACAAACAGTTCATTCGCCGTGATAAAGCTTTCAGGCATATTGCTTTTTACGATATCCACAGACCACCGGTGATCGTAATTGGGGCTATCGTTGATCTTGATACCATCTGCCTTTTTATTTAAGTCCTTGAATCCCAATGTCCCGCGCATTACTGAAGCTGCGTCGAAGACCGAACCGTAGTCGGAGACAAACTTGATAGCGGGATCAACCGATTTCACAGCTCCTATCATTTGCTCGAAATATTTTTTCATCGCCTCGTGCCGGTAAATGTACCAGTCTTTTCCGGCGCGCTGCCTGAAAGATTCTTCCGGATCCCAGGCTGTAAAAGGCGGATAAGGATCGTTAAAAGTCTTGTAGTTCATGCCCCAGAGGAAATTGAGGCGCTCGATCTTTTTGTAATGATCTTTCAGCCAGTTCTGAAAACCGCTTACCATGGTTTTGGAATAATCATACACGGCCGAACCTTCCCTTCCATCCGTGATCAGGCCACCCGGATATTCACCTTCCTGGGTAGGGGTATTTGTGACGGACACGTACAGCAGCTTGTTGCCGGTTTGAAGATATTTATACCTGGTGACGGTTTCTTTTACAAATGCGATCCCTTTATTAACGATAGCCTGGTTATCAAACCCGAAGAAGGTATCCTGATAACCTCCAAGTAGCGGTTTGTCGGAATGGCTGAACTGGCTATCAGAAGGCTCCCAAAAACCTTTAATGCGTGTGCTATGCCTGCCGAGGTGGATGCGGAGCGCCACCTTCATACCCAGGTCGGTGGCAATTTTGATCTGCTCGTCGTACTTGGCCCACTTCGGGGTTTCAGTTGGAGAACTGTGATAGACTTTGTCCCAGGGAATAGTAATGTAAACTGCGTTCATGCCGAATTGCCTGCCCGAACTGATCAGCTCTGGCTCCGGCCCCCGGTTATCGGCGTCCGTGAGGTTCAGAAGCATCAGGGCCAGGTATCGCTGCGGGTCTACTTCCGAGGTACTTTTATCAGATTGGGCTGAAATGGGTTGAATTGCAGCAAACAGGCCTAAGACTAGACAGAGAAACTTGGCAGGAAACTGAAATGCGTTCGTAGAATTGAACATGCTAAAACTTTTTGTCAATTAATTTGATCCACTCATTATACCCGTTTTCCACATTGAATTGACCAGCCCGCTCAATGCTTTTCGTACTGTCAACAACCACTTTCCCTTCCATAATCAACCGCATTCCGTCCACCATTTGCCTGACACTCAGGTCACTGGTCACCACACCCATTCCATCCTGAATAAATTCGGAAACACCTCCGGAAGGGAATGAAACAATGGGCTTGCCCAACAGCGCAGCTTCTATCATCACAAGAGGAAAAGGGTCTTGTCTCGAGGTGAGGAGGAACCCGTTACCCACGTTAAGGTAGTTATAATAATCTTCTTTTTGCTTACCTACCAGATGAATTTTGGTCGCAGATTTGCTACTTACACACCTCTGTTCGGTATAATAAACCATCCCGTCGTCAATTTTTGCCCCAACCCAAATGAGGTGGACATTTGGGTCATCGAGCTCATCGGCAATATCCGGGAGCATATCAAAACCCTTTCGCTCTGAAGTCATTCCTGACAATACCCAAACAAATGCTTTTTCCGGAATACCAAGATCCTTTCTCAGCTGATTGCTTCGCTCGTTATCCTTTTTAACCAGCTTATGGTCAATAAAAGAATATAGCAGACCGATATTTTTAGCGCCTGCGTTACTGAGCGCATCGCAGGTAGCCTGCGAGCAGCCGATCAGCAAATGTGAATAGTCGATAATACTTTTAAAATCCGGCCCGCTGAGATAGCTGTATGTCAGCGGCATTTCGTGAAAGTGTGTTACGACTTGGATGGAAAATTCTTTTGCAATTACGATAGATTCGGGGATCATGGTGGTATTCACATACCAGAAATCCGCTTTGAAATCTTTCGCGAGCTTTCGTAAATACCTGTGAATAGGATTAATACCAATGTGGTAGGATACTTTTTGAAATACATTGAACTTTCGAGGGGCTATGAATCTTGGGATATCTTCGGGAAAATCGTTCAGTAACTCCCCGTTAGCAAAACTTACAATACCTACGTCGAAACGCGAACGGTCGATTTTTTTTAAAATATACAACAGCATCATTTCTGATCCTGTCCTTGTGGCATAGGGCGTGAAAAACAGTATTTTTTTCTTCATGCTATTCATGCAGAGGCGGTTAATAGGTCGATGTTCTCGTGCGGTTTTATCTTATACGATCCTTTTTTTAAGAATAAAGTCTGCCAGAAATACTTTAAAATTACCACCGTTTTTCTGACATAAATCCGCTGGGTTCTTAGTTCTATCAGCGGATTTCTGCTGCTTTTGATATTAAATGCAATTTTCCAGCCAAAAACCACCGGTACCATACTAATATAATGTGCGATCAGTAAAAGATACTGAAAAACACCATATTGCTTCCTCACCCAAAGGAAATTGGATACCTGCATTTGCGTACTGAACCGGTTGATCCAGGAAATATTCGTCCGCCGGAACGGATTGTTATTTTCGAGGTGAATGAATTTACAATCTTTGAAATAACATAGCTTCCCCAGTTTCCCCAGCCTTCCCGACCATTCCACGTCCTCCCCGTACATAAAAAAATCCGGACTGAACCCGCCCGTTTTCTCAAATCCTTCGCGCCTCAGAAAAATGAATGCACCAACCAGCCAGTCGTATTGATCGGGGTCCGAATATTGGGGTTCCGGATAAAAACGGTTCAGTATGTTGTCCGTCGTACCTCCCGGAGGCAGTATAAAAAACGTTTTCCGAAACTCATTGAAACTTTGGTAAAATGGCATTGGCGTACCATCAGGATAATATTGCAGTGCCCCGCAGGCGATGATATCCTGCCTGATTTCAAGTCGCTCAAAGCAGCGGCCTATCACATTGTCGGTGACCAGCGTGTCGGCATTGAGCAGCAGGAAATACTTCCCTTTTGCTATTGCCATTCCCTTATTATTGGCAATTCCAAAGCCCGGATTGGAGGGCAGGTCAATCCAGCGGACAGAAGGATAGGTACCGCGGATCAGGTCACCGCCACCGTTTTCAGGGTCATTGTCAACAATTATTACTTCAAACGTCACTCCGGAAGTGTGCTGATGAATAGAATTTAAACAATTAATGATCAGTTGTGGCGTGCGGTAATTAATGATGATAATGGATACATCCATGAAAAAGCGTGCAAGTTGGCTGCGTAAAAATAAAGAATCTCCGTGGAACGAGGGCAAACGTACCACGGAGATCGTTGATTAGAATAAAATTAGTTAGTTGCCGGTTTAATTGAGTCTTTCGAAAATTCCGGCAACACCCTGGCCACCGCCCACACAGGCTGTTACCATACCATATTTCTGGTTCCGCCGCTTCATTTCATTGAATAGTTGCACCGACAGCCTGGCCCCTGTTGAACCCAGCGCGTGGCCCAGCGCGATGGCGCCGCCATTTGGATTTACAATTTCCGGATTAATATCCAGCTCCTGGATCACGGCAAGCGACTGCGCGGCAAATGCTTCGTTCAGTTCAATTTGCTCAATATCCTGTAATTTCAAACCAGCCTGTCTGAGCGCAGTAGGGATCGCCGCCACCGGACCAATACCCATAATCCGGGGATCCACACCTGCAGTGGCATAAGACAGCATTCGGGCGATTGGTTTGAGGTTCAGCTTGTTTACCATATTTTCCGACATGACCATCACAAATGCGGCCCCGTCGGAAGTTTGGGAAGAGTTACCCGCCGTAACCGATCCGCCGGCAGCAAAAACGGGCTTTAATTTATTCAAAGCCTCCAGCGTAGTATCAGCACGCGGGCCTTCATCCTGGTTCACTACCAATTCGCGGGTTTTCTTCTTACCGGAAGCTTGGTCAAAATAAGTTTCTTTCACAGTAACCGGCACAATTCCATCCGCAAACCAGCCTTCCTTCTGTGCCCGCAATGCTTTCTGATGTGATTGGAAAGAAAATTCGTCCTGCTTTTCCCGGCTGATATTAAAATCTTTCGCAACCTGCTCGGCCGTCAGCCCCATGCTCAGGTAATATTGCGGATTGGTGTGTGCGATCTCATAGTTCAGTGCCGTTTTCCAGCCCATGGTAGGTACCATTGACATGGATTCGGTGCCTCCCGCAATGATACATTCGGCCATGCCGGCATTTATTTTCGCCGCCGCCATCGCGATAGCCTCCACACCCGAGCCGCAATACCTATTTATAGTAATTCCTGAAACATTCTGCGGCAGTGCAAGCAGAGCCACGTAGCGCCCCATTTGCATTCCCTGCTCAGCCTCCGGTACCGCATTGCCCACAATCACATCGTCGACCTGGGTAGGATCCAGCTCAGGTAGCTTTTCGAGCAAATGTTTGATAACCGTAGCCCCAAGATCGTCGGGACGTGTGAAGCGGAAGCCGCCCCTGGAAGCTTTTCCCACTGCGGTCCTGTATCCCGCTACAATATATGCGTTCATATAGCTATGTTAAGTCCATGAAAATTACGATAGTATGCCTGCATACTATCGGGTAAAAATAGAAATTTAACCTAAAACAACAAACCGCCGGAATTTGTTTTCCGGCGGTTTGCAACTACGAAGTCTTTACTGATGGATTGTTAAGATCTAGGAGTGAAAATTCTCCTCAATGATTGATTTTGGTCTTTTTGCAATATCCGGCATCACGATCCAGAGGATAATGTAAAACAGGACGATCGGAAATGTGACTGGGACAAAGACTGCCAGTACGAATAAAACACGGACGATCGTTACGTCGATCTGAAAGTAATCTGCAAGTCCGGAAGCTACTCCACCGATCATTTTGTTGGCTGTGTTCCGGTATAATCTGTTATGGTTCATGGCTAATAGCGTTTATTTTGATTTGATGATTCAAAGCTACTATGCATTACCTAGTAGTTGATTGTTTTCTTTACAAACGGCTTTTTGCCGTTAGCGGGGGTTTTATTTAGTGGTGTGAGGTGACGGATTATATGACTGTCAAGTGTTAGATAATGCGATTGTTCCACAGAAAACAACGCTAGTGACTGAAAATTAACCCACCGTTAAATAAATAAATTTTATATCTCCTCCCAGCCCCATCGCAAGCAGAAAGAGGTCGAATTCGCACCAGATCCACCTAAGCTTCCTCAAAATCAAATCACAATAATTATTTAAAGGTAATCCCGGAACATCTTAAATGTCTGAGGCGAGTACTCGATAAGGGTATGATCATGATTTGGTGTCTTTGCCCTAAGAGTATTTTATATGAGCACACATTAGCATTGAAATGTAGCAAGGAATGACTAAACAAGATCTCCTGATAAAGGCAATCGAGGAAGCATTTAACAAGCATTATGAAGCTTTGTATAGATATGCATTTACGCTTCTAAAAGAGAATGAAACAGCCAAAGATGTTGTCCAAAAAGTATTCCTTTCACTCCTGGAACGAACAGACGCGCTTGAAATTAAAGTTTCTCTGCAGTCCTATCTTTTCCGTGCCGTTTACAACCATTGTATCAATCACCAGAGCCGGTCACAAAACTTTGTCGACTTGGATCGGACTTCTGAAAAATTAAATAGTGCAGAAAGTGGCATTACCTCAATCGAAATCAAAGAAATGCAGAACTCAATTGATGCTGCATTAAACAAGCTACCACCCCAATGCAAAATTATATTTATCAAAAGTAGGGAAGAGGGAAAAACGTACTCACAAGTTGCAGCGGAATTGGGAATTGCAGTTAAGACCGTTGAAGCGCAAATGACAAAAGCATTAAAAATTTTACGCTTAGAGCTGGCAGATCTTTTGTTTTGCTTGATTTCTATAATAGAAAATATTAACTGAATATGTCATGACAGATATACAATCCATTCTGACAAAATACATACTCGGTGAAGCGTCACCAGACGAAGCCTGTAAGGTCGAGCTTTGGTTGAGTCAATCCATATCCAATCAAAAAGAATTCCAGCGTTTGTGGAAAACAATAGAGATAACCTTTCAACATGAACGCTACCAATTACCCAACACGAGAGCTGAATGGGCAGAAACAAGGTTGCAGCTACGGAAACTGAGATCAATGACCGAAAAAGCACATTACTCGACTGAAATGATTTCTGGGAAAGGATATCCACTCATAACCATAACGTCCGCAATTAACGCTATTCTCGTACTAATGGTTAGCTTTAACAACCTTTCCGATACGATTACCTTTGGCTCGGCAAATAAAGTGATAGTTCAAAGCAATAAGCAAAGAAGTTCTGAAAGTATTTATAAGCGAGAAAGTAGCAATAGATTATATCCTAGGCATCCGCCAATCAAAGAATCCAGCTTAGATAGTCATATTCTGGATTTCAAGGACACCCCTCTACATGAAGTTCTTATCATTCTTGAAAAAGACTATAAAGTGCGGTTTCAATTTACAGATTTAGATATTAGAGATTGCAGGATCACCTCCCGGTTTGAAAATAAATCGCTGGAAGAAATATTAGATATCATTGCCTATACGCTAAAACTAGAATATAAGAGTGTATCAGGAACCGACAAGATTATTATAATAGGAGATAAATGCGAATAAAATGTGGCATAGTTTGGCGAAGGTACTTTTAATAATTGGGTTTCAAGCGAACGTCTTTTCTCAAAGCAAGATAGCCTCCGGGCTACTTCACAAACTAGAAATTGAAGACAAGATTTCCTTGGACTCATTGACAAAATACATACACCAGAAGACTACTATCAGGCTTTCATTTAATTCCGCGACAATAAGTAAGACTGAAATTATAATACCAAGAAAAAAATGTACGATTTTGCAGCTATTGGTGCACATGAGTAGAACAACCCCCTTAAACTATCAGATTTTAGGGGAATACGTAATAATTCAAAAGAAGAGTATTCCAAAACGTTTAAGACCGTTAAATAAGACACATAGCGCTTCACCAAAACAAATAGTCGGAGAAATTGGGAGAAATACCCATGATAAAATTGAGAATTTTAAGAACCTGCACATCGGGGGAGCTCAACTCTCAATTGATTCTTCAAGAAGTAGTATGAGCCATGGACTAAGTAATCAGCAACAAACCGGCCTTCGATTGATGAACAGTAAAACTTGGAAGCCTTTACCACTAGCGACACCCAATTTGAAACAGATCACTAATCTCGTACCTATTAAATTAGGCCATTCAATAGGTGTGATAGAAAGCCTGTCCGAGTCAACCTCATCGCCAAAATGGCATTTACACGCCGGATTCTATGCATCCGAAACATCTTACACAAACATTGCATTCGAAATTGGATTAAAGCCAATACATCTGCTATCCTCCATTGGCACAAACTATGAAATCCCCAATTGGAGGCTTGGCTTAGGTTCAATATTGAATGACAACAGCAAGTCTCAGTGTCAACTAAATGCGACTATCGGTTTCCTGAAGCAGAATGTCTCATTCAGCCGTCGCCCATCAAGAAAAAGTGACACTATAAATGGCCAACTCTATACTGTTACCTTATCCTGGAATAATAAACTCACATCAAAATATATGGTTAAAATCGGGCCTACTTTTAACATTTTACGTACAAGCTATCTTGTTAGTGGTGTCGCAACATCTGTCTATAATTTCCCCTTTGGATCCAAATGGTATGAGGATGAACTGAGCCTTTTGTCTCCTCCATTTATTATTCAAAATAGTTTTTCCGTAGAAAAATCCTCATACAAAAAGAAATGGATTGGATTGTCTATCGGATTGTTCTATAATTTTCAATAATGAGATAAGGGTGTTGTTTGCTATTTGTGACTTACTCAAAACGAATGAGCACTATGATAGCACTATTGAACACAGCCGAAAGAGTAAATATTTCACATCAGATTGACAACTATGTTTTTCAGCGACACGTTTTTGCCTACAAAGAAGCAATTAAGCATTTGAAGGGTATAGTAATTGAGCTCGGATGCGGCACAGGGTATGGCCTAGATATATTGGCTCCTAACTGTGTATGGGTTGCAGGAGTCGACAAATATATTTCCAGTCAAAAATACAGTCATTCAAATTGCGGAATTTTCAGAAGCAAATTGCCAAATCTGAATAACATAGGGAATGATTCGTTTGATACTGTAATCTGCTTTCAAGTCATTGAACATATTAAAGAAGATAATATCTTAATAGCCGAAATACGTCGCATTCTGAGGCCGGGTGGAAAGCTTATTCTCACTACTCCCAATAATCTCATGTCACTGACGCGAAATCCGCATCATGTAAGAGAATATAGTACAAAAACTATTCAAAAAATATTAACGGGAGTTTTGATAAATACGAATTACTGGGAGTATATGGAAATAATAATGTTATGCAATATTATGAAGCAAATAAAATGAGCGTAAAAAAATTTAGTCGCTTAGATATTTTCAATCTACAACATAAACTGCCATCTGCACTCTGGAAGATTCCTTACAATCTTGCCAATAACATTAACCGGATACTATTATATAGGCAGAATGTCAATATATGCAACAATATCACGTATTCCGATTATTACCTCGATTCCGTAAAAGATGAATGCATGGATTTCTTTGTAATGGCTGAGAAGTAGATGAGTATGAATATTGTTGATTTATTTTACCCACTGGTTAGACACTTTTTATCAATTCATTCCTTTCGATACATTTGTTGCGGCTTATTTTTAACAGCTATTAGCCTTGGCATATTCTTCGTCAGCTACAATTTTCTTCTTGACTTCTTTGTGATAAGTCAGATAGTGGATCGAAAAGAGGTTGAGATTGTACGGTTAGGGAACATATCGCTTACGAAATATTCTTGCGCTTACTTCATATCGCTTTCTGTCAGTTTTCCTTTGGGCTTTTTCTTCTCTAAATACGTTGTGTTTATTGAATCACAGCTTAGAAGTATAGAACAACTCTCCGCCTATATTTTCTTACATTTTTTAAATCTGTTGCTAAACTATTTTCTACTTTATTTTTTTGTTGAAAAGTGTGGATTCTGGGCAACCACGTCCCAAATTTTGATCACAATAATCATCGCGAATTTCAGCTATCTCTTTCAAAAATATATTTTGCTCCGCAAAATATGAATCCCTGGGATTCTCAAACAAATATTTGCAAAGCCCTTTTTTCCAAAAAGTTGGTCTATTAGAGGCTTTATCCGTTTTCAATCTAATCGAATTTTCACTTTAGATTTGTCATTTTACGGAGCTTTCCTTCCCCCATATCCCTCGGCTTGCATCTTTTAAAATGGCACCCTGTTCCCTGTCTAATGATTTTTATACTTTCTTAGAAGGTGTTTGGGAATTGCAAGGAATGGAGATCGTACCATCTTTGCAGTGACGAAACATTAAAGCATTGATTAAACAGTTTACTAGACTGACCGATCTCCAATGGGCGGCAATATCACCATTTTTGAATCTAAAAAGAAAGAGAAAACTGAATTTGAGGGAGGTGATGGATGCACTTCTCTACATACTTCGTACAGGCTGCCAATGGCGAAATTTGCCTTCCTGTTTTCCTCATTGGCAAGCAGTATATTGGTATTTCAGCCAGTGGAAAAAGCAAAATGTAATTGAGCAAATAAATCGGGCAGTTAACCAGATGGACCGGATAAATGCTCATAGGGATAAAAATCCGTCGATTCTTTGTATTGACAGCCAGAGCGTTAAGTTGTCCCCTATGATTTGTGAATTACGTGGCACGGATGCCAATAAAAAAGTAAACGGACGTAAAAGGCAGGTGCTAGTTGACAGCGAAGGTCGGATCTGGTTTGCACATATTCATGCCGCAAATCAGGGCGACGGTCCCGCATCCCTTGCTTTCATGGCTGACCTTATCTGCCAAGATGAACGTCTAATAAAGATTTACGGAGACCAAGCATATAACGGCGTTTTCGCGGATGAAATCAGGAAAAATGGTATCGATTTTGAGAAAGCTTCAAAGCCAGAATCTGCAAGTGGATTTATACCAGTCGCTAAAAGATGGGTCGTCGAAAGGACATTCGCATGGACTAATTTCTTTCGTAGAATCGTGAAAGATTATGAATATACCGTATCATCTTCTGTTTCTTGGCTCTTTCTGGCCAATATTCAGTTGATGTTACAACGAATAAAGCCGATTAGTAAAACTTAATTCCCAAACACCCTCTTAGCGAGCATCGATAGCGAAGTAAATTACCAAATGCCCTATCCCCGACGCTGATCTCCCAATACCTCATCCAGTACTAACAACCTCCTTCGTGCAAGCCCGGTCGCACTGAACTGTCAAGGACTAGCGGCTTCCCAGGGGCAGAGGAGTCTAGAAAGCGGATACCCCTTGCAATGTGACTACCTAACAACAACTCTCAGGAAAATCAAAGAAGTTGCGCAACAGAATTGGCAATGAATTACCTTTGGGGGCGAAATAAGCCTCTGTGCTGACAAACTGGCATTGATTTTAAGACAGGCTTAATTTTTTCTTTGAGAATGAACGATATAAAATATATAAATCATGTTTAAAATATTCTCCAAGCTGTTTGGCACCAAATCAGAACGGGATTTGAAAGAATTGACCCCGTATGTGGATAAAGTCAATGCCGAATATGCGCTGTTAGCTTCTTTATCGAATGACGATCTCAGGTCTCAGTCAGCCGGCCTGAAACAACATATATCCGATCAGCTTAAATCCATTGACGACCAGATCGCTGCATCAAAACAACAGGCCAGCGATGAGCCGAATGTGGACAACAAGGAGGTTATTTTCAAAAAAATAGATGCACTTGAACTGGACAGGAACAAAGAGCTTGAAAGAGTTTTGCTCGAAATTCTTCCAAAAGCATTTGCAATCGTAAAAGAAACTGCCCGCCGGTTTAAGGAAAACGAACAGCTGGAAGTTACTGCCAACTATTTTGACCGGGAAGTTGCGGCAAGAAAGTCGCATATCAGGATTGAAGGCGACAAGGCACATTGGAATACAACCTGGGATGTAATCGGCCAGCCTATTAAATGGAATATGCTGCATTACGATGTGCAGCTGATCGGCGGGGTTGTATTGCACCAGGGTAAAATTTCCGAAATGGCCACGGGTGAGGGTAAAACGCTTGTTGCGACCTTGCCTGCATTTTTGAATGCGCTCGCAGGTCAGGGAGTACATATTGTCACTGTGAACGATTACCTCGCCAAACGTGATGCCGAATGGAACGCGCCCCTTTTCGAATTTCACGGTTTGAGTGTGGATTGTATCGACCGTCACCAGCCCAATACCATCGCAAGAAGAAATGCTTACAAGGCTGATCTGACCTACGGAACAAACAACGAATTCGGTTTTGATTACCTGCGTGACAATATGTCACGGACTACGGAAGAGCTGGTACAGCGCAAACACCATTTTGCGATGGTCGATGAGGTTGATTCCGTATTGATTGATGATGCGCGTACGCCCTTGATTATCAGCGGGCCGGTTCCGCGTGGCGACGAACAGGAATATATTGAATTAAAACCGCGCGTTTCACGCATTGTTGAAGCTCAGAAAAAGCTTGCAATGGATTTTTTAAATGACGCGAAGAAGAAAATTGCAGCAGGAGACAAAAAAGAAGGCGGACTTGCATTGTTCCGTGCACACCGCGGTATGCCGAAATACAAGCCTCTTATAAAGTACCTCAGTGAATCGGGTATCAAAGCTTTGATGCAGGAATCTGAATCGATTTATCTGGCTGAAAATCAAAAATTGATGCCGGTAGCTGATGCGCCGCTTTATTTCACGATCGATGAACGTCACAATAGTATTGAGCTTACTGAGAAAGGGATTGACTTTTTGACCGGAGAATCGGAAGAAACTAACTTCTTTATTCTGCCTGATATTGCAGTTGACCTCGACGCAATTGAGAAAGATTTGTCCCTCAGCGAGCAGGATCGCATTATCAAGAAAGAATCTCTGATCCGCGATTATTCCGTCAAAACGGCAAGAATCCATACAGTTAACCAGTTGCTGAAAGCATTTACACTCTTTGAAAAGGATGTAGAATATGTGATCATCGACGGTAAAGTGAAGATTGTTGATGAGCAGACGGGCCGTATCATGGAAGGTCGCCGCTATTCTGATGGTTTGCACCAGGCTATTGAAGCGAAAGAAAGCGTGCGGGTTGAAGACGCGACTCAAACCTACGCGACCGTTACCCTGCAAAATTATTTCCGGATGTACCACAAATTGGCTGGTATGACGGGTACTGCGGAAACCGAAGCTGGTGAATTCTGGGAAATCTATAAGCTCGACGTTGTCTCGATCCCGACCAACGTAACCGCTGTTCGTAAGGATCACGAAGACAAAGTGTACCGTTCGGTACGTGAGAAATACAATGCGGTAACAGACGAAATCGTGGAACTGGTGGAAGCCGGCAGGCCGGTTTTGGTGGGTACGACTTCAGTTGAAAACTCGGAGATCATCAGCCGGATGCTTACCCTGCGGAAGATTTCTCACCAGGTACTGAATGCGAAACAACACCAGCGTGAAGCGGAAGTGGTAGCCGAGGCTGGTAAGCCTGGGACAGTTACGATTGCTACCAACATGGCCGGTCGCGGTACAGATATAAAACTGACCCCTGAGGCGAAAAAAGCAGGTGGATTGGCGATTATAGGTACTGAAAGGCACGAAAGCCGACGCGTCGACAGACAGCTGCGCGGTCGTTCCGGTCGCCAGGGTGACCCGGGTTCTTCTCAATTCTTCGTTTCTCTGGAAGATAACCTGATGCGCCTTTTCGGTTCCGACCGGATGGCGAAGGTAATGGACAGAATGGGTCTTGAAGAAGGAGAGGTAATTCAAAGCAGCATGATCACCAAGTCGATCGAGCGTGCGCAGAAAAAAGTGGAGGAAAATAACTTCGGAATGCGGAAGCGTTTGCTGGAATATGACGATGTTATGAACTACCAGCGTGATGCGATCTATACCCGTCGCCGAAATGCATTGTTTGGCGACCGTTTGGCTGTGGATATTGCCAATACGCTCTTCGACGTGTGTGATGAGCTGATCAATACAGCCGGCACTTATGCCGAACTGGAACTGGCTGCCATCACCACGCTGGGAATGGAGCTTCCTTTTAGTGAATCGGAGTACAGCTCATTCAAACCCGCAGATCGTTCGCAACGCCTGTACGAAGCTGCTGAAAAGCAGTATCAGGACAAAAACAATGCGATTTCGCAAAAAGCATTGCCGGTACTTCGCTCTATTTATACTGAAAGGGGTGCTACTGTAACCGAGATTATGATACCGTTCAGCGACGGTATCCGTCAGACTGGGGTGGTGGTTGGATTGAAAAAATCCATTGATAATGAAGGGAAGGAAATCACCCACGAAATGGAGAAAGCAATCGTACTTTCACTGATCGATCAGGAATGGAAAGAGCATTTGCGTGAAATGGACGATCTGAAGCAATCCGTGCAGAATGCGGTTTTTGAACAAAAAGATCCTTTGCTGATCTATAAATTTGAATCCGTAGAATTGTTCAAACGCTTTTTGAGCAAAGTGAACTTCGACATGATTTCTTTCCTTATGAAAGCGGATATTCCTCAGGAAGAGGCTGTTCCGGCAACTGCTGTGCAACAAATCGTACGCCGGCCGGCACCAGCGCCTGAGCTGCATACCAACAAAGAAGAAGATATTGACCTCGATCTCGATCAAAGCAGATATGCGCGTACGGAATCAACTACCAAAGCACAACCTGTTCGTATTGAGCGCATTGCAGATCGCAATCAGAAAGTGTCGGTTCAATACCGCGACGGCCGGATTCTGCGTGATGTGAAGTTTAAAAAAGTAGAACAAGAAGTTAAAAATGGTGAATGTGTAGTAATTGAGTAGCCATTTTTCACACAAATAATGCAAGCCCTGCCTTCCCTGAACAGAAAGGCAGGGCTTTTTGCTGCCGTAAAATCAGGATTTATACGATATTTGCAATTATTGAAAGGCACTAACGCAATTTCCCATCAACATGAAGCTTCACAAGGAAGGCTATACCATTATTCTGATTACAATTATCGTTCTGGTACTGATCAACTTAGGAATCAATTACCTTCTTCCTGACGGTTACTGGATTCCCCGATTAGTATTGATCGGCAGCTTTGTCGTCCTTTTACTGGTTGTTCAGTTCTTCCGCGTTCCAAAACGGGTTGTACATAAAAGCGACAGACAAATCGTTGCGCCTTGCGACGGAAAAGTGGTAGTGATTGAAGAAGTAGTGGAAACTGAATACTTTAAAGGACCAAGAAGGCAAATCAGCATATTCATGTCGCCGCTGAATGTACACGTCAATTGGAACCCGGTGAGCGGAGTGATTCAGTATTTCAAATACCACGCAGGCCTATACCTCGTAGCCTGGCACCCAAAGTCGAGTACCGACAATGAGCGTACTACCGTCGTGATCAGGACCATAGAAGGCATTGATATACTATTCAGGCAAATTGCAGGAGCTGCCGCACGCCGCATTCGCTGGTATGTTAAGGAAGGCGACCAGGTGGAACAGAGCACCGAAA
This sequence comes from Dyadobacter sp. UC 10, assembly GCF_008369915.1. Lineage (NCBI taxonomy): Bacteria > Pseudomonadati > Bacteroidota > Cytophagia > Cytophagales > Spirosomataceae > Dyadobacter > Dyadobacter aurulentus. Next base: position 2,753,523 of record NZ_VSRN01000001.1, on the reverse strand, counting down.
TGGGCTTTATCAAATTCGGCTCCCGCGTCGACATCTTCATACCCCTCGACGCGGAAATCAAAGTAAATCTGCAGGATAAAACGATTGGAAGTGTTACTGTGCTTGCCGAATTGAAATAATTCAGGGCCTTAATGTGCCTATCCAATCTCCGATTTGCTCGAAAAACCCAGGCACTGACGCCGGGTAAACAACTGCCATAAAGACCATCCCGAAGATCGCGCCGTACATGTGCGCGCTGTGATTCACGTAACTCGTACCCTTTTTTGCTTCGTACAGCGAGTATCCCAGGAACAAAATTCCGAAAATGAATGCCTTCATTTTGATGAAGAAATATAAGGAAATTGTCATGGTGGGAGCAAAGAGAATTGCTGCGAACAAAACAGCGGAAACACCTCCCGAAGCGCCCAGTGAGTTGTAATTTGAGCTGTTCCGGTGTTTCAAAAAAGTTGGAATATCTGAAACAATAATGCCGGCAATGTAAAGAAACAGGAAATACAGGGACCCGCTAGGACCGAACAACATGCCAAAAAGCCGCTCGATACCTTCGCCTACGAACCACAAACTGAGCATATTAAAGATTAAGTGCCCGAAATCCGCATGGATAAAGCCGGATGTTACAAACCGGTAATATTCATTGCGTTTGGTGATTTTATACGGGTTCATGATCAGCTTATCCATCAAACTGTAATTGTTGAAAGCATAATAACTGATACCCGATGTTATAATGACAAGAAGAAGGGTAAGTGACATAAAATTAAGGATTAGAGAATTGTATTATTTTTCCCGTTCAACAAGCTGCTGTGCAAATTGGAGCAGCGGCTCTTTCCGGGCATTTTCTATTTTCAAATCGCGCAGGTTTTGCAACCCGATTTCGAAGTACTCGCTTATCTTTTTTTCTGTAAACGTCCTGATGTTCAACGTCTCGTAAATCGCCTTCACTGCATTGATTTTTTCCTCCGGGTTGAAATCCGGTACAGAAATCCATTTCTCAAGCTCGCTTTTCGTCGCAGCATCTGCTTTTGACAGCGCTTCAATCAGCAGGAAAGTTTTCTTGTTTGCCAGAATATCCCCACCCACCTGCTTCCCGAACTTGGAAGGGTCACCGTAAACATCCAGCAGATCGTCTTTCAGCTGAAACCCAATGCCCATATTTTCTCCGGCTGCATAAAGAAGACGTACAGATTCTTCGTCTGCGCCCCCTATTATTCCCCCCAATTCCAACGCAAATCCAAGTAAAACCGATGTTTTCAAACGGATCATTTCCAGATATTCCTGCTCGGTAACATTCCAGCGTGTTTCAAAATTCATATCCAGCTGCTGGCCCTCGCAAACTTCCGCGGCAGTTTGGTTAAAACGCGACAGCACAAGTCTGAGCTTTTCCTTCGGAATATCCAGAAGCAGATCATAAGCACGGATCAGCATGACATCACCCGATAAAATGGCCGTATTGGCATTCCATTTTTCATGTACGGTAGGTTTCCCTCTCCGCAAAGGCGCACGGTCCATAATATCGTCGTGCATCAGTGTAAAATTGTGAAAAACCTCAACCGCCATAGCCGGCTTCAATGCAAGAAGAAGATCCTCGGAATAGATCGACGAGGCCAAAAGTGTCAGCAATGGCCGGAAGCGCTTGCCGTGCAGGGACATAATATAACTGATCGGCTCATAAAGTTCAGCCGGATTATCCCCGTAGGAATGTTTTTCAAATTCGGCTTGAAGCTTTTGCAGTAATTGCTCGGGGTTAACCATTCGAAGTGCAGGATCGCCTGATTAATCAGGACGCAAAATTAGACATTAACTTACCAGCCGGTTAAAGCGACTTATGCAAAGTAGCGGAATTTCCTTGTCTTGCCGATAACATTTTATGTATTAATTCGATTTCGAGCTGTTTTAAAGCTATTACCACACATTGTGATAACTTTGAAAATCTAATCCTTTTTCAGAACCGCATGTCATTTCATCAGTATTTCAACGGAGAAATTACCCCGACAGACCAGCCCGTATTTAAAACCAACGACCTCGGTTTGCTGCGCGGATACGGTTTGTTCGACTATTTCAGGACCTACAATGGAATTCCTTTCCGCTGGGACGATTACTGGCAGCGTTTTGAAAATTCGGCGCGACTGCTCAAACTGCCGGTCAATATCTCCCAAAGTGAAACCGAAAAAGTGCTCGCCGACCTCCACGCATTGTCGGGGGAGCAGGAAGTAGCATTTCGTTTCGTACTCACGGGCGGTTATGCGCCGGACAGTGTCAATGTAGTGCAGCCCAACTTCCTGATCCGTACCGAGGCATTGCCGCAGGATAATCCGGCTGGCCGTTTGAAAGGTATTAAGGTCATTCCCTATGAATACGTGCGCGACCTGCCCGAAATCAAAACCACCAATTATGTACATATGGTTTTGATGGCAGATGAAATGAAAAGGCAGCAGGCGGCCGATCTTTTGTTTTATAAGAACGATGAAGTGAGCGAGCTGACCAGAAGCAATATCTTCATTTTCCGCGACGGCAAACTGATCACTTCCAATCGTAATATATTAAATGGTATTACTAGAAAAGTAGTATTAGAACTTGCAGAGCCGCATTTTGAAGTAGAAATAAGACCTATTTTCTACCAGGAAGTAATTACGGCGGACGAAGTTTTTACGACCAGTACCACGAAATGGGTAATGCCTGTGGTGCAAATTGGCGATCAGCCCGTGGGCGACGGTTTGGCTGGCAAACGCACATTGTTTTTACAGGAGCTTTTCGAAAAACTGGTTTCGGTTTGGGGCAAATAAAAAAGCGGCTTCCTTTCGAAAGCCACTTTTCCACACTTTGTAATAAATCAATCTAGTTAGGCGCATTCGGTGACTCTTTGTTAACGATCGGCCAAACGCCCGGCCGCGGTACGCTTACTCCTTTTGTAGGTCCTTTGGTCATCGCATCCAGCCCGAAATAGTAAAGCGGCCAGCCTTTATACGTCAGCTGCTTTTTACCAAAAACGGTTATCGTACCGAAATGCGTTTTATCCAAACCTGACGGAACATCTTCGATGCTGGAAACTTCGTATATCGGCCAGGTGGCGTCGTGCGTCGCGTCATTTGTTGTCCAATTGTTGTTCATCGACGAATCGCGGGCAAATGCATACAGTGTGCGGCCCAGACTATCCACGATAAACTGCGTTTCCGCTGTGCCTTCTGTATAGTCGGCTTTATAAGATTTACCGTCATTTCCCACCAGCTGCGCATTTGAAAGCATTACAGTATACTTCGCTTTTGCTGCATACCATATATTACCCACACCTTCGCCCTTCACATCTCCTGCAACTGCATCATCCTGAAAATAATAGAGCGGCCAGCCTTTGTAAGTAGTTTGTGTCACGCCGTCGGAGCGCGTGATATTGGCGAAATCAGAAGCTTTCAAACCTGCGTCCAACTTGATTGAAGCCGGATTGGCTACCGAGAATACCGGCCATTTGGTTAAGCAGGTGCCGGTACATACAGATGTGTTACCCGCGTCTTTTGTGAAAAAATAAAGGGTTTTCCCCGCCTTATCTGTCAAAACTTTACCTGATGAACCGGCCTCTTTCAACATTACATCATTAGGAACAGGTTCTGGTTTATCGTCGTCATCGGAGCAGGATATCATCATTGAGAGTAATCCCAGCACAAGCAGGCTGCGGGAAATCGAAAAGATTTTCATCGGATTCATTTTTTATTGTTAGAGATGAATTGGTTAATCCCGAATACGGGCAAAAACCTCCGATGGTTGCGTGTTATTTTTGGGTTTCATTTCAAAACAGAAGAGGCACAACCTGCGCGGTCGTGCCTCTTCGTTATTATTTAGATTAAAGATCAGGTCCAGCCCTGCGCGGTCATAGGAACGCGGCTATCTGCTTTGGTATGCAACGATACTCCTTCACTTTTATCAGCGATATAACCGATGAAACTTATTTTGGGATTGTTTTTAATCTTTTCATAATCGGCCTGAGAAACAGTAAATAAAAGCTCATAATCTTCACCACCATTCAATGCGGCAGTGATCGGCCCGATATTCAGTTCTGTCGCAGCGAGGAACGTTTGTTCATCAACAGGTAAACGTTCTTCAAACACAACCGCTCCTACTCCCGACTGAGCGCAGATATGCAGCAGATCCGAAGCCAGCCCGTCGGATAAATCGATCATTGAAGTGGGTAACACTCCCGCTTCTTCCAGCTCATAGATTACGTCCATTCTTGCCTCTGGCCGCAGTTGGCGCTGTATGACGTAATCTTTTCCTTCCAGCTCAGGCTGCATTTCCGGGTTAGCCAGGAAAACCTGCTTTTCCCTTTCCAGCAGTTGAAGACCAAGATAAGCGCCACCCAAATCGCCGGTGACACACAACAGATCGTTCGCTTTTGCCGTATTTCTGTAAACGACCTTGTCCTTTTTAACCTTACCGAATACGCTCACAGAGATCAGTAAGCCTGATCTCGACGAAGAGGTGTCTCCACCAACCAGGTCTACGTTAAAATCCTTGCAGGCCGCTTTCACACCCGCATAAAATTCATCAACCGCTTCCACAGAAAACCGGTTGCTGATCGCGATATTGACGGTTACCTGTCGGGGATACCCGTTCATCGCAGCTATATCCGAAACACTGGCAGATATAGACTTGTAACCCAAATGTTTAAGTGGAAAAAAGGTCAGATCGAAATGCACGCCTTCCAGCAGCGTATCCGTAGTCAGCAAACCGTATTCTTCACCAATATCAATTACCGCTGCGTCATCGCCGATACCTCTTACAGTATCAGGCTGCGTGTTGGTAACCCCTTTATTTATTCTCTGAATCAGCCCGAATTCGCCCAGGCTGCTAATTTCTGTTCTGCTTTCCATCCTGCAAAATTAGACAAAAAAGCGAAGCCACTTCCGGTCAGAAATGGCTTCGCGATCAAATTAAGTTGTATATGTGTTACCTACGGATTTGTCAAAGTGTATTCATTGATTGACCCTCCGGTTTTGGAGCTGCCTTTTAAGCGGGTAAGTACCAGTTTCGCATCTTCGAGGGAATTGATAGTAAACTCAATAGTTCCGCCTGTTCCGGTTGGCTGCGGGGTTAAGCCGCTCAGTATCAATTTACTTTCACCTTCCAGTGCCCAGGTTCCGTTAAATGTACTTCCTTCGAAATCAGTAAATGAAACGGTCATTGCGCCTGAGGCATTGGTAAGCGCCAGCCTGAATGCCGAATAGCCGGGAAATTGATTGCTGGATCCGCCTCTTGTGTAAGCTACCGCAGCTCCGTGCTTTACAGATTCTGCTGTCCATGCTTTGGCGATTCGCTCTGAAGCGGGTTTCACTTTCTCTTTACAACCTACGGTTATCAATGTGAAAACCAAGGCAATACACCATATCAGAGAGTAACTTTTTTTCATAGATCTGTTTCCTAAAATTTCTTAACACAACGCCAAGTTCTTACTTTTTAGTCTGAATATCAAAATATTCATTCAAGATCACTTTAATTTTACGCCCGCCGGCTGGTATCATTAAATTAAGGGCAAAATTTACCTTCATGAAAGAATATACGCGCGCGCAGCTGGCGCTCCGGAATGGTCAGGATAAAGAGGATATCTGGTGTGCTTACAAAGGGATCATTTATGACGTTACTTCATCCAGGTTATGGCGAAACGGCCACCATTATGAACATTGGGCCGGCCAGGACCTTACCAAAGAACTGGGCGACGCGCCGCACACTGACCAGGTTTTTAAACGCTTCCAGATAGTCGGCAGATTACAGAAAATATCCTAAAACCGGTTTCATGGATTCAACCTTTTTAATAGCCGACAGCGGCTCGACCAAGACAGATTGGGTAGTTACAAAAGGAGGCGCGCGCGTCGCCTCATTTCAGTCTGCCGGCATTAATCCATTTTACCAGTTAGCCGAAGAGATCATTCCGGTACTCGATAAGCAGGTTTTGCCGCATATTGAGGGCGATATTGACAAGATCTTCTTTTACGGCGCTGGCTGCGCGGATGAAAAATCGGGCCGGCCGGTGTCTGATGCTTTGAAGCATTGCATTCGTTCAGCTTCGGTAATAGAAGTGGCTTCTGATATGCTCGGAGCAGCCCGCGGTTTGTGCGGACACAGCGCCGGACTGGCATGCATTCTCGGAACGGGGGCCAATAATGCATTTTACGACGGCGAAAAAATAGTGCATTCGATCGGCTCGCTCGGTTTTTGGCTGGGCGACGAGGGAAGTGGATCATATCTGGGTAAAACGCTTGTAGTCAATTATTTACAAAACGATTTACCCGGCGATCTTCATCAAAAATTTGCAGAAAAGTACCCCGAAATAAACAGACTTTATATATTGGACCAAGCCTATAAAAAGCCTTATCCAAACCGTTTTTTTGCCTCGTTTTCTGTATTCATTTCAGAACACCTGAGCAATAGCTACATACTCGATCTGCTCAGAGAAGCATTCTCCCTTTTTACCGAAAAGTATATCCTCAAACACAAAAACGCGGACCAGTATCCCGTCCACTTCACGGGATCGATCGCTTTCTACTATCAGGATATCCTCCAAACTGTACTTACCTCGAAAGGCTTGCAGCCCGGCCGGATCCTCAAAACCCCGCTCGACGGACTGGTCCAGTACTATTTATAGCGACAAGACGAAGCGTTAATGAATGTTAAGGAGGGCTAGTTTGGCCTGTTTACGCCTCTTTTACCCATTTTATTAGTGTAAATGGTCTTAAATTTGACTATTATATTACTGCAATGTCAAGACGAACAATTCAGGCACTTACTGTATTCTCTGCACTTCTGATCATAGGCGTGGTGATCACGCAGATTTTCTGGGTTAAACAGGCGCTGGATCTCCGACACCGGCAGTTTAACCAGAATGCCCACGTCGCCCTGCAGGATGTGGCCGCGAAACTGGCGCGTGTAAATGGTGTTATGCAAACCAGTAACCCTGTTGAGCAGCTTTCTCCGGAGTACTTTCTGGTCAATACCAACTCCACCACACAGCCCGAACTGCTGGAAGTATTTATTAAGGAGAGCTTTCAGAAATACAAACTGATCGCCGACTTCGATGTCGGTATTTACGATTGTACGACCAACCGAATGCGCTACGGCATGTCGCTGAGCACAAAAAATAGCGCGAAGATCCCCGCAAAGACTTCCAATTGGATCAAGACCGACAAGTATCCTTATTATTTCGGAGTTCGCTTTCCAGAGCAGGAAACCTATTTTGCAGGGAGCATTAACCGGGCAATCTGGTCTTCGGTGCTGGTGCTCGTGGCCGTGCTACTTTTTGCTTATGCGCTTTTTGTGATACTAAGACAGAAACAACTTTCAGAAGTGCAGCGTGATTTTGTAAATAATATGACCCACGAGCTCCAAACGCCCATTTCTACGATCCGGATTGCAGCCGATGTGCTCAACTCCGAAAATATTATGACGCAGCCGAAACGGCATAAGCGTTATGTCCAAATTGTTCAGGATGAGATAGTAAGGCTGCAGGGACAGGTGGAAATGGTGCTCTCGATGGCCAAAGCTGAGCGGAATGTGCTTACTTTACAAAAAGAGCATTTGAATGTGGAAGAAGTGATCAGGTCGGTCCTGCTGCCATTTGAAAACAAGGTCAAGTTCCGGGATGAAACTGTCAACAAAATTATTGAAGCAGATCCATTCCATTTCAGGTGCATGATTAATAATCTCATTGACAATGCTTTAAAATATTCCGACGATATCCCGGAGGTAGAAGTGGATATTTACAACAAAGGAAAATGTCTTGTAATTGCCGTCCGTGACCAGGGAATCGGTATTGCACCGGAATATCAGAAGAAGATTTTTAACCAGTTTTTCCGTATTCCTTACGGCGATGTGCACAATGTAAAAGGCTTTGGGATCGGGTTGAGTTATGTCAAACAGATCGTCAGGGCGCACCGATGGAAGCTGGAACTGGAAAGCACATTGGGAAAAGGAAGCACGTTCAAGGTCAATATTCCTCAGAAACAACACGCATGAAAAAAAGAATCCTGTACGTAGAAGACGATCCAAATTTGGCATTCGCCACGAAAGACAATCTGGAAGAGTATGATTTCGAGGTAATTCACGCGGCAGACGGAAAGGAAGCGCTTGACTTTTTTGGCAAAGAGCATTTCGACATTTGTGTCCTGGATATTATGCTACCGAAAATGGACGGGTTCACGCTGGCTGAGAAGATCAGAGATTCCGACAACCAGGTCCCGATCCTTTTTCTATCCGCAAAATCTTTGCAGGAAGACAAAATCAAAGGACTCAAACTCGGTGCCGACGATTATGTTACCAAACCTTTCAGCATTGAGGAGCTGAAACTCCGGATTGATGTCTTTTTGAGAAGAAGTAAATCCGAGCAGGCAGCAACGGCAAAGACCAGCACCAGTAGCATTGGAAATTATTTGTTTGATTTTCAAAAGCTTACATTAAATCTAAATGGCACCAGCCAGAACCTCACGTTCCGGGAAGCTGAGGTTTTAAAATACCTCGCAGAGCGTCCCGACACGGTTGTCCGCCGCGACGAGCTTTTGAAAGCCATCTGGGGCGACGATGATTATTTCATGGGCAGGAGCCTCGATGTTTTTATATCAAGGCTAAGAAAATACCTGTCTGGCGATCCGGAAATCCGTATTGATAACATTCACGGCGTAGGATTCAGAATGCGCTGGTAATGTGTTTTTTGTAAATATTTTCTTTCAAGAGTTGCTCAAAAAAAAATATTTACACATCTTTGCACCCTCATTTGGAAAAATTGCAAGGTTATGGCTAAGGTTTGTCAAATTACAGGTAAAAGAACTCGCGTTGGAAATAACGTTTCTCACGCTAACAATAAAACAAAACGTAAATTCTTCCCGAATTTGCAGAAGAAACGTTTCTTCCTCCCTTCGACAGGAGAATGGGTTACGTTGAAAGTAGCAGCATCGGCTCTTCGTACCATCAATAAAAACGGTATCGAAGCAACTATACAGAAAGCATACGATAAAGGAACACTTACGTTCTAAAAGGTTTTACGAATTTATTTTAAAGGGCTTCTTTTCGTCGGGAAGTCCTTTTTTCGTGTATATACTTTATTACATCTACTCGTTGCATGACCGGTTCAGGAAAAATTTTTCTCCTTTTAGGATCCAATCTTGGCGACCGCGCGGCGATTTTGCAGCAGGCACGGCAAATGATCTCTGAAAATGCAGGAACCATCCTTTCGCAATCATCGATCTACGAAACCGAACCCTGGGGTTTGCTTGACCAGCCTGCGTTTTTGAATCAGGTAATTGAAATTGATTCTGCCGAAGAACCGGAAAGTCTTCTGAAAATCCTGCTGCAAACAGAGCAGGAAATAGGCCGGATACGCAAAATACGCTGGGGCGCCAGGCTGATCGATATTGATATTCTGTATTACAAAGATTTGGTCCAGGACAGCTCCGCCCTCATTTTACCACATCCCCACCTCCACGAACGCAAGTTTACTTTAATTCCGCTCGCTGAAATAGCCCCGGAGTTTTTAGATCCCAAATCGGGAAAAACGGTGGCACAGCTTCTGGCAGCATGTTCCGACCACAGCATAGTCGCAAAAATTTCTTGAAATATTTATAAATATATCGGAACACTTTGCTCGTCTGCATTGACCATTGATTCGCGTTTTTTGCTAGTTCATCATTTTTCTCTGTCATTATACTGCCATTAGAACTTGTTTTGCAGAGGTAAGTCAATCAATTTTACCATTTATCCCCAAAGTCACAGGGGAATTCCCTACTGAGTTGTCAGTGTTTTGAATAGAAAAAATTCAAAATCGCGAACCAAAATTAAGCCAATGAAAAACAGAAAAATTTACCTACTGCTGCTATTACTCGGCGTTTGTTTTCAGGTAACTGCCCAAAACCGGCATACGGTGAGTGGTTATGTTAAGGACAATGCCAACGGAGAAGGGCTCATCGGCGTTTCAGTTTATGTGCGCGAAGCCGCGACAGGCGTTGTCACCAATTCCTACGGTTTTTACTCAATTACGCTGCCTAGCGGGAACTATACACTAGTTTTCAGCTACATAGGCTATCAAAAGGTCACCAAAGAATTAATTCTCGATGCGGACAAGACGGTGAGTATTGAAATGGAGGGCGAAAGTAACCAGTTGCAGGAAGTGACGGTTTCTACGCAGCGGGAAGATGAAAATGTAAGGAGCATTGAAATGTCGGTGAACAAGGTGGAAATGAAAACCATCCGGAAAATGCCGGCATTGCTTGGAGAGGTGGATTTGATACGCAGTATCCAGCTGCTTCCAGGGGTGACAACCGTGGGAGAAGGAGCTTCGGGTTTTAATGTCAGGGGCGGCGATGTTTCTCAAAATCTGGTATTGCTCGACGAAGCACCCGTTTACAACTCTTCACACCTTTTCGGATTTTTCTCGGTATTCAATCCTGACGCGGTGAAAGATGTGAAACTGATCAAGGGAGGTATTCCCGCGCAATATGGCGGGAGAATTTCTTCCATTCTTGATGTAAGAATGAAAGAAGGTAACTCCAAAAAACGTGAGGTGAATGGTGGTATAGGCACCATCTTTTCCAGGCTGACTTACGAGCAGCCTTTTGCTAAGGGAAAAGGATCTTTCATCGTAGCAGGCCGCCGTTCGTACATTGATATACTTGCAAAGCCATTTCTGAACTCTGACCTGAGAGATTCGAAATTCTATTTTTATGATCTTACAGCAAAAGTTAACTACCAACTAGGTGATAAGGACACATTCTATGCTTCGGGTTACTTTGGTAAAGATGTCTTCGGCGGGGGTGACTTTGGCTTCGGCTGGGGAAACGCTACTGCTACGGCTCGCTGGAACCACATTTTTTCCAATAAGCTGTTCATGAACCTGACAGGCTATTACAGTAATTATGACTATTCGCTCGGACAAAATGCGAGTGATCCTAATGCGAAAGATAAGTTTGACTGGAAGTCGAAGATTATCAGCACCAGTATTAAACCCGATTTTACATTTTACATTACCCCAAATAATCAGCTGACTTTCGGTGGCCAGTACATTTATTATGATACGCGCCCGGGCCGAGCAATCGCACTGTCGGAAGGACAATCGACCGACATCAGTCTGGAACCTAAATACGCGGACGAATCGGCGATCTATATAGGTAATGAGCAAAAGTTTTCAGAACGGATTTCCCTGCAATATGGCATCCGCTACTCCTACTTTCGCAGCCTGGGACCAGGTACCGAATACAAATACTTCACCGACGAGGTTGGAAAGCGCCAAGAGCCTGTTTTCCCTGGTGTGCAATACAAAAGGGGCGATGTCATCAAAAGTTACGGTAACTGGGAACCGCGGGCTTCGCTGAATATTGGGGTAACTTCCAATGCTTCTATCAAAGCCAGCTACAATCGTACAGCGCAATACCTGCATTTACTTTCCAACACTGCAGCTGCCTCGCCGCTCGACGTCTGGACTTTGAGCTCACCGATTATACAGCCGGAAAAGGCAGATCAGGTTGCATTGGGTTGGTTTCAGAACCTGAAAGACAATACCTACGAAGCTTCGGTGGAGGTTTACTATAAAAAACTGTATAACCAAATTGACTATGTTCCTGCTTCTGAACTCCTTCTGAACCAATTTGTTGCCGGAGATCTGCTTTTCGGAAAGGGCCGGGCCTATGGTGCTGAATTTTATCTTAAGAAAAACAAAGGAAAGCTAACCGGCTGGATCAGTTATACGCTATCCAAAACCGAGCGGCAGGTAGAAAGTATCAATAATAACGACTGGTTTCCGGCCCGATTTGACAAGCCGCATAACTTCACTTCCGTTGCAATCTATGAAATGAGTAAGCGACTTTCGCTATCGGCCAATTTCACGATCACTTCGGGTACACCCGCTACTTTCCCTACCAATCGCTGGGAGTATAACGGCTGGCCTGTGGGCAACAATTTTGAAAACAGGAGAAATAACAACCGCATTCCCGCCTATCACCGCCTCGACCTGGCGGCTACTTTAAAATCGAAAAAGAAGCTGTTTAAAAAAGGCGAAGGCGAGTGGGTATTGTCGTGCTACAATGTATACAACCGCCGCAATCCATTTTCGATCTATACGCGGGTGAATGAAGACAATGCATTGAAAACAGAGGCTGTACGGTACGCGGTGATAGGAAGCTTTATTCCTGCGATTACTTACAATTTCAAATTTTAACCAGCCATGAATCCGATGAAATATTTTAATAAATCAGCTATAAAAATAGGCTTTGCAGCATTACTAGGAGGGTTTTTTCTTACTGGCTGCGAAGATGTGGTCGATTTGGAAACTCAAACCGGACCTCCGCAGCTGGTGGTCGATGGATGGATTACTAACCAGGCGGGCCCGCAAACGATCAAACTTACCTGGTCGGCGAGCTATTTCGATAATACCCCTGCAAAACCTGTCCTGAATGCCGAAGTGGTCGTTAAAGATGACAAAGGCACTATCTACGAGTTCGAGGATACTGCGGGAAATGGTAATTATATCTGGCAAAAAACAGGTGACACACTAGGTCACATCGGCCGCAAATATACTTTGACGATCAAACAGGGTGCAGAAACCTTCACTTCCAGTACCGAAATAAAGCGTGTTCCTGCCGTGGATTCAATTGTTTATACCAAAGAAAAACTGCCTTTCGAACCGGATAAAGGCCCGCGTGAAGGTTATATAGCCGAGTTTTATGCGCGTGATTTTGTGGGTGAAGGAGATACTTACTGGATCAAGCCGGTGATCAGGGGAAAGCCGGAAGTACCCAAAGCAACCAGCATTTCGATTGCTTATGACGCTGCATTCGGAGCCGGAGCTCCTTCCGACGGACTGATATTTATTCTGCCACTTCGCCAGTCTATCACGACGGATACGCTTTATTCCGCCGGGCATCAGGTGGGTGTGGAGTTGCACAGCATTACCAATGAAGCTTTTGAGTTTTTGAAACAAATCCGTGAACAGGCTGGAAACGGCGGACTTTTTGCTACACCGATCGCCAATATCAGATCCAATGTGGTGAATGCAAATCCAGGCGGCCCCAAAGCGCTGGGATTCTTCGGCTCGTCGGCGATCAGCAGAATGGAAACAACCATCGACCCTGCAAAAGCACGTCCTGAGGACGATTAACAGCATATTTGAAAATATTGAAACCGCTGGCCTGCTATTTTGCCAGCGGTTTTTTTGTTATATTTCATTTAAATAAAAAGACCATGAAAAAGCCTCTCCTGCTGCTACTGGCACTTTTGCCAGCTATATCATTTTCCCAAACGCGGCCGCGTGATTTGGGTATTAAAATCGGCGTGCTGCCTGTGGGCGCAATGAATGCGATTACGGATGTTCCGGGCGTGAAAGTGGGCCAGGTAACCCTTGCCGAAGGAGCTGATATTCGTACCGGCGTCACCGCGATCGTTCCGCACGACGGAAATTTGTTCCAGCAAAAGGTGCAGGCCGCGATGTACATCGGTAATGGTTTTGGAAAAATGACCGGATATTCGCAGGTGGAAGAACTTGGTACCATTGAATCCCCTATTGTTTTGACCAATACACTCAACGTGCCCACCGCCGCCGACGCGATCATTGACTGGACGCTGGGACAAAAAGGAAACGAAAACGTACGCTCTGTCAATGCGGTTGTTGGAGAAACAAATGATGGTTTTTTAAATGATATCCGCGGTCGCCATGTTCGTAAAGAGCACATTTTGAATGCATTGGCGCAGGCCGAGAATGGCGCTGTCGCCGAAGGTAATGTAGGCGCAGGAACCGGGACGGTTTGTTTCGGCTGGAAAGGCGGGATAGGAACTGCGTCGCGCAAACTGCCGCAGAAGCTGGGCGGCTATACGGTGGGGGTTCTGGTTCAGACCAACTTCGGCGGCGTACTGAAAATCAACGGTGTACCTGTCGGCCAGGAGCTTGGGAAATATGCATTTAAAGAAACACTCGACAAATCTTCCGACGGCTCCTGCATGATGGTACTCGCCACGGACGCGCCACTTGACGCGAGAAATTTGAAGAGGCTGGCGAAAAGGGTATTCCTCGGCATGGCGCAAACCGGCGGGATCGCAGCCAACGGAAGTGGCGACTACGTTATTGCCTTCTCAACTGCCAACCGGGTACTGCACGATGCGCCAGAGCCAACTGCTACTGCGACTTTCCTGACCAACGATGTTGTTTCCCCGCTCTTTCTGGCCGCCATGGAGGCTACCGAAGAGGCGATTATTAACTCTCTTTTTATGGCCAGGACAATGGAGGGAACGCAGGGCCACAAGGTAGAGGAATTGCCCAGGGAAAAAGTCCTTGAAATAATGCGTAAATATGGCCGACTGTAAGAATAGGGCGTTTTTAGTTATTTAAAATTCAGCAGATAGCCCGTCAGATCAGCGAGATCCTGCTCATTCAATCCCAAAGTTACAGGCTCAGGCATGAGCGAGCTTGGCATTTTTTCCCTGCTTTTAATATCCGCTGCTTTGATCGAATGCTGCTTTCCAGCGGCATCTTTCAGTACTACATTCGCCCCGTCGCTCATTAAAAATCCGAAATAAGTCTCCCCTTTCTTGGTTACGATCGTGTAGCTTTCGTATCCGAAAACCATACTGGCCGATGGATTCACGATCGCGTCGAGTAAGCCATTTTTATCAAATTTTTTGTGCACAAGCGTCAAGTCTGGGCCGATATCCGCGCCCGTTTCGCCGTGTTTGTGGCAGGCGACGCAATAGGTGGTGAATATCTTCTCGCCCTGGCCGGGGTTAGCTTTCATCCTGGCGATAAAATCTGTTTTCAATACCTTTCCATTTCTCGGAAAAAACTGGCTCGCCACCACTCTGACATTCTGATCGGGATTTTTGAAAATGATCTCACTCACCGATTTCGCTATTGTATCCTGCAACTGTCCCTGCACCCGCATATCGACCAGAATATTTCCCCCGTCAATATCTGCAGCCATTGATTTGGCCGCTTCAATTCTCGTCGCCACATTGCCCGACTTATCCGCCACGATCTTTTTCTTTTCCAGCATTTGCCGGTAAGCAGGCGTCATTTGCTGGGCGGTAGCTTCCTCCCAATTCAGGAGCTCAGCCCAGTCGTTACTTTTCCGGAAGTTTAGCCACCACGAAGCCTGCGACGAAACGTCTTTCAAAGGTGATTTGCTTAATGAAACCATTGCTTCCGCTGCTTTTTTACTTTTGATAAAACCGATCGCAGTTAATGCCTTTCTGCGTTCAGGAACACTGACTTTTGCAGAACCAGACCTGATCTTCAAATCGTTAACCGCGTTTTCGGGGTGCAATCGCCAGGCGAGATTCGCCCGCTGCGGATCCCAGTATTCGGGATCGGCTTTGTATGATTCTCTTACCATTGCATACACCTTTTGCTCTTTCCCGTCGGCCGCAGTACCGATAGCTTCCAGCATCCAGGGATCTTTTCCATCATAGTTTTTGATCAGGCTATGAATAGGTTTAAATGCTTTTTCGTAAGGCAGATCTCGAAGCGCAATCGCTATTTCCCGCCGCACAGCTGCGTCAGGGTCATTGGCCAATTGTTCCAAAAATCCATCAGACTTACCAATCGACCGCAGTGCGCGGAATGCAGTCAGCCTGTGCGCAGCATCTGAAGATCTTGTGAGCTTATCTACTTCCTGCGCTCCTTTTTCACCTAATTGGGATAACAGCCAGATGGCCCGCGCCTGGTGAAACGGATTTTCTGCATTCAGTAATTGTTTGACGTCTCCGATTACTTCATCTCCTTTTGCCTTTAATCCTTCAAAACCCAGCAAACGAACATTGACCGCAGGATTTTTTAATGCCTCGATCAGGCCGGTAGTAGTGGTAAGGTCAGTTTTTGGGATCGTCAATTTTTTACCTTTCGGGGTAATGCGATAAATGCGGCCGTAGCCGATCTTGTCCTTCATGGCGTGCCCGCCTACCACCGGATCATACCAGTCGGCGATGTACAATGCGCCATCGGGACCGACGGCCGCATCCGACGGACGGAACCATTTTCTGGTATCACCATCCGTTTCATACCATTCATATCTCTCATTCGCCTGCGGAAAAGAGCTGATCAGGTCACGGCGGTTTAGTTTAAAACCAGCGCCGGTTTGTTCCGGTTTGTATGCAAAAATCACATTCCGGCCAGCTTCGCAGCTTAGTAAGGTACCGCGGTAGTCTTTCCCGAGTTCGTCGCCTTCGTAAAAAACGGTTCCGGTGGGCGAGCCTGCGCCGGTATTGTCACCGGCTGGCATCACGCCCGGATCTTCCTGATGCCAGTGGGTTGTGAAAATATCCTGTCCCGGCCGGCGATCGGCCTGCCAGTAACGCGTTCCATCTGCCGAAAAATAACCCGCATTACCATTTTCTTGTAAGAAACTTACCCGGCAGGTAATTACCTGATCGTCATTATCATTCTGCCACATGTTCCCGTAACTGTCCAGGCACACCTCAAAGCTATTCCTGAAATTGTGTCCCAAAACCTTCAAACCAGTTCCGTCAGGGTTAATACGCAATGCTAACCCTCCCACCCAGATCCGCCCGTCGTCAGACTTTTGATTTCCCTGGTTCGACTTATTATAAGGTGTGCCGCCGGTATACAAACTGCCGCTGCGCAACGTCCAGCCGCTTTTATCTTTCACCTGGTGCGGGCCTGCATTGCCGGTATTGAAATAATATTTCCCGTCCGGACCGGCTACTAACGAGTGCAGGGAGTGGTCGTGGTCGAAACCGCCGAAACCGGTCAGGAAAATCTCCCGGCTGTCGGGCTTGTCGTCACCGTCTTTGTCAGTGTAAATGATGAGGTTAGGGGCGCAGGAAACGATTGTTTTGTTGCCGATTACCGCAATTCCAAGTGGTGAAGTCAGTAAGGTATCTTCCACATATACTTTCGAAGATTCCGCTTTCCCGTCACCGTCTTTATCTTCCAAAATCATCACACGGTCGCCCTTCTGTTTGTGGCTCAGCCGCTCCGCTGGTTTGGTATTAAAATCGCGGTAATTCACCGCCTCGGTGATCCAGACCCTGCCTTTTGCATCAATATCCATATTGGTAGGATTATGAAACATCGGCGCCTCGGCCCAGAGCGTCGCTTCCAGGTCTTCGGGAACATATAGCTTTGCAGTATCTGCCAATGCTATCGGCGCACCTGATGATTTTTTCGGAGCGTCTGGCAGTTTTTGTATTTGATATAATCCAAAGAAAGAAAGCAGGCAAATGCCGGCAAACGCAAAAAAAACACGCTGAGGAATCAGAGCTATTGAATTCATATCATTTAAAAGAGAAAAGACTTTCCAGATAAGTCCGGTTTTGCTGATAACATGCTATCAGATCGGCGCCGGGCGGGGTAGCTCCTTCGATCTGCATCCAACCTGAATAACCTGTTTTTTTAATCGCTTCCGCTATTTTTGGCCAGTCGAGGGTGCCTTGTCCGAGTCGCTGGCCGTTTTCTTTCATGTGTATTTCGCAAATCATTTCTTTTCCAAGCATGGGAATCTCTTTGAAAATATCGTGACCGGCGTCGACGGAATTTCTGAAATCGTAATAAACTTTAACTGCATTCGACCCTACTGCATTAATAATATCCAAATGCTCTTGTCCGCTCATATACGATTCGATTCCCAATGTAATACCTTGCTTTTCAGCGTGGGGCGCTACTTTTTTCAATCTTTCAATGACCGCCTTTTTTCCCTTTTCATCATTCCGCAAATCTCCGTCAGAGAAAAAGGCGAGTAAGATCACCTTCACTCCAAGCGCCTTCGCGGCGTCGACGCTATTCCATACCCATTCTTCGGTTCTCGGCTCCGATTTATAAGGTACGCGGTTTAATTCTCCGATAGCGAGACTGGAAATCTTAACGCCAGTTCGCGCGGAAGCTTCCTGAATGGATTTCAAAGTGGCAGGAACCGAAAGTCCAGCCTGGTCTTTGGAAGTATTGTAACTAACCTGAATGCCCTGTAAACCGATCTGTTTAGCCCGCTCAAAAGCTTCCGGATTCAATGCTTTGCCGACAGACCAATCGCAGGCGCCGAGCTGGAAGCGAGGCGGAGCAGGTAAATTCCAGTCTTGCGAGGCAGCCAGAAAAATAAATGCAGACTTTTTGAGCACTTCCCGGCGGCTTAATAGCAACTCTTCAATCATTACAGGCGGATTTAGGATTGTAATGTATTTACCTATTAAATCTGCCTGCAAATAGATTCTACTTGTCACATACTCAGGATACTATTTGTAAAAAGCATCTTCAATATGCCGGATCTCGGTTTCTCCGTTCGGCATTACAAGCACTGAAACAATATCGAAACGAACATCAAAGTGCCAGTCTTTATCGAAAATATAATTTTCCGCTGCGCGCATCACCAGTTTGGCTTTGGCCGGATTGACGAACTCTTCAGGCATTCCGTAGGCGGTCCCGCTCCGCGTTTTGACTTCGACAAAAATCAGCATTTTCTCTTTTTGTAAAATCAAATCAATTTCAGTGTGTCTGCTGCGATAATTTTGCTCAACTATCTTAAATCCTTTTGCCAGCAAAAAAGCGGCAGCCTGCGCCTCGCCCCAATGTCCGGTGTCGTTGTGTGCCGCCATATTAGAAATCGCTTTCGAACAATTAATTACTGAAATAAGTTATCATTATGTCATACGTTGAGATAATTCGTCTGACAAAAGACTTATGACGCAGAAAACATGAAGAAGTTTCTAAAACAGCGTCGAAAAATTTAAAAAATGAATACCCTCATCAATAAGCAGGTTAATTTCAGGAACCTTGGCCTGATTGACTATCAGGAAGCCTGGGACTATCAGGAGAAAATTTTTGCGGAAACCCTCGCGTTAAAGACTCAAAACCGGACTTTGAGCGATGCAGAAAAGGTTTTAACTCCCAATTACCTCCTGTTTTGCCAGCACCCTCATGTTTATACGTTGGGAAAAAGCGGCAAGCCTGAGCACCTCCTTTTATCTGCGGAAGATTTGACTGTAAAACAGGCAAAATATTACAAGATCAATCGCGGCGGCGATATTACCTATCACGGCCCCGGCCAGCTGGTAGGGTACCCGATCCTTGACCTCGACAATTTTTTTACGGATATTCATCTGTATATGCGGACGCTCGAAGAGGCCATTATCCGTACTTTGGCAGATTACCAGATTGATGCGGGAAGGATCAAGGGTTTGACAGGCGTTTGGCTTGATCATGAAGCACAGCTCAATCCCCGCAAAATTTGCGCACTGGGTGTGAAGGCCAGTCGCTGGGTGACCATGCACGGATTTGCACTTAATGTCAATACCAACCTTTCGTATTTCGGGAATATCGTTCCCTGCGGAATCGATGACAAGGCAGTAACATCCATGGCAGCAGAATTGGGGGCAGAAGTCGAAATGAATGATTTATCAAAAGTTTTAAAAGCACATTTGGCGGATTTGTTCCAAATGGAATTAAAGGATTTAGAAGAATGAAGAAGGATATTATATTTCATCCCGTGAAGAGAATACAGGTTGCGATCGTAAAAAGTGTGAACGAATTGAATGCCGAAGAGTGGAATGTTATTGTGATCAATAAAAATGACGATCCGATTACGAATGTGTTTGTGACTTCAAAAGGATATAGTAATAGTGAGTCAGGCACCAATTCTGATCAGAAGACTTCTACACTCAGGCACTTTTTCCCGGAGATTCCGGCCGGTGAGCATGCAGTGGTGGAACCGATCATGCCCGACGTTTTTCATCTCAATAACGAATTCTGGGTCAGCTATTTCATCGAAAACCAGATCTACGATAAAAAGTTTATATTCGTGCCGGACAGTATCATCGAAGCCAACCTGATGCAGATCGAGCCGCTGGGCTTGCAGGGCGTTTTGCATGACTGAGGTGGATTGGAAAGGGACGAGGTAGTTCGGGATTGATCGGATTGGGGAATGGAAGGGGTCGAGGTGGATCGGGATTGGGGGTTGTTGTCAATAATTGTCATTAGTGGTCATTAATAGTTATTTGTTGTGGAGCATGGTATGGGATCGCTTAGGCCGCTGGAATTAAATATTGCTATTGATATTACACACGCAAAACAATAAATGACCATCAATGACAAAGAATGACTATTAAATGACCAATAAGCAGGAACCTGAACCATCCCGAACCGACCCGGGCAAAAATTAACCATTCCCACCTATAATCCCCCACACTATGACAGAAGATTTCAAAAAACGCATTAAAAATTTCCTCCTCCTCGACATCGAAACTGTTTCGTCACATGCCTCCTACGAACAGCTTCCAGACCGAATACAGAAACTTTGGGACAAAAAAGCATTAAGTCTCAAACGTAACGACGACAGCCTCAGCAATGCTGAACATTTTTATGACCGCGGTGCTATCTATGCTGAATTTGGTAAAATTGTTTGCATTGCTTTCGGCGCATTCTACTGGAATGAAAATGAGGAACTTGCATTTAAGGTGAGCAGTTTTTCCGGCGACGACGAGGCCGATCTGTTGCGGCAGTTCAAAGCATTGATTGAGAAATATCCCGCTGAGCAACTGATACTTTGTGCACATAACGGCAAGGAATTTGATTTTCCCTTCCTCTGCCGCCGAATGCTGATCCATTGCATTGAAATACCAAAAGCCCTGCAAATTACCGGCAAAAAACCATGGGAAATCCTGCATCAGGATACGATGGATCTCTGGAAATTCGGGGACTATAAAAGCTATACTTCGCTGGATTTGCTCGCTGCGGTTTTTGATATTCCCGGTAGTAAAAATGAAATGAGCGGAGACCAGGTCACTAGGGTTTATTACGAAGAAAATGACCTGGCAAAAATTTCCCGATATTGCAGGGAGGACGTGGTGGTCCTGGCACAGCTTTATTTGCGATTGCATTGCTTCCAGGCAGTTCAGGAAGAGAACATTACCAGGGTCGGATGACGCTGTACTGAGTGACCGGTAACCGGTAGCGAGGTATTAATTTAAAAGAATAATGAAAGACAAAAAAGTAAAAAATAAGCCCGAAAGGGAAAAAAGAGAGCCGAAAGCTCCTCATCATATTGTTTCCTATATAGATAATTTAAAAGCAGATATTGCTGCATTTTTCGATCTGAACAGAGAGCAGCAATTTCGTCCTTTCGATGTCCACGATCATTTTGGTGTGCAGGATAAAAAGGTAAGGGTACTGTTCAACGAAATCCTGCATGAGCTGGAACAAGCTGGAAGGATCGTTTATCATAAAAACGGCACCTACTCCGCAGGAGCGGACAAACCTGTGAATAAAGAACTGACAGGCCGCGTTGACCGCGTCAACAAATCGTTCGCATTTGTGATCGTAGAGGGCAGAGAAGACGATATTTATATTGAATCAGAAATGCTCAATGGTGCCTGGGACGGTGATATTGTCTCAGTGCAGACACTTACCAAAAACAGTCGCAACTCCGGAAGAGGTGATTCGGGTAAAAGCCGGGTCGAAGGGCGGGTTAAGGATATTATTGAGCGAAAAAATGCAGATATAGTCGGTATTATTGAAATTAGCCAACGCTACGCCGTTGTCCAGCCGGATAACAAAAAGCTATTCGATCCTATTTTTCTGGAACCCGATGAAATCAAAGATGCCAGCAATGGCGACAAGGTTATCGTAAAGGTCAAAGAGTGGCCGACGAGAAGAAGTCAGGCTGAGGGAGAAATCGTGCAGGTACTGGGCAAAGCCGGTGATAATGATGTAGAAATGCACGCGATCCTGGCCGAATTTGGGTTACCTTATCATTTTCCGGATGACGTTGAAGCAGAGGCAAATAAGATCTCTGACAAGATTACCAAAAAAGAAATTGCGAAGCGCCGTGATATCCGTGACTGGCTCACACTTACGATTGATCCGGTCGATGCCAAAGATTTTGACGATGCACTGTCTGTCAGGTATTTGGATGATGATATAGTTGAGGTGGGCGTTCATATCGCCGATGTTTCTCATTATGTATTGCCAAATACCGAGCTCGAACGGGAAGCTTACCGCCGGGCAACTTCCGTCTATCTTGTCGACAGGACTGTCCCCATGCTGCCGGAAAAGCTCTCCAACAACCTTTGCTCACTTCGCCCGAATGAAGATAAACTGGCATTTTCGGCCATTTTTGAGATCAGTTCAAAGGGAAAGGTGCTGAAAGAATGGTTTGGGAGGACAGTGATCCACTCAGACAGAAGGTTTAGCTATGAAGAAGCACAGGCTGTGCTGGATTCGGGTGAAGGGGATTTTCCGAAAGAATTGGCTACCCTCAACACGATTGCGAAGATCTTTCGTGAAGAGCGATTCAAAAAAGGAGCGATTAATTTTGAAACCCCGGAGGTGCGATTTAAGCTGGATGAAAACGGAAAACCGCTGGGTATCTATCAAAAAGAGCGGCACGATTCGAACAAGCTGATAGAGGAATTTATGCTTCTGGCTAACAAACGCGTTGCAGAATACGTTTACGCACTTTCGAAAGGCGAGGAAAAGAACACGATGGTATATCGTATCCACGAAGCGCCCGACGTGGACAGGCTGAAAACGTTTGCCACTTTCGTTGCCAAACTCGGTCATAAGCTGGAAGTGGAAGAAGAAAACAAGATCGCGAAATCCATGAATGCGATGCTGGCGCGTGTGGAAGGAAAACCGGAACAAAACCTGATCGAATCGCTTGCTGTGCGCACCATGGCGAAGGCCAGGTATTCTACCGAAGATTATGGGCACTTTGGTCTGGCATTCAGGCGGTATTCACACTTCACATCCCCGATCCGCCGCTATCCGGACGTAATGGCGCACCGGCTTTTACAGCATTATCTCGACGGCGGCGCGAATGTAAATTCGGAAGAGTATGAAAGTGCTTCCAAGCACTCTTCTGAACGTGAGCGACTTGCGGCAGAGGCCGAGCGTGCTTCTATCAAATATAAGCAGGTTGAGTTCATGAGTTCCATGGATCCCGACACCGAATTTGCAGGCATCATAACGGGTGTAACGGAGTTTGGGATTTTTGTAGAAATTACAGAAACTGCTTCGGAAGGATTGATCCGTATGACCGACCTGGGCGACGATTACTATGAATTGGATAAGGAAAATTACCGGATCATTGGACAGCGCACAAAGAAGATATATACTTTCGGAGATCAGGTGAAAGTAAAAGTGAAGGATACCAATCTCGCCCGTCGCAGTATGGACCTGTATCTTGCAGGAACCGTCCCTTCGCCGGGCAGGGAAAACAGGGGCCGCTCAAATGTCCGTAAACCGGCGGTTCACGAATCCCGGCCACCCAGATCCTCACGCGGTAACCGGAAATCTGGCGGATCTTCATCGGAAAAGCCGAGGAGGAAAAGGAAGTGATTGGTTCTTTTCATTTTGATGTTACCTAATTCCAAGTCGTTCGTCTAAGGACTTAAATATCTCAGACGAATGGAATTGTATTTTAAAGAAGAAGCATACCTTGTGATCGGCCAATGCATAGAAGTGCACAATGAACTGGGCCATGGTTTTGCGGAGATCGTTTATAAGGATGCGCTAGAACTCTGTTTTGCTCAAAAACGAATTTCTTTCGAAAGGGAAAAAGAGTATCTCGTTTACTTTCGTGGAATTTTACTCCGTCATAAATTCTAGGCTGATTTTGTGGTGTTTGATAACATCATTCTCGAGGTTAAATATGTGTCTTGCCTTACAGATGAGCATGTTTCACAAACTATTAACTATCTGAAAGTTTCGGGAAACAAACTCGGTTTACTTGTGAATTTTGGCCGCGGCAGGTTAGAATATAAGCGATTGGTGCTTTAACTTTTTGCCACGAATACACGAATTTGCACGAATGCATTCGTGCAAATTCGTGTATTCGTGGCAAAAAAAATCTCAACCATTAATTCAATGCCAATAAAAATACTTCTCTTCCTCCTCCTAACCTCCATCACCTCCTTCGCCCAGAAAGCCGCAGACAAGGAAGAATGGGAATCGATTTTTAATGGTAAGGACCTGACTGGCTGGGATATCAAGATTGCGGGACACAAAGTCAACGATAATTACAAGAATACGTTTATCGTTGAGGATGACATGATCCGTGTGAATTACAAGGAATATGACAAATTCACAACTGAATATGGTCATATGTATTACAACAAACCCTATTCTCATTATAAAATCCGCCTTCAATATCGTTTTACAGGTAACCAGGTTCCCGGCGGCGCTTCATGGAATGTTCGAAACAGCGGAATTATGTTGCATTCGCAATCAGCCGCCAGCCTTGGACTAGATCAGGATTTCCCTATTTCACTTGAAATGCAATACCTCGGCGGACTTAACGCGGGCGAGCGCACGACCGGCAACCTCTGCACGCCCGGAACAATCGTGGATATCAATGGAAAACTGGATGAGGCGCATTGTATTAACTCTTCTTCCAAAACCTACAATGGTGACCAGTGGGTAGATGCAGAAGCAATTGTACTAGGCGATTCAATCGTATATCATTTAATTGAAAAGGATACTGTACTCACCTTTACCAAACCCAGAATCGGCGGAGGTTATGTTGGCAAAAACCATACATTTAAAGACGGGAAAGTGGGGAATGAGGAAGATTGGGCAAAAAAGCAGGGCACGCCATTGAGCAGCGGCTACATTGCATTACAAGCTGAAAGTCATCCGATTGATTTCCGGAATATTCAGGTACTCAATTTAAAAGGCTGCATGAACCCGAAAGCCATTAATTACAAATCATATTACATTGAACCTGATAATCAAGCCTGTAAGTTTAAAAAGTGAGGCGATCATTTGTATTTCAGACTTAACAGCATCAATACTTCCCGCGCTGAGAATCAAATAAGCGACTTAGAATTTTATATTTTTGCAATGGACGTTAAAAGTATCATATCGTCCATTTTTCGTTTTTAATCCCGAAGCATTTTATGCTCATCAAAAGTACAATTCTTCGGATTGTCCTGCTAGTCACTATCCTCGCCGGCATTAACTGGCTGGCTTCCGTGTTTTTTTTCAGAATTGACCTTACCGAGGACAAGCGATATAGCATTTCCGATGCTACAAAAGAGCTATTGGGTAGCCTGGATAAAGATATTAGTGTCAATGTATACCTCTCGGGCGACTTTCCCGCAGGCTTTGAGCGACTCGAAAGTGCGACGCGGGAAACTTTGGAAGAATTTAAAACCTACTCCAACGGACACTTAACAGTCAACTACTCCGACCCTTCCAGTGCGACTAGCGAAGAGCAGCGGCAAAAGCAATACATGAACCTGGTAGACCGCGGATTAACGCCCACCAATGTTTTTGCAAATGAGGACGGGAAGCGGACAGAGAAAATCATATTCCCCGGCGCGATCGTTCTGGCAGATACGCTGGCAGTTCCCGTTCAGCTCTTGAAAGGAAATAAAACCAGGTCTACTTCCCCGGAAGAGCAACTGAATCAATCCTACGAAGGAGTTGAGTTCGAACTGGCTTCCGCGATCCGGCTTCTGGTCAATCCGGCACGTAAAAAGGTCGGTCTCGTAGTTAGTCACACACAAATTTCTCCGGCAAGGTTAAGTGACCTTATTGCAACAATTCAACAGGGCTACGATCTTTTTATGGATATGAATAATCCCGAATCCTACGACGGGCTTGATGCGCTGATCGTTATGAAGCCCGACAGCGCTTTTTCCGATGATGATAAATACAAGCTGGATCAATATGTGGTTTCGGGAGGGAAGGCAATGTTTTTCGTTGACGGAGCGAAAGTTGACAGTGTGAGCCTGGACGGAAATTACGCCCAGCCGCTTGATCTGGGATTAAACGATCTGTTTTTCAAATGGGGCGCCCGGATTAATACCAATCTGGTAAAAGATTTGAATTGTGCTGACATCTTACTGAATGTGGGTAACCGCGGTGACACGCCGGAGATCCGGCCGCTTCCCTGGCGCTTTTATCCATTGATCAACAATTTTGGCAGGCACACCATTACCAGAAATCTGAATGCAGTTTATACCCGGTTTCTAAGCAGCATTGATACCGTTGGCGGCGCTTCTTCTGTTCAAAAGATTCCGCTTTTGCTGACTTCTCCCTATACCCAGGTCGTTAATACCCCGGCGCTGGTGGGTTACAACGAAGCCCGCAAGGATCCAGACGCTTCAGAATACATAGGTGGCCCGAAACTTGCTGCCCTGCTTTTGGAAGGCTCCTTTAATTCTCTTTTTCAGAATCGCATTCTGCCTGCCGATCCCCGCTCTTCTACATTTAAGGAATCCGGAAGTGGCGGGAAAGTGATCATTTGCTCCGATGGCGACGTGATTGTCAACGACTTCGATTACAAGAGAAACGCGCCCTTGCCTTTGGGCTATGACCGGGTTTCCAAGCAGACTTTTGGCAATAAAGACTTCATAATGAACGCACTTGACTACCTGACCGATGCAAACGGGCTGATCAGTGCGAGGAACAAGGAAATCAATATCCGGGCGCTGGATAAGATCAAATTACAGGAAAAAAGAAAGTTTTGGCAGGCTCTTAACCTACTTCTGCCTATTGCCCTGATCGGAATCTTTGGCGCACTGAGATACTACCTCCGAGCCCGAAAATTCAGCGGAATTTAAGGTACTTCGTCCGGTAATTTTTTCTATTTTTGTTCCCTACAAAACGATTTTCGGGCTGTGGCCAACCCTATATATTTCACATTTAAACACTTACGTCACGAATTATGAAGTTTGTCGTTTCGTCATCAGTTCTTCTTAAACAGCTTTCTGCTATCAACGGTGTCGTTTCAACGAACCCAATCGTACCGATCCTTGAGAATTTCCTTTTAACATTGGAGGGTAACTCGCTCACGGTAACCGCCTCTGACCTTCAAACGGTGATGATTACTGAAATTGAGGTCGAATCAAGCGAAAAAGGCGCGATTGCTATTCCTGCTAAATTGTTGCTGGATACATTGCGCGGCCTGCCTGAGCAGCCTATTACATTACAGGTCAATGGTGAAACTTTTGGTACAGAGATCATTTCGGATAATGGCCGTTATAAATTGTCTGGTGAAAATCCGATCGATTTCCCGAAAACACCTGCTGTTAACCGCGGACAGTCTGTTGAATTTTCTTCATCTGCGCTGGGTTCGGCAATCGCCAATACACTTTTTGCAACCAGTACCGACGATCTGCGTCCGGCTATGACCGGGGTTTTTGTTCAAATGGGAACAGAAAATGCCACGTTTGTAGCCACCGACGGTCACCGCCTCGTACGTTACCGCCGTACTGATATTAAATCTGATATCGATACGTCGATGATCATTCAGCGAAAAGCATTGAATTTGCTGAAATCATGTCTGCCGTCAGACGACCTACCTGTAAAAGCAGAATTCACGTCTTCAAATGCGTTTTTCAGCTTTGGTAATATCCGCATGATCTGTCGGCTGATCGACGAGCGTTTCCCGGATTACGAGAATGCGATCCCAACTAACAATCAGAATACATTGACGATTAGCAGAATGGAGATTCTGAGCTCACTGCGTCGTATCTCAATTTATTCAAACCGCACCACGCACCAGGTTCGCCTGAAAATGTCTTTGAACGACCTGGTTATTTCCGCAGAGGATCTTGACTATTCTAATGAAGCGAACGAGCGCCTCATGTGTGAGTATAATGGGGATGATCTGGAAATCGGTTTTAATGCAAAATTTTTGATCGAAGTATTAGGTAATCTGTCCAGCAAAACCATCACATTTGAACTCTCAGCTCCAAATCGTGCGGGATTAATTATTCCGGTTGACCAGGAGGAAAACGAGGATATTCTTATGCTGGTGATGCCGGTAATGTTGAACACTTACGTTTAGATTTCAATAAAATTCTACTAAAAGTCCAGCAATTGATGCTGGACTTTTTTTATTTAATACCCTCACTATCAATTTGTTTAAGCTACACCAACCTTATCTACGAAAAAAATCGTACTTGTAGCTTGGAAGTACGATTTTTTTCGTAGACATTTGGTACGAAGATTATCGTAACCTATTATACTATGTATATCAAACCCACTGATTCCGAGTTAGAGATCCTGAATTTCTTGTGGCAAGCCGGCCCAAGTACGGTCAGGGCCGTGCACGATGCACTGTCAGCAACTAAAGACGTAGGTTATACCACGACCTTAAAGTTAATGCAGATCATGCATGACAAAGGATTACTCTACCGAACTGAACAGGGCCGGTCGCATATTTATGTCGCATTGCTGGGTAAGGAAGAAACGCAGCAAAATTTGCTGGGGAAAATGGTTGAAACTGTTTTTCAGGGATCGGCAGCTCAAATGGTCATGCAGGCTTTGGGGAATCACTCCACTTCTGCGGAAGAGTTAAGTGAAATTCGTGAGTTATTAAATAACCTTGAAAACAATCGATAGCTATGAAATCGATTTCCGGCCTTTTCTCAGATTCCATGATGTCCGCCTTCGGCTGGACGCTTGTTCATTCCCTTTGGCAGGGAACCGCCCTCCTACTCATTGGCCTAGCTGCTTTTTATATACTTCGCCGTAAATCGGCCCTGACGCGTTACGCAGTGGGCATTAGTTTACTGCTTGTTCAGCTCGTTGCGTCTCTCGCAACATTCTTTCATTATTTTATGAAATATTCAACGCCACTGGCCCGCGCGGTCTCAGCCGGAGCAAATGCGACAGAAGGTTTGGCAAGAGTGGTACGGTCGGGATACGAATATCCTCTGACTTTCAAAATACAACTATGGCTGACTGCTCACATGCACGAGTTGGTTACTTGTTGGGCAATAGGCGCGGCGATCCTTTTGATGCGATTCTTCGGCGGCTGGATTTTCACAGAGCGGCTTCGTGCTCAGGCGCGCATTGTGACTGACAGGGAGTGGCGCGCAAGACTCGGTATTATTATAGCAAAAATGAATATTGCCAAGTCGGTGGAGTTTAAGGAAACAGCCAAAATTTTAACGCCAATGGTAATTGGTACGATCAGCCCGGTCATTTTGCTCCCAATCGGTTTCCTCACCGGATTTTCAACTTCACAGGTGGAGGCAATTCTCGCACATGAACTGGCGCACATTAAAAGGAACGATTACCTGATCAACCTCTTTCAGTCATTTGTGGAAGTGATCTTTTTCTTCCACCCTGCTATCTGGTGGCTTTCCGACAAGGTCCGTGCAGAACGCGAGCATTGCTGCGATGATATTGCACTTGCTGTTTGCGGAGATAAAATGTCGCTCGCACACGCACTGGTAAAAGTAGCCGAGTGGCAGACTGCCCCGAGGGTTGCGATGGCATTCGCTTCGAAAAAACCTTTACTACTAAATAGAGTGCAGCGGGTGCTGGGTATTTCTCCAAAAACTTCCAGAAGTATCGGAAGTCTGCCGGTCATTCTTTTGATGGTCACGCTTGCTGTCGGTGTATCCGTTTACGCAGTGGCTCAAAAATCTGAAAAAACCCAGGAAAAGAAAGTCGCGAAGCAAAGCGTAAAGAAGAAAACAGGCAAGTCCGCATTGGTGGTGGTACCGGGGGATATTGTCGAAATGCGTGACGAAGAAATTGCTGCGGAAATGGATGAGCTCATTGAAATAAGGCTGGATGAGCCTGTTGAAGGATTTGCTATTAACGACTCACTCGAAAAGAAAATCTCCGAGATCAGTAAAAGAATGCACGCGATCAATGCCGAAATGGAGCCTTTCCAGCGCCGATTGGAAGAAATTCAACTGGAAATGGAAAAGCAAAACTTTGAAATCGAACGCGTTCAAAGAGATCTTGAAAAAATCGAATGGAAAAAAAATCGTGCGCTGGAATTGAGATCTGAGCTGATGGAAAAACGTTCGTCCCTGCTTGACCGAGGAGACAAACCCAATCAAATAAAACCAAATGAAGCAGATATTGAAAAGCAGCTGGCTGATTTTGAACAGCAGATTAAAACGCACGAACAAACTGTTTCAGAGTTGAATGCACAAATTTCCTCCGCCCGTAAAGCTGAGGTAGCGGCGCAGCAGCCAAACCGGAAACTGGAAGCCGAAGCAGAGGAATTGCATCACAAAATTGAAGAGCTAGGCGAGAAACTGGGCGCAGAAGCAATGGGTATAGAAAAACTCGAAGCAGCGGCGCGACCCCGGCCAGCAAAAGTTGCGCGGGTGGGCAAAGTGCAAAACAATCGCAGAATTTCGCCGCCGCCTCCACGGCCGCCAGCACCAGCGAGAGCAGCCAAACCGGCGAAAGCGACTATTCCGCCTCCGCCGCCACCAGCTCCCGCAAGAAATAATTGAGGTAATAGATTAAAATCTACTATTCTACTTCCAGAATTACATCGTCAGTTAATGGGCGGGTGACGCAGGTCAGGATAAAGCCGGCATCTTTTTCTCCCTGCGTCAGCCCCTCATCTTCATCCATTTGCACTTTTCCGGAAACGCAGCGGCCCATGCAGGCAGTGCACATGCCCGCCTGACAAGAATAAGGCAAGTCGATATCCATATTTAAAGCAGCTTCCAGTACAGTTTCGTGCGCCTGAACTGGGACTTTGTATTCGGTACCTTCGTAAAAAATGGTGACTTCTCTTGTTTTGTAGGTATCATCCTCAGCTACAATTACTTCTCCGGGCTGCGTGGATGAAGCGGTTGCAAAGCTTTCTCTCCTAACCTTCTGATCCGGCACCCCCAGAATCGACATTGCACGTTTGGCTTCATCGATCATATCTTCAGGCCCGCACAGATAATACTCGGCCTCACTTGCATTCAGGTCACCGAGCTGGCCAAGAATTTTGAGGATATGCGTTTTATTCAGCCTGCCCGTTTCGCCAGACCAGCCTTCGGAGGGTTGGCTCAAAGTGTGAACAACCTGAAAGCGATCGCCATATTTCTCTTTTAACGCAGTAATTTTATTGTTGAAAATGATAGAATCCTCATTTCGGCTCCCGTAAATCAGGAACACTTCACTCTCTGGTTCTACAATTAAAATCGATTTTAATATTGAAAACAAAGGAGTTATGCCACTTCCGGCCCCAACGAACACTACCTGTCTGACCTGATCATCCTCCTGTTTTGGAAAAAATGAACCCATTGGCTCTACTGCTTCCAGGATATCACCTTCCTTAATGGTATCCAGCAACATATTAGATACAAATCCGCCGGGAATACGCTTCACCGTAATCGCGAGCGAAACATCCGTATAAGGCGAGCTCGACATAGAATAGGACCTGCGCAGCTTGGTACCATCTTCCATTGGCAGGAGCAAAGTAAGAAATTGCCCTGGCCGGTAGGCAACAACCTCATTCAGAGGGTGCCAAAAGTGAATTGTAGCTGCCTCGTCCGTTTCCTTTTCAACTTCTTTAACCTTTAAAAAATAGTGCTTGCTCATTGTTTATTGGCTGTTAGCCTTTTGCTATTAGCTTTTAGCGGTTGGCTTTTAGTTTTGATGAATATAAATGCAAAAGCCTCACAGGATAACACCTATGAGGCTTTATTCATTTCTTAAATGCCTATTTTAAAGTAGCAACTGCGTCTTTAATGCGCTGAACTGCTTCCACGAGCGATTCGTCTGACGCGGCAGTTGAAATACGGATGCAGTTTGGAGCACCGAAACCTGAGCCTGCTACGGTTGATACGTACGAATTGTTGAGCAGCCAGTTACAGAAATCGTCGGAGTCTTTAATAGTAGTTTCTCCATTTGATTTTCCGAAATAATAGCTTACATCCGGAAAAGCGTAGAATGCGCCTTGCGGAACATTTACTTTAAATCCTTCAATCTCTTTCAACAAACCAACTACCAGGTCCCTGCGGCGGTGATAAGCTTTTGCCATTTCGATCGAAGGCTCCATCGGGCCGTTGAAAGCAGCAGTTGCCGCTTTTTGCGCGATCGAATTAGTACCCGAAGTAACCTGTCCCTGCAATTTCTCGACACCTTCGGCGATCCATTTTGCAGCGGCGATAAAGCCAATGCGCCATCCGGTCATTGCATAACCTTTTGCTACACCATTCACGGTAATCACGCGATCCTTCAAAGCCGGAATAGAACCAATGCTGAAATGGCCTTCCTCGGTGAAGTTGATATATTCATAGATTTCGTCGGCGAGTACATAAACTCCTTCATGTTTTTCAAGTACCGCGGCGATTTCCCTTAATTCAGCTTCCGAATAAACAGCTCCCGTAGGATTGTTTGGAGAAGCGTACATCACAATTTTAGTTTTTGGTGTGATTGCAGCTTCCAGTTGCGCAGCAGTTACTTTGAAGTCATTCTCAAAAGCACCATCCACGACTACCGACTTACCTTCGGCCAGCTTCACCATTTCGGAGTAGCTTACCCAGTAAGGAGCGAAGATAACAACCTCATCGCCTGGATTGACCAATACCTGGATTACGTTTGCCAAAGAATGTTTCGCGCCGGTTGACACGACGATATTCTCAGGTTTCCATTCAATTTTATTATCTCTTTCCAGCTTGTCAGCGATCGCCTTGCGCAGATCAGGATAGCCTGCAACAGGAGAATAGCCATGAAAACCATCATCGATAGCCTTCTTGGCGGCTTCGCAAATGTGCTCAGGTGTCTTAAAATCTGGCTCACCTACACTCAGACTGATTACTCTGTGACCTTTGGAGGCAAGCTCCCGGGCCATTTTGGTCATCGCCAGCGTCGAAGATTCTTCGAGGGCGTTAATGCGGTCGGCCAACATGCGTGTTTCCAACCGGGTTTGCTCTGCTACTGCGGACATTGCAACAAAAATTGAGTTAAAGAAGGTACTGCAATCTGTATCAACAAATTGCCCGCAAAGGTACGGGTTTTTTATAGTTGTGCGGATTAAAGCAAACAAAGATTTTTTAAAAATTTCCGTTACCAATTCAATGATTGCTCCTATTCATTAATAATCACGCAACAGTTCACACTAAAAAATGAATTTATGGAAACTGAGATTGGCATGGAAGATCTGCGCTTTGGGAAGTATTCCCCAAATAAATGCAGCGTGAAATGAGCGGGTAACCACTTGCGAAATGTTCACAAACGGTTGTAGAATGGCCGATGCGATTGGAAAAGAGGGGCGGGAGGATTAGATACCTAATTCAGATTTAACGTCTGCAAGCGTATGCCACTCCTTATTCTCCGCTTTAGCTTTAACTGCTCTTAAATAGTCTGCTAAATCCTCGAGACTCTAGAATTCTGCCAATTCATTTAACAGTTGTTGATATTTCTCAATTGGAAGAACCGCAAACTTAGGAATGACCGACTCTTCTATTATTTGAGCTCGTAAGTTCATTTGTAATTACATTCGCTTATGTAACACCTAAAAATAAGAAAAAAGCCGTCGACGAGAGTCAACGGCTTTCCAAATGCATTGATATTTACCTTACGCCAAAGCAGCTTTCAGATTCTGATCAATCGCTTCCAGGAATTCTTCGGTGTACAGGAAGTGTTCACCGTGTTTCACGTCGTTTCCGAAAACGTTGATTGCCAAATCCTTGGTCATTTTTCCGCTTTCAACCGTTTCGATACATACTTTTTCCAAAGCATTTGCGAAATCGATCAGGGGCTGGTTATTATCCAGTTTACCACGGAACGCCAAACCACGCGTCCACGCGAAAATAGATGCGATTGGATTAGTAGAAGTTGGTCTTCCTTTCTGATGCTCGCGGTAGTGACGGGTTACTGTTCCGTGCGCCGCTTCCGCTTCCATTGTTTTGCCATCTGGCGTCACCAACGTAGAAGTCATCAAACCTAGTGAACCGAAACCTTGCGCAACTGTATCTGACTGAACGTCACCATCATAGTTTTTGCAAGCCCACACAAAGTTACCTTCCCATTTCAATGCAGAAGCAACCATGTCATCGATCAGACGATGCTCGTAATGTACTTTACCTGCATATTCCTGGTCGTATACTTCCTGGAAAATATCCTTGAAGCGGCCATCATATTTTTTAAGGATTGTATTTTTTGTAGAAAGGTACAATGGCCACCCTTTGTCCAAAGCCACATTGAAGCAAGAGCGCGCAAAGCCACGGATCGATTCGTCCACATTGTACATCGCCATCGCCACGCCAGGTCCCTGGAATTGGTAAACCTCGTGCTCGATCACTTTTCCGTCTTCGCCTTCAAATTTTACAGTCAACTTACCTTTACCAGGCACAATAAAATCTGTTGCACGGTACTGATCACCGAATGCGTGACGTCCTACGATTATAGGTGCAGTCCAGTTGGTAACCAAGCGAGGCACATTCTGCATCACGATCGGCTCGCGGAAAACAGTTCCATCCAGGATATTACGGATAGTGCCGTTTGGCGATTTCCACATTTGTTTCAGATTGAATTCTTTCACGCGATCCTCATCAGGAGTGATAGTCGCGCATTTGATACCAACGCCGTATTCTTTAATTGCATTGGCTGCGTCAATCGTAACCTGGTCGTTTGTTTCATCACGATATTCAACTCCGAGGTCGTAATACTTGATATCTACATCCAGATAAGGTAAAATCAGTTTTTCCTTGATAAACTTCCAGATGATGCGGGTCATCTCATCGCCATCCAGTTCTACAACGGGATTGTCAACTTTAATTTTGCTCATGTCTTAAATTCTATACAATAGTTAAAGATTTGAAATCAAACCGTGAAAGTACAAACAAATGAATAAAAAGGCGGAAAAATCGGGGGAATCCGAGCGAGTCCTGATAGATCCTGGCACAAGATTTTGCATCATATATAATTATGCTTTTAAAAAATATAATTTAAAATATTTGTTGATGCCTATGAAATCAATATCGAAATGTGCCGGCCTGCTTTTTCTGCCCGCCTTGGTCCTTTATTCCTGCAGAACTGTATATGCACCCAATGCGGTGAATGCGCCCTTACTTCAGGAGAAGGGTGAATTTAAAGCCGCAGTAGCGACCAATAACCTACAACTTGCTGCGGGAGTTACCGAACATGTAGGAATTATGGTCAATGGATTTCTCAACAGTTACACCAGCGATGACAAAAGTTTCAAAAATAATGGCAAAGGTGCTGAGGTGGGAATAGGGTATTTCGGCCATACAGAACAGCGCATTTCCTACGAAGCATATGCCGGAGCCGGTTTATACAATGTCAGGATGCGCGAGTCGAATAACACAAAAACCTTTGATACTGACGCCGTTAAATACTTTATTCAACCGTCAGTAGGTTGGGTAACCCAGTATTTCGACGTCGCACTTACCCCGAGATTTACTATGGTCAAATATAAAAGCCCGGAATTAACTGGTTATTCGCCGCAGGAAATTTCAGGCAACTACTTTAATGTACTAGATCAAAAAATGCACGCATTCTTCGAGCCTGCGCTAACGGTTCGCGGCGGTTACCGGTTTGTGAAATTGCAGTTGCAATACGGGCATTCGTTTAAAATGACGAAAAATAACATTAACTACGATTCTGATATTGGGAGCATTGGGTTAATTTTTGATATTGGGAACTGGTACAAAAAATAGGTGAATGGAAAAAGCATTTCTTCGCAAGGAATTTTTGAAAAAAAGAATGGAATTGACAGAAAATGAGAATTCCCTTAAAAATGCTTCCATTGCCGAGAAGACGATTGATTACGTGACGAACAGCAGCTTTTTAAAACTCCATCTATTCCTGCCGCACCCGGCGAAAAATGAAGTGGATTGTTCGAAAATTGCAAGGGCACTTTGGGAGATAGACCCAGGCATTTGTACGATTGCTCCGTATGTTATTCCGGGTACCCAGGAAATGCGTCATTATGTTCTTAATAATGAAACCACACTGCTACCTAACCACTGGAAGATCCCTGAACCCGATCCTGCTACCTCGCAACTGGTCAGTCCGGAAGGAATTGACGCAGTATTAGTTCCATTGCTCGCATTTGATTTAAATGGATTTCGGGTCGGTTATGGCGGTGGTTACTACGACCGTTTTTTGAAAAAATGCAGGGCCGATGCGGTTAAAATCGGCCTGTCTTTCTTTGAACCTGTTGAAGAAATCTCTGATATTAACCTGCACGATATTCCACTCGACCTCTGCATTACCCCCGATCGTGTCTACCGTTTCTGATTGAGTTATTTGGGTTTGAAATTCTCAATAGCCCTTCTTTTGTTCTTATTTATTGAATTTAAATACTTTAATCGCGGATTCCAGGCATTAAAACTAAATTTTCCTCGTAAATTTGCGGCACTTTTCACCTGTTGGCGGAAGCAAAAAGTTTTATCCATTTAATCTCAATGCAAGAATGAAAATCGCAGTAGTAGGCGCTACCGGTTTGGTGGGCGGCGAAATCCTCAAAGTGCTCGAAGAGCGTAATTTCCCGGTGACGGAATTATTGGCCGTTGCATCAGAAAGATCTGTTGGTAAGGAAGTTACATTCAAGGGTAAACAGGTCAAGGTGATCGGTTTTGAGGAGGCGATTGCAGCTAAACCTGAGATCGCTATCTTTTCAGCGGGCGGTAGCACTTCTCTCGAACTAGCTCCAAGATTTGCAGAGGCCGGAATCACGGTAGTAGATAACTCCTCAGCCTGGAGAATGGACCCTACGAAGAAGCTCGTAGTGCCGGAAATTAATGCGGGCGAGTTGACCAAAGATGACAAAATCATCGCAAACCCAAACTGCTCAACCATTCAGATGGTGGTGGTTTTGAACCCGTTGCATAAAAAATATAAAATCAAACGTGTGGTCGTTTCCACTTACCAATCTGTAACCGGAACAGGTAAGGCCGCTGTTGACCAGCTGTTTTCTGAACGTTCAGGTGACCACAGCCGCGGCAAAGTGTACCCGCATCAGATCGACCTGAACGTACTTCCTCATATTGATGTGTTCCTGGACAACGGTTACACGAAAGAGGAAATGAAAATGACGAATGAAACGAAGAAGATCATGAGCGACGACACCATCGCCGTGACTGCTACTACGGTTCGTATTCCAACGATTGGCGGGCATTCGGAGGCTGTTAATATCGAGTTTGAGAATGAGTTTGACCTGGATGAAGTTCGTCAGATCCTCGCTGAGACAGAGGGTGTTATTGTTCAGGATGATCCGAAAAATGCAGTGTACCCGATGCCTTTGACTGCGCATGGAAAGGACGAAACTTTTGTAGGCAGAATCCGTCGCGACGAATCACAGGCTAAAACATTGAATCTCTGGATCGTAGCTGACAACCTACGGAAAGGTGCCGCAACAAATGCAGTTCAGATCGCTGAATTTTTAGCGAAAAACGAGCTGGTAGGAGTTCCTCAGGAAGTTTGATATATAATGCACATAAGAAAAAGAGCTGCTGAAAAGTGGCTCTTTTTTTTGTCCCCGAAGCTTGGTAGGAAAAATTTCACCTGTCTACCTCACCCATTACGACATCGATAGACCCGATAATCGCAACCAGGTCCGCCAGCAAACCTCCCTTCGATATTTCTCCGATTACCGAAAGGTTATTAAACGAACAGGCGCGGGCCTTGCAGCGAACCGGAATATCCGATCTTCCGTCGGTACGGAAATAAAATCCTAGTTCTCCTTTTGGATTTTCGGCCCTGATATAAAAATCCATGGCTTTCGGGCGGATTTTCTTGGGAACTATTGCCTGAGGATCGAAGTCACGGGTTCTTTTATAATCTCCCGTGAGCCTGATCAGACTTTGCTCAATCATTTTTACAGACTCCTCACACTCGACAACCCGTACCCAGGTACGATCCCAACAGTCACCTACTGTCCCCATTTTGCCTTCTCCGATGGGTACTTCAAATTCAAGCTCAGGATAAACGGAGTACGCATCCACTTTTCGCAAATCGTACCGCAAGCCTGAACCGCGGAGCATCGGGCCGGTGCAGCCGTAGTTGATAGCAACCGGAAGCGGCAATACCCCAACATTAGCAGTTCGCTGAATGAAAATTTTATTTTCCACAACCAGCTGTTTTAGTTCGATCAGTTTGGGCTTGAGGTACTTAATAAATTCAAGACAACGCTCTTCGAAACCGACTGGCAAATCGTAGAACAGGCCGCCGATCCAAATATAATTGTAAAGCATTCTTGCTCCGCAGGTCCATTCCAGAAGCCGAAGGATTTGCTCCCGGTCACGCATCATCCAGAGAAATGGCGTATATGCCCCAATATCCATGGCATAAGTTCCCAGAGCCACAAAGTGAGAAGCAAGCCGATTCAGTTCCGCTACGACTACCCTTATATATTCTATTCTTTTGGGAATATCATTTTCAATACCCAGCATCCGTTCAACCCCCATTACATAAGCATGCTCCGAATTCATTGCCGCAACATAGTCCAGGCGGTCAACATAAGGTAAAGTCTGGTTAAACGGCAGCGACTCCGCGTGCTTTTCAAAGCATCTGTGCAGGTAGCCGACATGCGGTATCACATCTACCACTACCTCTCCGTCCGTCACTACTTCCAGACGCAGAACTCCGTGAGTAGAAGGGTGTTGAGGCCCCATATTCAAGACCATCTCCTCAGTACGAAGACTTTCGGAGTTGTATTTTGTGGGAACCGAAACAGTCAGATATTCCGGTCTGTATTCATATTGAATGGAGTTGCTCATAACATTAAAATCTGACTAGTTTCTGGTCGTGCACTTCGACCTTTAATGGGCCGATCGGGCGGCTTTCGTTGTGCAGCCTATCCACGGCAGTTAGATAGTAAACATATCTTTTGCCGGACTCAGCATTGGTATCCACAAATTTTTCACCCTCATGACACATTCCGATAATTCTTCGCGGGTCATGGCCGGAAGGCTTTTCATCCGGCGAAAAACGATAAATAATATAGTACCATGCACGATCACCGTCGGAAGCCGGATCCGGCTTCTCCCATGTCAGCTCAAGCCCTTTCGACAACAAGGTTGCTTTCAGACTTTTCGGAGACAGCGGCGGTACCTGGTCTTTCCAGGGCATAGTAGGCACCAGTGCCGGGTACTTGAAGAAGTCACGGCGCAGTGAATCTACAAAACCAAGGCTATTACCTCTTAAAGACCTGGAACTGAAAAATATCTCCCCGTCGGTTTCACTATCCCTTGAATACCGGATCTGACCTGGGAGCTCTCTTGGATTCGACCAGTGGGTATCCTTATCCTTGTAGCCTACCCGATAGGCGCCCATTCCTACATATAAATGCCTGTCGAAGCGATTTTCAGTCCACCAATCCACAAGGTTTCTGTACGGAACTCTGTTAAATCCGGATGAAAAATACACCTGGGGGGCGATGTAATCTATCCAGCCTTCTTTCACCCATTTTCTGCTGTCCGCAAACAAGTCGTCGTAAGAGGCGAGCGCGCCGTAGGTTTTTGAACCCTCCGGATCCCTGTCCTTATTTCTCCATACACCAAAAGGGCTGATCCCAAATTTAAGTTTTGGCTTCAGTTCCTGCAAAGCATCATGGATCTGCTTTACCAGTAAGTCTACATTGTGCCTCCGCCAATCAGCTTTGTTTTTATATCCCGCACCATATTTTCGAAAAGTTCCTTCATCCTGGATCACCTGGCCGGGGGAGGCGTACGGGTAAAAGTAGTCGTCAAAGTGAATGCCGTCGACATCGTAGTTTTTAGCGACGTTTACGGTCATATCGGTAATGAATTGCCTTACTTCCGGGATTCCGAAATCAAAAAGCTTGTAGCCATCATAAGTCAGGATCCATTCAGGATGGAGCCGGCTCATATTTTCTGACGAAACACTGGTAGAAGATTTGTGAACGAGCCGGTTCAGGTTCAGCCAGGCGTGAAACTCGAGGCCGCGTTTGTGGGCTTCCGCTACCATGAAATCCAGCGGGTCCCACATCGGGTCAGGCCGCCTGCCCTGCCTGCCGGTAAGCCACTCCGACCAGGGTTCGGGACTTTTGGCGTAAAATGCATCACCTGCAGCACGTACCTGCACAAATACTGCATTCATGCCATTTTTCTTATGGAAATCCAGGAGATCCGAAAATTCCTCCTGCTGTTCTTCCGGTATAAGATTTTTGCTGCTAGGCCAGTCGATATTGTCAACTGTCGCGATCCAAACGGCCCTGAACTCTCGTTTTGGAGGTAATGGATTCTCAATTTCAGTAGTCTGCGCAATGCAACTTTCCAGTAAGAATAGGATCACAGAAAAGAAAAGCGCAACTATTTTAATTTTTTTCACTATCTGACCAATGCAAAATGTTAATCCAGTCAAAGTAACGTAATTTGGAACAAAGTTAGCCGACAAGCGACTTAAATTCATGTGAAGAGGCTTCCTGATACCCTTCTGAACGTGATATGGACAGATTTATGTATTCTTGTCTTTGTTATATTTTGCCGGTTTACAAGCGCCATTAATGAAGAAGAATCAAAGTCTAAATTGTTGTAATTGTGAATTATTTTTCTGCATATTTATTGTGTAATTACAAGGTTTTTTGTGACTAAAATAAAAGCCCTGGCCTTGTAATACTGATGGTAACGCTTAAACATACATCCCATATTGGAACCTTTTGTTAAAACCACTAAGAAAAACGTCCTGTTTGAAATTGCATGGGAGGTTTGTAATCAAGTCGGAGGAATATATACTGTTATAAGGACCAAGGTACCCGCGATGGTCGAAAAGTGGGATGAAAACTATTTTTTACTGGGACCGTATTTTGAGAAAAAAGCATCGTCTGAATTTGAGATCATTACAGATCTCGACGACTCCCCTGCCGGACGCATTGTGAAAAGAATGCGAGAAATGGGCTACTCCGTTTATTACGGTTACTGGCTGGTGACCGGAAAGCCGAGAGTTGTACTTTTCGACCTGGATAGCGTTGCCAAAGACCTTGACGCGATCAAATTCAACCTTTGGGAAAAGAGCCGGATCCCTACTATTAATGTGGAACCGCTGGTAAACCAGACTTTGTGTTTTGGTGAAATGGTGCGCATGTTTCTTAAAGAGTATGCAGAAGATAATGCCAAGCGCGAAGAGATTTTTGCCCAGTTCCACGAATGGATGGCCAGCAGCGGTTTACCCGAACTGAAGCGCGACAATGTAAAAATAGCGATGACTTTTACGACCCACGCTACGATGCTGGGCAGATATCTCGCGCAAAATGTGTCAGGCTTTTATAACAAACTTCCTTTTTTCGACTGGGAACAAGAGGCAAAAAATTACGGTATCGTAGCGCAGTGCTCAATTGAAAGGCAGGCGGCACTTAGCGCGCATGTACTTACCACTGTAAGCGATGTAACAGCTCGTGAATGTGAGGTGTTCCTCGGCAGAATGCCCGATCTTGTAACTCCTAACGGCCTGAATGTCGTTCGTTTCCAGGCAGTGCACGAATTTCAGAACCTGCATTTAAAACACAAGGAAAGAATTCACGAATTTGTTTTGGGCCACTTTTTCCCAAGCTATTCGTTCGATCTTGACAAAACACTTTACTTTTTTACTTCCGGGCGTTACGAATATAGCAACAAGGGTTACGACCTTACCCTGGAAGCGCTCGCGCGCCTGAACTGGAAAATGGTACAGGCCAATATGGATATGACGGTTGTGATGTTCATTGTCACCAAGCAGCCTTATTATTCTGTAAATCCCGACGTATTACAGTCGCGGGCAGTTTTGAATGAGTTGCAGGAAACCTGTACTGCTATTGAGAAAGAAGTTGGTGAAAAACTATTCCTCGCCACAGCCGCCGGAGCAGACCATAAAATGCCGGATCTGAATGAATTTGTAGATGAATACTGGCGGCTGAGGCTCCGCAGAACGATCCAGAGCTGGAAAACTGAAAAGCTACCCGCATTTGTCACGCATGATCTGAAAGAAGAAGATGGTATTACGGATTTCTGTAAAAAGGCGAATCTGGTAAATAATGAGCGGGACCGGGTGAAAATCGTTTACCATCCCGACTTCATCTCCTCGACTAATCCGCTATTTGGTCTGGATTATGGACAGTTTGTACGTGGCTGTCATTTGGGTGTATTTCCTAGTTACTATGAGCCCTGGGGCTACACACCGTTGGAATGTGTAGTTCGCGGCGTGCCTACCGTGACGAGCGACCTTTCCGGTTTCGGGGATTACATTATGCAGATCATGCGGGATTACGAAAATCGCGGCATTTATGTGATCAACCGGAAATCACAAACCTTCTCGCAAGCTGCCGACCAGCTGGCCGATATTCTGTTCAAATTTGTCAGAATGCAAAGAAGAGACCGCATTATGCAGCGAAACCGCGTCGAAAATATTTCCGATGTTTTCGACTGGACGAATCTGAGATCGTATTATGATACGGCGCATGATCTGGCGGCGAAAAGGAGGAAGCCTTGACGATTTGCTTAGCATTAAGCCCGTAAATGTAAAATCGGATTTTACATTTACGGGCTTAAATATTATGATATCACCCTCAATATGGCGGAGTAAAGTTTGAAATTCTGATCTGATGAAATAATCGGAATGCTTTCCGCAAAAGCAGTGGCCAGCAATATTCTATCGAAAGGATCTTGATGTATAGGAAAAAATGGGATGACATCATAACCGGCAATGTGACTCGTTTTCAAATGCATGATCTG
Source organism: Dyadobacter sp. UC 10 (assembly GCF_008369915.1). Taxonomy (NCBI): domain Bacteria; kingdom Pseudomonadati; phylum Bacteroidota; class Cytophagia; order Cytophagales; family Spirosomataceae; genus Dyadobacter; species Dyadobacter aurulentus. The sequence continues at coordinate 2,711,172 of NZ_VSRN01000001.1, read as the reverse complement.
AAAACCATCCTGCACCAGCCTATTTTCTAAATCCTCGACATTCACTTTCAGCATGGGCAATTTGTCCAGCTTCTGCTTGATTGCAATTTCAAGTAAGCTGATTCGGGAAACGTAAATAAGATGTTCGGATAATATTTCCCGGACTTTCTGTGATAACATTTCCGGGCTAATCAATGCCCAGATAAGCACTTGGGTATCTATCAGATATCGTCTTTGCATTTAATCACATATAATTTTCCAGATCTGAAAGCGGATCATTGAAATCTTCCGGAATACGATATCCTTTCCCGGAGAGGCTACCAAGCGTTACGCCCGTTTTCCTTTCGGTACGATCTGTATTGTCACCGGCCATTTTATCTTTCATAAACAGTACAACTACTTCCGATTTTTCTACTTCCGGAGGCGTTTCGGTAAAGGTCAGTTTGCCTTTTTCATAAATACCTTTCACAGCTGTGTACATAGCGTCTATGTGATTTATTTAACATCATCTCTAAACATAAAAATACATTTAAAAGATCAAATCATGATCAAAACGCAGATTCTTGTTACCTTTTCCACTATCAAAAACGATATTACAAACACATGAACTACATAGAAGTCAATCTGACCGTCGAGCCTGATTTTTCCGAAATATTAATGGCCGAGCTGGGGGAACTGGGTTTTGAATCTTTTGTCGAGACGGACGAAGGATTGCTGGCATATATTCAGGAAAGCGACTTTGACCAAACTGAGCTGCAAAATATCGTAGCCAAATACCTGGAATTGACGGCAATAGCAGCTACCTGGAAATCGTTAGAAAGAAGAAATTGGAACGAGGAGTGGGAGAAAAGCTACGAACCGATCGAGGTCGGTAACCAGGTCCGGGTGAGGGCCGTATTTCACAAACCGGATCCTGCATTTACGTACGATCTGCTGATTCAGCCCAAAATGTCTTTTGGTACCGGGCACCACGAAACTACGTGGCTCGTCATGAATGAACAACTCGCTCTTCCGCACAAGGGACTGTCGATCATGGATGTAGGCTGCGGAACAGGTATTCTGGCTATCCTGGGCGCTAAACTAGGCGCAGCAAGCTTGCTTGGATTCGATATCGATGAGTGGGCGGTTGAGAATACGGTCGAGAATTTTGAAATGAATGAGCTCTCGGCAGAAACGGAGGTATTTCAGGGAACGATCACCAAAGTGCCGGCAGGAAAAATGTTTGGAGGTATACTGGCGAATATCAACCGGAATATCCTCCTCAGCGAAATCCCGACATATATCCAACACCTTGAACCTGGCGGCTGGCTGGTAACAAGCGGTTTTTATGAAGTTGACCAGCCGGATATCGAACAATGTGCCATTAACAACGGTCTAAAAATACTGAGATCAAATACACGTAACCAATGGGCTACCGTTGTATTCGAAAAAGCGAAAATCAGTTGATTAAGTGACTGACAAAGCCAATAGCTAACCGCTGAAAGCCAATATCAACGAAATGAAAATAATACGATATACTTTCCTTCTGTACTGCCTCTTTTTTATCGGAAAAAATACATCCGCCCAAAACCTGAAACTGGCCGACGAACCGACCCAGTTTATGGTGCAATTTAAAAAACTGATGGACGGAAGCCGTAATCCGCAATATATGCGCGCAGCAGCGCAGCTGGACAGCATCTGGATGTCTTCATTTAATACGGCGCAGCAGATGAAATTTACCGGTATTGTCAAAACGCAGGTCGCAAAAGGACAGAAAGCCGGGCCGGTTCTGTACATTCTGACGCGGAATGCAACTTATTTCGCGAAGCAAAATCCACAGGGATTCGATAGTTTTCTGAATCTGGCTGCAAGTTCAGGTGAAAAGTATGATGGAAAAACATTGCAAAAAGTAATGGAAACCGTCAGGCTTTTGAATGAGAACAAAAAGCTGTATTCCGCGAATTACAATTCGCTTTACCTGCTTGAAGGAACTTACAACTACCGGTTTGACACTACCAATGCAGAAAAAGCTAATGCAGAAGCCAATATCGCCGCAGCCAACGACAGTTGGGATACGCCTGTTGACACGAATTTTGTAATCGCGCCTAAGTCAAATCCGTTACCGGTTGTTTCCGGCGCATTGATCGACCTGCAAAATGCGCGATTCGCGATGGTTACAGCCAGCGATTCGGTCGTTTTCGGTCCGGCAAATGGAAGTGTTTCGTTGCAAAACGGAATTTTTGTTGGGAAAAACGGCAAGTTCGACTGGCTCGCCGCAGGTGATTCATCTATTTATGCGGATCTCGACAGCTATTCTTTCAATACCACCCAGCCGAAGATTATTGCTGAGCATGTGACTTTGCATCATCAGCAACTGGCAGCTCCCATTAAAGGAACGCTGGAATACCGGGGCGTAAAAAAAGTGAAAGGCCAGCCCGCACCGTACCCGCGTTTTGTTTCTAATGGAATCGATGCGAGACTAAAAGATACCAGAAAGAGCATTGATTATCTGGGCGGCTTTTCGCTGATTGGGACGGATATGTACAGCACGTCGCTCAGCGATCAGCTTTCCACAGTCAAGGTCAAATACAAGGATAAGGTCGCTTTTACGGCGCGGAGCAAGAAGTTTGCATTGCGCGACTCCGTGATTTCGTCTTCCTTTGCGACCTACTCTATGCCCCTCGGCAGCGATTCTATTTACCATCAGGGTGTTGTATTTAAATATAATGACGATGAAGGTTTGGTGAAAACGAGCCGGATGGAGAAAACGGACTACGCTCCCCTGCCCTACCAGGATAGTTATCACAAAATGAATATCTGGTCACAGGCCATGCGGTGGCGGTTTACCAACGATAAACTGGAATTCCATCGCATTGATGGAAAGCAGGTTGTGCCGGTAACGCTTGAGTCTCAGGATTTTTTCAAAAAAGAACGTTTCAGAGAGATAGCGAAGGAGTTTGGTTTTCAGCCTTTGAATATGGCGGCGAACCACGTGCAGGCTACTAAAAAATCTTCCTTTCTGGCCGAAGAACTGGCAGCAAAGTTCAAGCAAAATCCAAAGATCCTGCGCAACGCACTGGACCGCCTCACTTTGGACGGTTACTTTATGTATAATAAGGAAACCGACGAATTTGCATTGAGTAAAAAAGGCGTCCTGTTCGTGATGGCTAATTTGGACAGGGCTGACTACGACAATTTCCAGGTTGCGTCACAATATACTTCCGACAATCAAACTGCCAATGCCACCATCTATATGCCTGATACACTGCTTACTGTATTAGGAGTTTCCCGGTTTGTGGTAAGTGACTCATTAAAAATATACGCGATACCTTCTGACAAAAAGCTGATCATTGGCAAGAATCGAAATTTTACATTAAATGGTCAAATGGTCGCCTCCAACTATCAGTTTCGCGGGCAGAATATCAAATTTGACTATAATCAGTTTTTTGTAAATGTGGCTCCTTCGGACTCTATCACATTTACACCGAGAGAAAAATTTGCAAAAGGGCAAAAAGGCGAAGTGGGCGGGCACGTGAAATATGACAAGGGAGGTACCTTTTATCTGAGTGATCCTAAAAACAAGTCGGGCTTGCAGAAAGGGGTGAAAAAGTCCCCGCGATTGGTTGTAGAAGATGGTATGACCGTATTTTTCGACCAGCCTGAGCGAGGTACTGTTATTTATCCCAGAGAAGTATTCTTTAAGATTCCAAAAATCGATATGGACGGTCTCGACAATCGCGATGTGATTTTTGACGGAACCTTCAACTCCAATGGTATTATTCCGCCGATTCAGACGATCCTGAAAAGCATGCCGGACAATTCGCTCGGTTTCGAATACAAGCCCCCAGTGACGGATATCAAGCTTTATGAGGGAAAAGCACTGGCCAAATTTACCGACACGCTTACCATGGACAATTCAGGTTTGCATTCAAAAGCGGTCCTGAAATACCTTTCAGCCACGATGACAGCAAAAAATGTGCTGCTTACTTCCGATTCTCTAATGGCATCCGGCGAAGTGGCTAGTATTAAGGAAGCCACAATAGGAAAAGGATATTTTCCCGCAGTGGCTTTGAAGGATTTTGCATTGAAGTGGTACCCGAATGCAGATAGTATGTTCATCAATACAACCGGCAAATCATTCGCTTTCCACCAGGGTACTACCAATCTCGAAGGAAGTTTGCTGCTGAGATCAACCGGACTTTATGGAAATGGTAAGCTGAAAAGGGCTGATTCTGAGCTGACTTCGCCGGATATCAAATTCAATAAGGACGGATTTCTGGCCAATCGTTCAGAGTTTGCAATCAATAGCAACGAAACCAAGTCTGCCAAAAAGCTGCTGACGGGTAACAATGTCAATATTGATTTCAATTTCAAAACCGGCATTGCTAATTTTCTGACCGACGAATCGGGCTTTGGTAGCGATACTTCGGGTATGCAGATCCCCACCGCTTCCTATCAAACGCTGATCGGCAGTGCGAAGTGGGATATGAATAAGAAGACGATTTTAATGAAAGGGATAGGCGAAACTTCAACCTACACTTCCACAGATTCTACGCAGGAAGGTCTGACTTTCAGCGGTACTGAAGCCCTTTATGACATTGAAAAAGTGTCCCTCAATATCAAAGGAGTGCCTTTTATACAAACCGCCGACGTTAAAATTATCCCGGACAAAGGTTTGGTGAGTGTAGATAGCAAAGGTAAGATTGCCCCGCTGAAAAAGGCGCGCATTGAAATTGACACACTGAATGTAGCTCACCGCCTCCGCGATGCCGATATCCGTATTGATTCCCGCAACCATTTCGAAGGTTCTGCTACTTATCAATACATTACAGCGCGCAAGGATACTTTCAACATCAAAATGCAGAATTTTGAGTTGAGAGAAATCGGGGCTGGCGAAGAAGGGAAACGTTCCAGAAATAACAATCAGTCAGGTCCGGTTAAATACTATACTACCGCGCGGGCTGACGTAAAAGAAGAGGAGAATCTGATCCTTTCGCCGCGCATTCAATTTAAGGGCGGCATTAACCTTATCGCCTACGAGCCTTCGCTGCAACTGGACGGTTTTGTAAAACCTGTTATCAAATTCAGGAAGGATTTTCAGAGCTCGTGGATCGTATATAAGGAGTCGCCAGGCGAAACTGTTGCTATTAAAATCAACAAAGACCTGAAAAACGAGCACGAGATCCCGCTTTCTGTCGGCTTGCATTACAATGAGGCGCGCGGAATGTACATGAGCTTTTTATCACCAAAAGAGTCTGACGGTGACGAAGACATTTACCTGGCACAGGGTGCATTGAATTATGACGAGGATAACAAAGCATTTAAAGTAACCCCGCCACCAGGCGCCGACGGGCTTATCGATGAAGCGAATGCATTGCGTTTCGATGATAAAACCGGTCTGGCGACATTCTCCGGGCCATTTAAATTCATTGGTGCAGATTGGCTTCAATCTGTCGGAAGTGCGGAAGTGCAGGTCGATAGTGCCAAATATTCCTTTAATAGCATGCTGCTGCTTAAGATGCCAGCGCTTGAACCCATCGCCCAGCCAATGGCGGCGAAAATCGTGGAAACGAACCTGGAAGAGCAGAATAGTACGGCAGCCGACGACGATTTTGAGCAACTTAATCAAAAATTGTCTGCATTAATCGGCCCGAAAGCAACAGATGCTTATGCCAAACTGACTGCTGCGGGTTACAAGCCGCTTTTTGACGCTTCCCCTATGCTGGATGTTCCGATGGTTTTGTCCAATGTGAATCTGCACTGGTCGCCTACGCACCAGGCTTACTATTCGCAGGGGCCGATCGGTGTGGCGCATTTTGGCCGGAACAATATTAATGCGCAGATGGAAGGTGTACTCGAAATCCGCAGAGGTGTAGAAGGTGATGAATTCAGCTTGTACTTGCAGGCTTCGCCGGATATCTGGTATTACATCGATTACAAACTGGGTGAGCTCGGAGTGGTTTCTTCCCAGCTTGATTTCAATGATCAGATCACCGCGAAGTCTAAAAATGTGAAATCGAAAGACATGACATTGGTGTCAATCGGGTCGGAAGAGAAGGATATGTTTGTGAACCGGTTTGATGATTTTTATCAGCCTGCTATCAAAAAAGCAAAGCTTGTAAAGAGCACAACGAAGAAGAAGCCGGTGAGCGCACCGGCAGCGCAAAAGAAGAAAAAAGAAGAGCCAACAGAAGGATTCTAAGCTAATTTTAATAATTGCAATACTTTATGCTACACTTTGAAAATTTGGTGATAGAATCGTAGTTTTACGGACTTTTTACTTGGAAAATCCTCTAACTATCGTATTTTTGAAGAAAACTGATTGTAATTTAAATTTATCATTGAATAATACAAAATGAGTGTTGCCTTATTAATAGTATCAATTGTTGCCGCTTATTTGTTAGGTTCTATACCCAGCTCAGTCTGGTACGGAATAGGTTATTTTGGAATCGACGTACGCAAGCAGGGAAGTGGGAATGCAGGTGCTACCAATACATTCAGGGTGCTGGGCAAAAGAGCCGGAACAGTCGTGATGCTGATCGATGTATTGAAAGGCTGGACAGCTACCTGTCTTGCTTCAATGCTATTTTATATGAATGAAATCGGCGAAACCGAGCTGCTCGTGTACAAGATCCTTTTCGGGATTATCGCGATTATCGGTCATATTTTCCCTGTTTTCGTAAATTTTAAAGGCGGAAAGGGAATTGCAACTTTGCTGGGCATGGTCCTGGCGATCCACCCTGAATTAGCTTCTGTTTGCATTACCATATTTATTCTGACACTACTTGCATCTCAGTACGTTTCACTAAGCTCTATTCTGGCGACACTGGCTTTCCCGGTACTTTCCTGGGCAGGTATGTTTGGCCACCCGGAGCCGCTACTGGTCGTATTTGGTTTCGTCATGTTTATTCTGGTCGTTTTTACGCATCAAAAAAACATTGTAAGACTCTTAAACGGTAACGAAAACCGGGTCAATCTTTTCGGAAAATCGAAATCAGCAGTCCGCTCTTAGGTTCTTTAAAACCAAGAAATACTAACCCCTGGGGAAACCTTAGGGGTTATTTTTTTAACTTGTCCCCACATTTTAATCAACAGCAATGCAGACTTACATAGAAGAAAACCGCGATAGATTTTTAAGTGAATTACTCGATTTACTGCGCATTCCGTCTGTGAGTGCGGATTCCAAATTCAAAAACGATATGCTGACTGCCGCCGAATTTGTGCGGGACAGCATCCAGAAAGCCGGCGCAGACAGAGCTGAGATCTACCAAACTGCCGGACATCCGGTTGTGTACGGCGAAAAGATCATTGATCCGAAATTGCCTACTGTGCTCATTTACGGGCATTATGATGTGCAGCCCGCCGATCCATACGAACTGTGGAATTCGCCTCCTTTTGAGCCGGTGATCAAAAACGAGCGCATCTATGCGCGCGGCGCGTGCGATGATAAAGGTCAGTTTTATATGCATATCAAAGCGCTGGAAATGATGGTTGAGACTGGCAACCTGGCTTGCAATGTAAAAATCATGATCGAGGGAGAAGAAGAAATAGGCTCTTCCAATCTCGGGACATTTGTAAAAGAACATCGTGAAATGCTTCGCTGTGACACCATTCTGATATCCGATACAAGCATTATCGCGAACGATGTGCCTTCTATCGAGACCGGCCTGCGCGGCTTGACATATGTGGAAGTGGAAGTAACAGGCGCAAACCGCGACCTGCATTCGGGCGTTTATGGCGGCGGCGTCGCAAACCCTATTAATGTATTGTGCGAAATGATCGCGTCGCTGAAAGATGAAAACGGTCACATCACCATTCCAGGGTTTTACGAAAAAGTAGAAGAGCTTACCTCAGAGCAGCGGAAAGCGTTAAATGCAGCGCCTTTTGATTTGGATGAATATAAAAAAGACCTGCAAATCGATGATATTCATGGAGAGGCAGGCTATTCGACCATCGAAAGAACTTCCGTCCGCCCGACGCTGGATGTGAACGGGATCTGGGGAGGGTATATTGGTGAAGGCGCCAAAACGGTTTTACCTTCGAAGGCAAATGCGAAAATATCGATGCGCCTGGTACCGCACCAAACCGACGATGAAATCCTTGAACTGTTTACAAAGCATTTCGAATCGATTGCGCCGGCATCGGTGAAGGTAAAAGTGACGCCGCATCACGGTGGGCTGCCTTACGTAACCCCAACTGATTCAATAGAATACAAAGCTGCCGAACTGGCGATGGAAGAGGCTTTTGGTAAAAAACCAATCCCGACCCGCGGAGGAGGAAGTATCCCTATCGTCGCGCTTTTCGAGCAGGAATTAGGGTGTAAAAGTATTCTGATGGGATTTGGACTGGATATCGATGCCCTGCATTCGCCAAACGAAAGCTATGGGTTGTTCAATTACTATAAAGGAATTGAGACCATTCCGCTGTTTTTCAAACATTATGCAGCGTTGAAAAAGTGACAACTTGTCAAGCTAAGCGGAGTAGTGGCACGTGCTTCGACTCCGCTCAGCCTGATAAAATCAGGTCGGCTGATCAACCTAGCGCAATAGAAAGGTCACCGCTTTCTTCGCTGGTCTCGTTTCATTTTTTTTAGATTCGCGATCGCGGTTTTGGCTTCCTTATTTTGGCTCGATTTCTTATCCGCACGATCGTCGGCCAGTTTATAGTACTTCAAAGCTTCATCGTAATCCTTTTTAGTTTCAGCAATTTTGCCTAAACCCAAAAGCGACGAAACGTAATATCCCGCATTCATCGAGTTGGTTTGCGTTGAGTACTCGATCGCTTTCTTGTAATATTGGCTCGCCAGATCATAGTTGCGATGGTAGTTCATATTATAGTAAGCAAGTACATAGGCCGCGTTTCTACCACTCACGCCTTCATAACCAGGCATTCCTTTGCTTATTTTGTCGATAATATTCTGCGCAGCACGCTCAGCTTCTCCCATTTTGCCGGTTACAAATGCGGTCCTGCAAAAGTACCGCTCAAAATACGGGTTATTGGGATAAGTCTGCCACATGTATTTCGCCATTTCGTAGGCTTTATTGTACTCATTTTCAATGCTATATATCTGCAATAGAAAATACCTGGCTTCCACCCTCGTGTAAAATGCGTTGTTTCCTACCTTTTCTAATTGCTGCTCGCCCAGCTTTTTGTTTCCTTTCGGAAAAAGCGCTAAAATCGGTTTCAGGATCGGATATTCTTTGGGTACCCACTCCGCGTAATAATTATAGAGCCCGTCACCGAAAAGCAACTCCGGCGTCAGATCACCGTTTCCTTTGCATTGCTCAAAATATTTAAGGGATTTTTTTCCGGCAAACGCTGCTTTTGTCCAGCTTTCACGTTCGGCATACAATCTGCCTTTGAATGCATAAGCCGCGGCCAGGAAAAATGCCGGCTCTACTTTGTTCTTTTCATTGTCGTAGAGCTCCTCAGCCAGGTTAATGGTCGAATCCATTTGCGCCAGGAAAGTCTTATCGTAGGCTTCGTTGTCGGTATTCGGCACTATTTTCCACCACTCGGCAAGCCCCATCAGAAAGTGCGGCATCGGGTGTTTCGGGTAACGGTATTTGAGCCACCGGAACTCTGCATCTGCTTCGTGAAACTGATAATTGTAAAGCATATTGATCGCTTCCGTCGATTCAATCTGCACACTTGGGTTTTTCAGGATCATATCGTAATTCTTGTCCAGTTCGGCCGAAGAATACAATTGAGCGGAAGTGTTTTGGATTGAAATTGCAGTTAAACAGCAGAAGATGATGGTGTTAATGATACTTTTCATAGCAGGGGTAAACTTGTCCTAATTAACGCCGGATTTATATTTTACGTTTGTCATCGGCCCGGTTTTTAAAAAAAGAGTTAATATTGATCCTCAGAGCATTGCCCAAATGACATCCCCGGATATGATTCAGATTCTCGACAAAGCTTTTGTCCCATTCATCCCCACCGCGACCATCGAAACCCGTATTTCCGAGCTTGCCGCATTGATTAGTAAAGATTACGAAAATCATTGTCCTGTCTTTTTGGTTGTTTTGAACGGCGCGTTCCTTTTTGCAAGTGAGCTGGTTAAAAGAATCAATTTGTCCTGCGAAATTACCTTTATCCGTTTTTCTTCCTATTCTAAAACCGAGTCTACGGGCGAAGTCAAAGAAATTATCGGTCTCGATCAAAGCTTAAAAGACAGGGACATCATCATTATTGAAGATATTGTCGATACCGGCCTTACTATGACCAAGTTGGTAATGAAAGTCCGGGAGATGTCGCCTAAGTCGGTTGAAATAGCTACATTACTTCACAAACCGGAAGCACTCAAAACACCTGTTAATATGCGCTATACAGGTTTTGAAATCGAGAACAAGTTTGTCGTCGGCTATGGTCTCGACTACGATGGTATCGGCAGAAACCTGGATTCCATTTACGTTCTCGCGTAAAATCCTTCCAATTATTTAACTACTTAACCTCTTCCCGATGCTGATTCAATTTTTTGGTGCTGCACGTACCGTTACCGGAAGCAAGCATTTGATAACCACTGAAAAAGGCACGAAAATACTACTTGACTGCGGCCTTTTTCAGGGAATCCAGACAGACGAATTCAACCAGAGTTTTGGTTTTAAGCCCTCCGAAGTCGACTACCTGATTCTGTCTCACGCTCACATTGACCACTCCGGACTCATTCCCCGGCTTGTCAAAAAAGGATTCAAAGGTGAAATTTATACCACTGCCGCAACTGCCGACCTTTGCACGGTTATGTTAATGGATAGTGCACATATTCAGGAAAAGGATTTGGAGCGGATCAACCGCCGCAGGAAAAACCAGGGCCGCCCTTTACTCGAAGAATTGTACGATTCGGAAGATGCAGCGCACGCATTGACATTATTTAAAACCGTTAAATATGGTCAGACATTTTATTTGGGTGAGGACAAAGAGGTAGCTGTGCTTCTAACCGACGCGGCGCATTTGCTGGGAAGTGCGGCGGTACATCTTACTATTCCAGACAATGGAACCTTTAAACAGCTGACTTTCACCGGAGATATCGGCAGGCCGGAAGATCGGATACTCAAAAAACCGGACACATTCCCACAGGCGGATATTATCATTTGCGAATCTACTTACGGCGACCGTATCCACGAGAAGGAAGTGGATATGAAGGAGCATTTACTGAAAATTGTGAGAGATACCTGCGTCGACCGAAGAGGCAAACTGATCATTCCCGCATTTGCGATTGACCGTACACAGGAGCTGATCTACGCGCTCGATCAGCTTTACAGCTCCGGATCGCTACCACACATTCCGGTATATATTGACAGCCCGCTGGCAATTCGGGCGACTGCCATTATGAAGGAACACGAAGAATGTTTTAATCCGGAAATCCTGGAATACATTGAAAAAGACGGAGATGCATTCGCATTTCCCTATTTGCATTATGTGTCGGAAGTAGCAGAATCGATTGCTTTGAACGATAAACCGGAACCTTGTATCATTATTTCCGCATCCGGAATGGCAGAGGCAGGACGGATCAAGCACCATATTAAGAACAATATCGGCAACGAAAATTGTACGGTCCTGCTGGTAGGCTATGCGTCCGAGAATACGCTGGCCGGTGCATTGAAACGCGGCGACAAGCAAGTCAATATCTTTGGGGAAAAGTTCGATGTGCGCTGCCACGTGGAAAGCATGGATTCGTTTTCCGGGCATGGAGACTATAATGAAATGCTCGACTTTCTATCCTGCCAGACACCTTCGAGGGTACAGAAAGTGTTTCTCGTCCATGGAGAATACGAAACACAAATATCCTTTAAATTGAAACTGGAAAAGGCTGGCTTTCAAAGCATTCACATTCCAGCGCTTTACGAGAGCGTAAAAATTTGATTTTTTATACGCTTTGCAGGTTTGGCTGACTTGGAAAATCGATTGTGTTGGTTATTTTTGCCAACCCAATTTCAATGCCGAAGTGGTGAAACTGGTAGACACGCACGTTTCAGAGGCGTGTGGGGGTTGCCCCATGCGGGTTCGAGTCCCGCCTTCGGCACAAAGCTGAACCTGATGAGAAATCTAAGGTTCAGCTTTTGTGTTTTTATCCCTCACCCTTTTTACGATCCGCACCGCCGTCATTATCAAAACTGCAAACGCGATCAGCCCGAGTACGCCCCAGAGCCAGTCAACAGTATTTTTCAATACCACCAAAAAAACGATCGAGAACAGAAAGACCGTGGCGACCTCATTGAAAAGCCTGAGTTGGAACGAAGAGAACCGAAATTTTCCCTCTCGTAATTCCAGCAGAATCTTGCGTGTAAATGAATGATATACAAGCAAACCCAGCACAAACAACAATTTCATGCGCATCCAGTCCTGATCCAGCCAGGCGGGAGTAATATAAAGCATTACGCCTCCGCAGATCAGCGCCAGCCAGCAGGCTGGTGTCATGATCGCATTCCAGAGCAATTTCTCCATTTTCGTAAACTGTGCCAGCAGGATTTCCCGCTCGGGATCTGCCTTATCCTTCGCCTCCGTGTGGTAAACAAATAACCGGGGCATATAGAAAAGTCCGGCAAACCAGCTTACTACAAAAATAATATGGAGCGCCTTGAAATGAAGGTATGTCATAAGTTCATCGAATGCCGGAATATGCAGTTGTTACGTCTGTGGTACCGATCCTTTTGTAAGCAAATTTCGTAAATAATGCATCAATACCAGATAGAAAACTTTCTTTATAAGGTATTCGTTAATCTTTTTGACAATAACCCTAATACTAAAAATGAGAACAACCATCCCGATTTTGACGTTCCTCTTCCTGTGCTCCATGGTTGTGATATCGTGCGCTCAGTCGGATAAAAAACAGAAACGAAAAATGGAAAAAGAGGCGGCTTTTACCTCGCTTGACGAAAAGAATGTTGATACTGCAAATATGGAGATTGCCACCTTCGGGACCGGGTGTTTCTGGTGCACAGAAGCTGTACTGGAATCTTTGGATGGCGTAAAAAAAGTTGTTTCCGGCTATTCAGGCGGTCACGATCCAAAACCGAATTATGAGGCAGTTTGCACCGGCAACACCGGCCACGCTGAATGCGTAGAGGTAGTTTACGATCCAAAAGTGATCACCTATGCCGATCTGCTGGAAGCATTTTTCCGCAGCCATGATCCTACTTCGCTAAATCGCCAGGGAAATGACGTTGGAACGCAATACCGCTCCGTTATTTTTTATCATAATGAGGAACAAAAGTCCCTTGCCGAGAAGGCAAAGACTGAATTGGACAAATCAGGAGCGTATGCCAAACCCATTGTGACTGAAATCTCAAAGGCGGTAAAGTTTTACCCTGCCGAAGACTATCATCAGAATTATTACGCAAACAATCCGGACCAGGGCTATTGCGCATTCGTAATTGCCCCAAAACTTGACAAATTCAAAAAAGTCTTCAAAGAAAAGTTGCGTAAAGAAATCTAGTTTAGAAAAAAAGGTGTTGGGCCACTTATAAGGTAAGATACCCCGGATAATAACTATAAATGGCACAAGTTTTGAAGCATTCAATTAAAGGCTTTAATTTGTGCCATTATTAACAATAACTAATCTATTACGATGAAAAAGATTCTATTCATGCTATTAGTTGCCTCGGTTTTGAGTGTAACTTCTGAGAAGGCCTTTGCTCAATATGAAAAAGGCGATAAACTTCTCAACGTTGGTCTTGGCCTTGGTTCTTATTACGGAGGTGGTGTTGCTGTTGGCGCAGCATTTGAATACGGCGTCACCGACTTTATAAGCGTAGGAGCGCAAGCTGACTTTTACACTTGGGGATACAATTATGGCGCTGGTTATAAATATCGTTATACTTTTTTACCAATAGCCGCCAGAGGTTCATACCACTTTGGCAAACATTTTTTGGAAATTGAAAAATTAGACCTTTATGGAGGTGTTTCTCTAGGTTATTACATTTCCAGCTACAAAGCGGATACTCCTTTTGGAGGTGTTTACAACGACACCTACGGCAGCAAAGTACTATTTGGCGTTTTTGGAGGCGGAAGATACTATTTCAAGCCTAACATGGCTGCATTTGCCGAAGTGGGATATAATGTAACTCCGTTAAAAGTGGGGATTACTTTCAAGTTTTAATAGATTATAGAATTCATAAAAAGGCCTGAGAAATTGATTCTCAGGCCTTTTTATGTTGTTTGATCTTAAAAACTAATATTCACAGTAAGATACCCGGCTTGCATATACGAGTTATATCCGGGGCTCACACTAAATACGATCGGTTCGCCTCTGTGAATTAACTCCCTCCTGATCTTGCTGGCTTTCGAGCCATTTTTTCCTGCTTTGATAAACCCAACAGTACCAAATGTGGCTGCACCGGCAAAACCACCAATCATCATCCAGGCTCCGCGTATCGCGCGGCGCTCATCTGCGTAGGTTGCAAAGTTTCCGTTCGCATCTACTGAACCCGCGATAATCCCCGCTCCCACTCCAACGAAGATCAACCCTGCCGAAGTACCAGCGATTCCCAGAACAAGGCCCGTTTTAGATTTTCCTTTATAGTATTTATAGGTGGTCCGAAGATGGTCCGCCGACGAATTTCTAACCTCCTCCATGAACCTGTTCCGCGAACCTGGCGGCGAGATTTGCGCGGGTCGCGCCTGCTGAGAGGCCGCTTGTCCGGGCGAATAATAACTGGGTACTTCCAGCACCGTCTCGAACGTTTCTACCTCACCGTTCCCATATTGGATGGACGCGATTTCGGACTTTTTAATTGTAAATAAGGGCCCTTCCTGATCACTGACTTTCTTGTACTTAATAACTTTGTCGTCCACTTCCTGGATGACAACTTCCAGTTTTGCATCGTCACGCAACAAAATAATATCCGGCTTCCGTGAGGTCTGGGCGGAAACCGGATTTAATAAAAGAAAGAGTGAAATGGCTAACAGCTGAGACTTCAGCAGTGATAAAATTACTTTCATTGATGGAAGGAGCTAAAAATTTAATATTAGCTACCAATGAAGTAATAAATCCGCCTTAATCAAAATGTCATCCGCAACGTGAGGTGGCCTGACTTATTAAACGGGTCGAAACGTGGGCCAATCTTAAATGTAGTAAGTGGCTGGCCGCGCTTTTCCAATTCCGTCTTCACTTTCTCAGCCTTTTTTCTATGAACCCGATATTTATTGAAAGACAAGGAGCCAAACACCACTCCAAACGCCGGCCCCGCAATCGCTAGTGCTCCGCCGAATTTCTTATCATCCGGATCGTCTCCTACCGCAGTAACAATGACGCCGGAAATAAGCGTAGCCACAGCGATCGACGTGAAGACGATTGCGCCCGTTTTTCCGTCTATTGATTTGTTGTGATGATATTCATATTTATCCCGTAGCTGGTCGGAATTTGCCATTACAATACTTTTCTCGAAAGGGTCGGTAGGCAAATTGTTCAGGTCGGCATACTGTCCAACCGAATCAGGTGGTATTTTTCCGGGTTGAATAGAATCTCTGACATTGATTGTCTTCCCGTTTTTCAGTAAAACCTTCGCTACCTGATCCAGGTAAATATAGGTTTTCACGCTATCAGGTGTGCCAAGATCTCGGTAATTGATCTTTTCGTTCGTCATCTGCGTAATCAGCGCCTGAATTTGCGAGCTGTCGCGTTTTACGATAACATCATTTTTGCGGGGGCTCTGTGCATTGGCGAGTTGAGCCAAAAAAATAGAAAACAAGGTGATCAGCAGTACCCGCAGGTTCTTAAATGTGTGTATCCGCATGGACATATAGTTAAGGTTAAAAAATGAAAGCTAAACGTACACAATCTTTTCCTAACCTTTAAAAAATTGTGCTACTACATCCCGAATTTGTTCAATTGCTTCACAAGTACCTCAAAATCTTTGGGATACGGAGCCTCAATGCGGATCCGCTCACCATCCATTAATGCAAAGGAAAGCGAATGCGCATGAAGCGCAACCCGCTGAATAAGAGGCTGTTCCTCGGTTTCCTTCTTCAAATTAAATTTCCGTTTAAGACTGGAAAGATAAATTACCTCCCCGCCATATTGCGCATCGCAAACGATCGGCGCTTTTAAGCAAGACAAGTGAATCCGAATCTGGTGCATGCGACCTGTGATGGGTATACATTCCACTAATGTGTATCCTCTGTAAACCTGTAATGTGTTGAAAATAGTCTCTGCAACCTTTCCTTCTGCCCGGTCGATTTTCACGGCTGTACCATTTTTTAAAGGCAGGATCGGCAAAAAAACTGAAATGCTATCCAATTTATGAATACCATTCGAGACGGCGTGGTAACGCTTTGTCACCTCGCGATGCTCAAATTGCATCGCCAGATGCCGGTAAGCTGCAGGATTTTTAGCAAATGCAAGTGCACCCGAAGTTTCCTTGTCCAGCCGGTGAGCTGCCTGTAATTCAGAGTTGTATTCTTTTGCCAGTCTCAAAACACTACCGCCTCTGTCGGCAGTACGCTCGTCCAGTGTAGCCAGGTGCGGGGGTTTATTTACGACTAAAAAATCCTCGTTTTCGAATAAAATGAGGTCTTTAAAATTGATCTTCATAGTTGGTCTGATAAAAATAATCCGAATGAACTACCGGAAAAGTAACTCATTCGGATCCACGAAGCTTTGAAATAGATCGTCTCCGCTGTTAACACAAAACTAATCAATCTCCATATTATATGACAATCGTTTGAACCTTTAAACCATCGCCGAAACTTTCGTAGGATTAGGATTAATCGTATCCGACTCTACCAAACCGTCGCGTAAACGCACAATGCGATGAGCATAATGCGCAATATCTTCTTCGTGGGTAACCATTACGATCGTATTTCCTTTGCTATATAACTGGTCGAACAAGTCCATGATCTCATAGGAAGTTTTGGAATCAAGGTTTCCCGTCGGCTCATCAGCGAGCAGAATACTGGGGTCATTCACCAGCGCCCGGGCAATGGCAACGCGCTGGCGCTGGCCGCCGGAAAGTTCATTTGGCTTGTGCCCGGCCCGGTTTTCAAGGCCGACGTTTTTCAGCGAAAGCATTGCTTTTTCCGTCCGATCAGACTTTCCGAGACCTGCATATATCAGTGGCAGCGCGACATTATCCAGCGACGACATTCTGGGTAACAAATTGAATGTCTGAAACACAAAACCAATTTCCTTGTTCCTGATCTCGGCCAGCTCACTTTCAGTCATATCGCTGACATCCTTATTATTAAGAATGTACCGGCCGGTAGTCGGAGTATCCAGGCATCCTATAATGTTCATCAACGTCGACTTACCGGAGCCCGACGGACCCATAAAAGCGACATATTCACCCTTATTTACAGAAATTGTTACCGATTTAAGTGCCTGAATTACTTCACTTCCCATCACGTAACGTTTTGCAATCTCGCTGGTTTCTATAATTCTCATATTGAAATTTTCCTGTTAGGATGCTGCCGTTATTTTCCGGAAATGATTTGATACGAATAAAGAAGCCAGGATTACTGCAGCCGAAACACCTTCATTCACCAACTCTCCTTCATTTTTCCAAAGACTGGTCGCCTGATATTTCGCGCTTTCTTCATCATTCCTCACTTCCCATTTTTGTCTTGTCCAGGAAGCGAAGTGCCAATGATAGCTTCTCCCGCTATATTTAATTGTTGCTGCCCCCTTTAAAAGGTGGTACTCGATTTCGCCCAATGTATTTTGGCCCTCAATGTCCCGGATCTCGGTTTTTCTTTGCCAAAATCCCCTGGTTTTAAATCTGAGCATATTCCCGTCGAGCTCGCCATATCCGTCATTTTTCCACGAGCTCGTTTTCAATAACCCGGCTATTACTTTTCCTCTGAAAATCCTGCATTCGGTGCCGGTGAAATTGAATTTACAGGTTAAAGACATTGCTGATGAAGTGTAATTTACAGATAACTAAAATATCAAATCACTGAAATTCCGCCCGCCGTTTTTCGATAAGTGCCTGCATAGGTTGATAGCGGCTGATAAATTGCTGATAGTCGGCGACCGTCGCGTATTGTTTTACTTTCTCTTCGCCTTCTTTTGCCTGGCCGGTCAACCCCTGTTCGAGACTGAGATAAGCATATTGCTCCCAAAGTCTCGCATCATATTCATTATAAGCAAGCGCATTCAGTACCAATTTATACGCTTTATCCGTTTGTTTTTTCCCCCTGAAATAAACCGATGCGGCCGATACCGTCTGTGCATTAAAGGGATTAATATCAATTGCCTTTTGAAAACTTTCGTCTGTCGGCGACTGCAATGCTGTTTTTAATAAAGAGTCACCTGGTGTCTTTGGTCTTACTCCTGAAAAAAGGCTCTGCTTCAAATTCTCAATCGCCGGGTTGTTTTCTTTCTCCTGGATCTTATCTAGCAAAATAGCCGCTACTTCTCTTTTATCATACAGCGCATTCGCAACCGCCATTCCAATTGTTCCTTCGAGACCTTCAACCACAGATAAGTTCTCAATAGCCTTTTCGTATAAACCAAGCTGCAAAAACCAGTGACCCAAAACCTTATGGTATTGATCGCCTTTTTCTTCCTCGTCGGAAGCCAGGGCAGTGAGTGACCGCAAAGCCCGAAGCTTGTCGCCGCTGTAAAATTCAGGATACAGCGCGGCCCAGGTCAGATCCTTCGAGAGGACAGGGTTGTTTGCTGCCAGCTTGGTCAATAATGTCGCGGAAGTATTTTCTGTTCGCGCCTGATTAACAGCATAATTCAGCAAATAGGCGGAAGCCGACACGCTTAAAAGCGAATCCGCCGGCACTGCGCTGGCATTGAAATCCTGTTTCACGAATTGCTGTCTTAAATTCTGAACTGCAAGCCAATTGGCCTGCCACGACAAATAGTTATATTTTTCTATGTTTGATGCCAGCGAGTCCAGCAGACCAGAATCCGTATTTTTTGCCAAAATAGCCAACAGATTGGTAGCCGGAATCTCTGGACGTTTTGCGTTGGCCTGGGCTTTCTCAATATAGTAGTACGCAGAATCCGCCACATTTGTTTTGGAATAAAGCATCCCAAGGTTATTCAGCAGCTCCCCACTTTCAGGAAAGCGGCCGATACCTTCCTGCAAACTATGAACTGCATCAAAAAACAGGTTTTCCTGTGCCAATATCGCGCTCAGCCCAGCATAAGCCTGGGCCGAAGGATCTTTTAATAATGCTTGCCGGAAGTAAAAGGCGGCCGCAGTCCGGTCACCCTGGCGGATAGCCAGCGAAGCGAGTGAGTAATTGGATTTATGGTTCTGAAATTCCTGCCGCAATGCCAGCTTATAGTATTGTTCCGACAGTGTGAATTCCTCCGTCGCCGCGTGCAGGTCGCCTATTCCATTGAAATATCCCGCAATTGCCTGATTGACCGGCAATAGTTTTTGAACAAAGATCAAAACGACAAAGCCCGCAAATCCGAATAACCTGGTTTGCGTCAGCCCAAATCTTAGCGGCTTATACAATACTTTGTAAACTGCCAGTTTTTGCTTGAAAAGGGGATAAAAGTTGACCAAAACGTAAAACAGGAACAATACTCCCATAGCCAGCTGCCCCTGCACCACGACATCTTCCAGTGCTTCCAGTACCGGATCATTCGCACTCCCGGCCATTAATCCCGCAAATGCGACCGCTATGATAAACATGCCGGTGTAAAGCCAAAATCCAGCGCTTCTGAACGGAAGTAAGCCTCCCATCGAATCGGCTCTCCGGCGAAATCCCCAGATTCCGAGGATACCTGCCGCCAGTGCAAGGAAAATCGGATTTATCAATGTTACGTCCCAGTCGATCTGACGTGTGTTTTGCAGGTAAATCAGCAATAATACCAGGAGGTATAAAATGGAAATAACTACAAAATTGATCAGGCCGGTGCTACCCTTTTTTATTGATCCGCTGGTACTCAGCCAAACCAATCCTGCCATAATTTCAGTAGCGGAAACAAGTAGAAAAAGTATCGTTATAATTAGCCAGAAAGGAAAAGAATAACTTGCTGCTGCCAGCGCTGTAAAAGGGGCTGCTGACATAGTCCATGCAATTGATATAACAATGCACGATGCCAGAAGCATTCCCCCAATGCGTAGCGCTATGCCGGCTTCCGGCTTGAAAGCATGGAAATAATAAGTAGTAACGCTGTATATCAATACAGTTAAAATGAAAAGGAGCCTGCTGCCGGCGCCTGCGACTGCCAGCGTTTCCAGTCGTGCAAAACCGAGAAACAATATAAAAACGACCATTCCTGCTAGATACCAGAATCTCGACAAGGTGGTCAGTCCTGCCAAAATAAAGCAGAGTCCGATCGTAGCAAATACCCAAAAAATTCGGACAGTCAGATAATCTACTTCCATGACCGAAGCCATGAAGCTTTCGCTCACAAGATGTGTGGGTGTTGAAACACCGTATTGCCAGCTGCCCAGCTGTAAAATATCAACAACCGAGCTTACTTCCGAAAGCTCACTGACAACATTCCAGCGAATGACGTTACCGAGCGGATCAATGCATTTGAATACAAAAAATACGATCGCCAAAAATAAAACGGTCAGTGCCGCAACAGCCATTCTGCGCTCCGACGCTGACCAAACCTTCCAGAAAAAAAACTCCTTCATATAATAGTTTAAACCGGTGCTTGCCGGATCGTAAAAAGCTTCGTTTAAAACAACGAAAAGTTCAGTAGCCTGTTATTTCGACCAGATCAGTTGTTTTCAGTAATTCAAGTGAATTTGTCAAGTGGGCAGCAGATATCGGGCGAAGCAGCATTCCGGGTCAAACTTTGAAGTGATCCATAGCGCAAGACCCGGAGAAATATGGGAACCCAGAACAATCATCAGCCCGCTCGTAACACCGGATGAATCAGCATAGCCGCTGCGTATTCATATGACAATAAGGCTAAGTGACTATTTCAAATTTACTTTATTTTCATATTTCCTCAAATTCCCGATTGCGATGTTTTCTTGCCGCAAAAAGTTTCTGATTCTATTAATCAGCACAATCATTTGATGCTAAATGTAAAAGAACGCAGTATTGCGAAACACTTTTCTAAAAAATATCCAATAAATCACTTTGTGTCTTCTTGGTACTGACCAAATTATCCTATACTTTTGCGGTCTGAAAAAAACCTCATTAGAGATAATCAAAATCATATAATGGCAAACGCGACAAACATAGGAAAAATTACGCAGGTAATTGGTCCGGTTGTAGACGTATCATTTGAAGATAGCGGTAGCATCCCGTCTATCCTCGATGCGTTAGAAGTCATCAAACCAAACGGTTCGAAAGTAGTTCTTGAGTGTCAACAGCACCTTGGCGAGGACCGTATCCGTACCATCGCGATGGACAGTACCGAAGGTATGCAGCGCGGAATGGCAGTCAGGCCACTTGGTACCCCTATTAAAATGCCAATCGGTGAAGGTATCAAAGGTCGCCTTTTTAATGTTATCGGTGAAGCGATTGACGGACTTACTCCCCTGGATACTACAAATGGTATCTCAATCCACCGCTCAGCTCCGAAATTCGAAGACCTTGCCACTTCAACCGAAATCCTTTTCACAGGTATTAAGGTAATCGACTTGCTTGCTCCTTATGTAAAAGGTGGTAAAATCGGTTTGTTCGGTGGTGCCGGTGTTGGTAAAACCGTTTTGATCCAGGAATTGATCAACAATATTGCAAAAGCTTACGCTGGTCTTTCAGTATTTGCGGGAGTTGGAGAACGTACCCGTGAAGGAAATGACCTGATGCGCGAAATGATCGAGGCAGGTATCATTAAATACGGCGAAGAGTTCAAGCACAGCATGGAAGAAGGCGGCTGGGATATTTCAAAAGTGGATTACAATACTTTGAAAGATTCACAGGCGACTTTCGTTTTCGGACAAATGAATGAACCTCCTGGCGCACGCGCCCGTGTTGCATTGTCAGGTTTGACGATGGCGGAATATTTCCGTGATGGTGACGGCGAAGGTCAGGGTCGTGATATCCTTTTCTTTATCGACAATATCTTCCGTTTTACACAGGCAGGTTCAGAAGTATCGGCTCTTTTGGGACGTATGCCTTCTGCGGTAGGTTACCAGCCAACGCTGGCTACTGAAATGGGACAGATGCAGGAACGTATTACATCTACAAAACGCGGCTCAATCACATCTGTACAAGCGGTTTACGTACCTGCGGATGACTTGACTGACCCTGCTCCTGCTACTACATTTGCTCACTTGGACGCAACTACGGTACTAAGCCGTAAAGTTTCTGAAAAAGGTATCTATCCTGCGGTCGATCCGCTTGATTCGGCTTCACGGATCCTGAACGCCGAGACTTTGGGTAACGAGCACTACGATTGCGCACAGCGCGTGAAAAATATTTTGCAGCGCTATAAAGAATTGCAGGATATCATTGCGATCCTAGGTATGGAAGAACTTTCTGACGAAGATAAGCTGGTTGTATCCCGCGCTCGTCGTGTAGAACGTTTCTTGTCGCAACCATTCTTTGTGGCTGAGCAGTTTACCGGCTTGAAAGGAACTTTGGTTGATATCAATGATACGATCAAAGGTTTCAACCTGATCATGGACGGAGCGTATGACCATCTTCCTGAAATGGCTTTCAACCTCGTTGGAACCATCGAAGATGCGCAGGCAAAAGGAGAAAAAATGCTTGCAGAAGCAACACGATAATCGAAAACCGTTTGTCATAGTTGTTGCTTGTAAATAGAAAAAGCTAACAGCTAAAAGCTAACAGCTAAACGTCGAACAGATGCATTTAGAAATAATTACCCCAGATAAGAAAGTGTTTGCCGGCGAGGCGAATGCTGTGACATTACCGGGTACGGAAGGACAATTTCAGGTTCTGAACCGCCACGCGCCACTTGTGAGTACACTTGGAAAGGGCGATGTGGTGATCGATACAGGAGCTGCAAAACAGTCTTATGTAATTGACGGAGGCGTCGTGGAAGTGCTTAATAACAAAGTACTTGTATTGGCAGAAGCGATTCTCTAGGAAATTAGAACAATAGTAAAAACGGATGCTGTGAAAACGGCATCCGTTTTTTTGTTTCAGCAGGGACTCACCTGATCGTGAAGTATGTCCTTACGAATATGGAAGTTACAAAAAGAAAAAGTTTTCCTATTTTCGAAAAGCACATTCTTTCACGCCCTGATATGACACAGCCCTCTGCCAAAAACGAGCTTTTAAAGATTCTGGGAGTAGGCTTTGGTATTGCGGTCACTGTGGGCGGCACAATCGGTACAGGGATCCTGCGCAAGCCCGGGCCAATCGCGGCACAGCTTGGCGAATCCTGGCTGATCATGCTCCTCTGGGTTGCAGTAAGTCTTTATGCATTTCTTGGTACACTCTGCACCATTGAATTGGGTACTTCTGTTCCAAAAGCCGGGGCCTGGTATGTATATGCCCAACGTGCTTTTGGCAATTACGCCGGCTTCGTTGTCGGGATCAATAGTTGGCTCGGAACGTGCTCCGCCCTGGGTTTTGGAGTCTACACCATGAGCGAATACCTGGCATTGCTCATTCCTAAGCTCACAGGCTACGAACCTTATGTAGCCGCAGCAATATTACTGGTGCTGACCTGCATTCACTGGATCGGGCTTGCCCTGGCGAGCAGTTTTCAAAATATCATGAGTGTTCTGAAGGGAATAGGCCTGTTCGTTTTTGTGGCTGTTTGCTATATCTATGGCGACGAAGTTACCGCGGAACAAGCGCGCAATACAACGAGTCAAATCATCTCAACAGGAAGCTGGATCGCGCCAGTAATCTTCTCACTTCAGGCTATTTTTTACACTTACGATGGCTGGCACACTGCAGCCTATTTTTCTGAGGAAGACAAGGATCCGTCAAAAAACCTTCCAAAATCCATGATAGGAGGTGTTTTACTGATTATCGCGATCTATCTTCTGTGCAATATGGCGATCCTACACATTTTACCAATGAGTGAGCTGGCGCAGTCGAAACTGGCTGCGGCGGATGCGATACGTCTCATTTTTGGTGAAGGTTCCGGCAAAATCGTTACGCTGTTTCTGATGATATCAATTTTAGGGATCGTCAATGCACAGCTGCTATTCAATCCCCGAGTACTTTATTCTATGAGCCGCGACGGATTGTTTCTCCCTGCCGGCACCAATGTCAATACCGGCGGCACACCTGCGGTAGCGATGCTGATTACCTCGGCAGTAGCTGTGTTTTTGATATTGATCGGGAAAGAGGCATGCGAAAAACTCTCAGATATTGCCACTTTCTTTTTTGTTCTCGGATATACTTCCGGCTTTGCCTCCCTGCTGGCGTTACGTAGAAACGAGCCGTCACTGCCCCGCCCATGGAAAGTACCGGCTTATCCTGTATTGCCTGTGGTGATGCTGCTTTGCTCGCTGGCTTTTCTAGTCGGCGCAGTAGTACAGGATCTGGCAAGCAGTCAATATGCATTACTTTTTCTGGTTATCAGTTACCCTGCCTTCTTGTTCGTTCGAAAGGTAAACCGTTAATTAACAGCGATATATAAATCATATTTACATGCGCAAGTCGTCCATTAAAATAGCAAGTATTCTGTTGTTAGTTGTTTTTCTGGCCGCATTTAAATTGGCAGAAGAAGACTTCACAAAGCTGATTTCGGGCAAACTTGAGAAGTTCAGGCAAATGTATCCTGTCGAAAAAGCCTATCTGCATTTGGACAAGCCTTACTATATGACGGGAGATACATTATGGTATAAAGCTTACCTGGTCGAAGGCTCCCTGCATTTTGCCGACAGTGCAAGTAATTTGTTATACGTCGACCTGATTGAGCAGCGTACAGGCAAGAACTGGACACTCAGGCACACGCATATGGACGCTGGTGTTGGCAATGGTGAAATCGTGCTCGCCGATTCAATACCCCCCGGGGCTTATTTAATCAGAGCATATACCAACTGGATGCGCAATTCTTCGGAAGACTTCTTTTTTCAAAAGGACATCTTCATCTTCGACAAAACAGGCAATGCATCTGCACCAGGCACCGGAAAAGTCGACCTGCAATTTTTTCCCGA
The DNA here is from genome assembly GCF_008369915.1 of Dyadobacter sp. UC 10. NCBI lineage: Bacteria > Pseudomonadati > Bacteroidota > Cytophagia > Cytophagales > Spirosomataceae > Dyadobacter > Dyadobacter aurulentus. Next base: position 2,686,252 of record NZ_VSRN01000001.1, on the reverse strand, counting down.
GGGCGGCGAACTGATCGCCGGAACATCCACCCGAATCGCATTTAAGGCAGTGAATACCAATGGTCTGGGACAGGATATTCGCGGTTTCGTACTTGATCAGAATAAGGACACGGTCGCTTCCTTTAAAAGCGAGCATCTTGGAATGGGCCGAATTCCGTTTTCACCGAAATCAGGCGCTACATATTCCGCATTCCTGCGCGATCAGAACGGTACGATAACAAGCTACCCATTCCCGGAAGTCAAAGAAAACGGATACACACTGCTTGTAGACAACCTGTCAAATCCACTGAAAACCAGAATAATAGCCTATGCAAATATCCCAGGCAAGAGCGAACTACCCGTGCATGTAGTTGGTCATTCGCGCGGGATCGTCGCTTTTGTGGCCAGGGGAAAGATAGGGGCCAAAGGTTTGATGATGCTTGTTCCGAACACTGACCTGCCCGACGGTATCACCCATTTGACTCTTTTCAATAGCGAAAACAAGCCGGTTTCAGAGCGGCTGATTTTTATAGACCATGCCCACAAACTCCGGATTGGAATAACGCCATCCAGGAATACATTCAGGCCCCGTGAAAAATCCGAGATTGAAATAACGGTAAGCGACACGTCAGGGAAACCTCTGGAAGCAAACTTATCTGTCGCTGTTACCGACGCCGGTCAGATTCAGCAGCAAACAAATGACCAGCACATTCTTTCGTATCTTCTTTTGTCTTCTGATATCAAAGGATTTATAGAGCAACCCAGCTACTATTTTGACGAAACCAAGGCTGAAAGGAAAATCCATCGCGATATCCTGCTGATGACCCAGGGCTGGACCCGGTTTCGCTGGGATGAAGTATTGAAAGACTCTCTGCAACCCGCAGAAAGGTTTCTGGAACAAGGCATTACATTCTCGGGAGAGGTGACGCGAAACAATAAAAAACCGGTTGAAAAAACACCGTTATCGGTTTACCTGAGCAACGACAGCCTTAATTCCTTCCTGACAGCTGAGACAGACGAGCTGGGCCGTTTTACACTTTACAACCTGATTTTTGAAGACTCTCTGAGGATAAGGGTGCAGGGAATGAACAAGAAGAACAATCAGAACCTCACAATCAAGGTACTCCCGTTCGCCCCGCCGAAAGTTTCACAGGCAAAAACCCCCTATTTTCCGCTGACGATCGACGGCCAGCTGCTGAGCGAATTTTTGAAGAGAAACGCACAGGATCAGGAGATTGCGCGAAAAATTCGTGAAAGCCGGGAACGGTTATTGCAAGAGGTGACAATTAAGGCAAAAAAAGAAGTTCAGCGCGATTCACGGAAAATTTACGGCACGCCCGACGCTTCCATCAAAATGACTCCCCAGCTGGTCGGCGGGCGTACCAGCGTGTTGGACATACTTGCGGGAAGAGTGGCAGGAGTCCAAGTTGTAGGGTCGGGAATGAATGCTTCGGTATATATCCGGGGAAATCGGAATGAGCCGCAGTTTGTATTAGATGGAATGCCGGTGGATAAAGACTTTATCAGTTCTATGAATGTAAATGACGTGGAATCCATCGATGTGTTGAAGGGAGCGTCTGCTGCAATCTTCGGGATGGGCGGAGGGAATGGAGTAATATCCATATTGACAAAACGGGGAAATGATAATTACGATTATTCGCAGGAAATTGTCCCGGGCGTGTTGGCTTCAAAAATCGCGGGGTTTCACATACCGAAAGCGTTCTACTCACCAGCCTATCCTGCCAATGCGGCCCAGAATGTTGCTCCTGACTACCGATCTACGATTTTTTGGGCACCTATGTTAAAAACTGATAAAAATGGAAAGGTCCGTTTGCAATATTACAATTCTGATGCCGCAACAACCGTGGATATCCGGGTTGAAGCACTTAGCGCAACGGGCCTTCCTGGCTTTGGCAAATCCACATATTCAGTCAATTAAGGAAACAAGAATACGCAGCTTTCGACGTTAGTATTCTTATTTGAATAGTCTTTGAAACTAGTTCTACAGACAAAATTGGTAACTTTGTTGTTTACATTGAAATAGCCGGTCACGTCTCGGAAACTGATGGCATCTGATTGAATTATGAAGACCGTATATTTAAAGTTGACCCTTCTGATCATATTGCTGGCGAATTGCTTCGCTGCTCACGATACTATTGCCCAGCGCCGCGGTAAAGAACGTGAAAAAGATGCTGTTAAAACCGACACGGTAGCCCTCCGTATAGAAACGGAATCGCTTGCAGCAGAAGGCATGAAATTCATGATGAAGGATGAACCGGAACGTGCGTTGCCTGTTTTTGAAAAACTGGTTCAGGAAAACGGTCAGGATCCTGCCAGTCACTACCTGGTCGCCACGGCACTGATCAAGCTGGAGAAGTTCGACGAAGCCATCGTTCCCGCCAAAAAAGCCTTCGATCTCCGCAAAGAAAATATCTTCTACGCCCAGCAGCTGGCAGAACTTTACGCAAAACGCAGGAAATACGCGGAGGCTGCCGAAATATACGAGACCCTCGTCGCCAAAAATCCTGAAAACATTCAATATGGTATTGAGCTCGCTGCGATTTACGTTTTCAACGACCAGCCTGAGAAGGCAATAGAAACGTATAATGTCCTGGAAAAATCGATGGGCATTACAGAGGAAATCACGCACCAGAAGCAGCAGCTTTATTTGCGCCAGAATAACCTGGACAAAGCACTGGCAGAAGCTAAAAAGCTGATCGCAGCCGAACCCGCCGAGGTAAGCTATCGGGTGGAGCTGGCAGAACTGCTGATCGCGAACGACCGGATCATCGAGGCTGTCGCGCCACTAGAGGAGGCGCTTAAAATCAATCCTGATGAAGCGCAGGCGCACGTTCTGCTGGCGGATATCTACCGTCGCAACGGAGATGTCCAGAAATGTAACGAAGAACTCAAGCTGGTTTTTGCCAATCCAAATCTGGACGCCGACCCGAAGATCAGGGTTTTGACTGGATACCTGACAATGTTGAAATCGGAAGGTGAGATCAATGATGCAGTTGCGCTGGCCAAGCAGCTTTCCGACACGCATCCTAATGAATCGCGCGCCAATGTGATTTACGCCGATTTGCTTGTTCGCCAGGATAAAAAGGCTGAGGCAAGGGATATGTACACCAAGGCAAGCCGCATTGACGGTTCTGTTTTCCAGGTTTGGGCAGCGATTTTACAGCTCGATGGTGACCTTAACCAGGTGGATAGCATGCTGGTGCATTCGGAAAAAGCCCTTGAATTGTTTCCAAATCAGGGAATGTTCTGGTACTCGAACGGCACAGCCCATTTGATGAAAAAAAATTTTAAGGAAGCAATTTCCTCTCTTGAAGAAAGCCTTAAGCTGATCTCAAACAACCCCGAGCTGGTGCCTTATATTCATGCACAACTCGGTGATGCCTACAACGGGCTGGGCGATCATGCGAAATCGGACGCGGCTTACGAACAGGCCTTGAAAGCAAATCCGGATAACGATCACGTGCTCAACAATTACAGCTATTTCCTTTCTCTACGTAAAGAAAAGCTGGACCTGGCACTCAAAATGTCTGAAAAACTTGTTCAGCAACATCAAAATAACCCCACTTACCTGGACACTCATGCCTGGGTACTGTACATTCGTAAAGACTATAAAAAAGCCAAGGAGTTTCTGGAAAAAGCAATGACCGACAGTTCCACTGTAAGTGGCACGATTGTTGAGCATTATGGAGACGTTCTTTTCAAATTAGGCGAAAGGGACAATGCAGTGGCACAATGGAAGAGGGCAAAGAGTATGGGAGAGACCACCGAACTTCTTGACAAAAAAATAGCAACGGGTGCATTACATGAGCAATAAATTTTCCGCCGGGCTGCTGGCCATTTGTTTAATATGGTTTTCAGCCTGTCACAAGCAACGTACTTCTAAAAGAAATAAGAACAATCCGGTCGCCGATTCCACTCTTAGCCAGACAATTCCACCTATCATTGACTCGCTAAAAGCCGGCACTCCGGAGAAAGTGGAGCCGGTTAAGATCAATGAAATAGAATTCAGCTACCTCACCGCCAAATCCAAAGTTTCACTGGCCAGCAAATCTCAAAACTTTGATAATGCCAATGTGAATATTCGCATGAAAAAGGATAGCGTGATCTGGCTCTCCGTTACCGGGGTCGGTCTCGAAGTAGCGCGGGGATTGATTACGCGCGATTCTATTGTATTCATGGATAAAATCCACCGCGATTATTTTGTTTTCAACTATGAACAATTGAGCAAGCAGTACAATTTTGACCTGAATTTCGATTTATTGCAGGCTATGATTATCGGAAATCTTCCTTTCGAACCTCAGCCCGAGGCTAGGTTTGTCAAAATGAATGAATTCTATGTTTTGAAACAGATCAAAGACAGACTGGAAGTGGATAATTTCATCAGTGAAAGCACACTGAAATTGTCAAGATTGAAAGCAGTAGAGGTACCTACTCAAAACACGTTTACGCTTGACTATGAAGAGTTTAAGGATGTCAATAGCTTTTTATTCCCCTTTACCAGCATTATTAATCTGAATGTCAAATCCTTGAAAGATCAGCAGGTGAGGGAGACCAATATGCGCATCAGGCATAGCAAGGTCGAAATGCAAATTGAGAGCCCGGGATTTCCGTTCAGTATACCTTCCAGCTATAAACGCAAAAAATAAAGTCAGAAAGTCTGCTTAAATTTGCCAGCCAGGACTTGTATTTTGCCTGCAAGAATCAATAAATATGCTCATTAGTCTTCCCGGTAGCCGTCGTTTACTTTTAATGCTGACGTTCATTCTCTGTTCGTTATCCGGTGTGTACGCCCAGAAAACCAGAGAACAGCTTGAAAAAGAGAAAAGTGAAAACCAAAGCAAAATCCGGGAGATCCAAGGTATTTTGAAACAAACTTCTTCCCAGAAGAATGTCAACCTCGGACAATTAAAGGCGCTTAACCAGCAAATCAACACCTATAAAAAACAAATTGACCTGCTTTCTGATGACCTTGACCTGCTCAATGGCGAATTGAAGGTTTTGGAAAAAAAGCGCCAGTCGCTTGACAGCAGTTTAAATGTGCTCAAAGAAGAATACGGGCATATGATCTACGAGGCTTCTAAAAGGAATGTCTATTTTAATCAATTGGTATTTTTATTTTCAGCAGGCACATTCAATCAGTTTGTACTGAGGTACAAGTATCTAAAGCAATATACAGAAGCAAGACAAGGCCAGGCGAAGGAGATCGGGATATTACAGGAAAAGCTGGCCGATGAACGCAGGCGTATCACGGCCAAAAAGAATCAGCAAAAAACTGTTTTGGATACCCGGGTATCTGAAAATACAAAGCTGGAAGGCCTCAAAGTAAAACAGAACGAGGTTATTCAGGAACTTTCACAGAAAGAAACAGAACTTCGTAAGCAAATAGCTGAAAACAAGCGTGCTACCGATCTCCTGGAAGCTAATATCCGAAGAATAGCAGAACGGGAAAGAAGGGAACGTCTGGAACGGGAGCGCCGCGAACGCGAAGAGCGGGAAGCTCGCCGGAAAGCCGAAAGAGAACGTATTGCCCGCGAGAATGCCGAGCGCGAGAAAAAGGGAGAGGCTGCTATTGTAGAAGCCCCCAAAGAGGAAGAGCCGGTGATTTCGAGTGGTATGAGCGAAGAGGAAACAACACTCGCCTCGTCATTTACCGCATCGCAATCCCGCCTACCCTGGCCTGTGAAAGGCTTCGTATCAGGACATTTCGGGCAAAGACCTCATGCGGTTTTGAAAGGTGTAATGGTGGATAACCTGGGCGTCGATATTCAGACCACCGCGGGTGAACCCGTTCGGTCAGTCTACGATGGTGTGGTACTCGACGTAACTGAAATGCCGGGAATGGGCAATGTGGTGGCTATTCAGCATGGAAACTACATGACGATTTATGCCAAAATGAACGGAGTAACCGTTCACGCGGGACAGAAAGTGAAGGCGAGGGAAAACATCGGCCGCGTGGCCACGGACAGCGATGGTACATCTGAACTCCAGTTCCAGATCTGGAAAAACACCTCCCGTCTTAATCCTGAAAACTGGCTCATCAGGCGTTAATGCTGGTTCGGTAGCACTATTACAAAAAGTCAATTGTTGTCATTTTTAGTCAAGGGTTGTCATTTGTTGACTTTTACGTGATATCTGAACAACAAATGACTCTGATTACAAATGACTAAAATATTACTTCACCATGTCCGTCCATACACCTGATATTAAACGCGTTACTACCCACACTATCCAGGAAATGAAAAACCGGGGCGAGAAGATTTCTTGTCTGACTGCCTACGATTATTCTATGGCGGGTATTGTGGATGCCGCTGGTGTCGAGCTCATACTTGTGGGCGACTCGGCTTCAAATGTAATGGCCGGCCATGAAACTACCCTTCCGATCACCATTGATCAGATGATTTATCATGCTACTTCGGTTGTACGGGCAGTAAAAAGAGCGCTGGTCGTGGTCGACCTGCCTTTCGGTTCGTACCAGGGCAATTCGAGAGAAGCTTTGAATTCGGCAATACGAATTATGAAAGAGTCGGGCGCGCATGCAGTCAAGCTGGAAGGCGGACTGGAAATCAAAGATTCGATCACCAGAATACTAAGTGCCGGTGTGCCTGTTATGGGGCATTTGGGACTAACGCCGCAATCTATCTATAAATTTGGTACCTATACCGTTCGCGCCAAGCAGGAAACGGAGGCCGATAAGCTGATTGAAGATGCAAAAATGCTGGAAGATGTAGGTTGTTTTTCAGTGGTTCTTGAAAAAATACCGGCCAAGCTAACAAAGAAAGTATCGGAAAGTATATCTATCCCAACCGTCGGAATCGGCGCAGGACCTCATGCTGACGGCCAGATACTGGTGCTGCACGATCTGCTTGGTATCAACAAAGAATTTAAACCCAGGTTTCTGCGCCGCTACGCCGATCTGAACGGTGTCATGACCGACGCGATTTCAAATTATATCAAAGACGTAAAAGGTAAATCGTTCCCTAACGATCAGGAATCTTATTAACCTTTTAAAAAGTAAAGAACTATTCAAATGGCTAAAAAATCTCTTCATGTGGTATATGAGGACAATCATCTCCTCATCATCAACAAAGAACCCGGTGTCCTGGTACAAGGCGACGCTACCGGTGATAAATGCCTTTTGGACATGGGAAAGGAGTATATCAAGGATACCTATCAAAAACCGGGGGCCGTTTTTCTCGGTACAGTCCACCGTCTTGACAGGCCTGTCAGCGGGCTTGTCGTATTCGCCCGGACCTCCAAGGCATTGGAACGGATGAACGAGATATTTCGTAAGCGGGATGTGCAAAAAACCTATTGGGCTATTGTAAAAAACAGGCCCGCTGAAAAAAAAGGTAAGCTCGTGCATTGGCTTTCAAAAGATGAATCCCGCAATGTGACTACTGCTTACGACTACGAGGCACCAAACACCCAACGCGCAGAACTGTCATACCGCTGGCTTGGAGAAGTCAATAAATTTCATTTGCTGGAAGTAATGCCTGTTACAGGCAGGCCGCACCAGATTCGCGTGCAACTGGCTTCTATGAACTGCCCGATCCGGGGAGATTTGAAATATGGTTACCCAAAAGCAAATCCTGACGGGAATATCAATCTGCACGCGCGACGGCTTTATTTTGAGCATCCGGTGAAAAAAGAGCCCTTAATATGCCGGGCGGGCGTGCCGAGCGACCCTTTTTGGGAAGAATTTTTGTCTTTGGATAAAGAAGAAATCAAGCCCGACCACCTGGACTTTCTACATGAATAACCGATGATTGAAAAACTGAAACAACGCTGGAATGTCAAAAACGGCTGGGATGTATTGATCATCCTGCTGGTTTTTGCCTGTACCGGCTTTTCAGTGCTATACGTCAAAAGGGGATTATTTGCATTAATAGGGTTGACTGAAGATTCGCCTTCCTGGCTTCGCTGGACTGTCAATATCCTTATTATCCTGCCTTTATACCAGGTGATTTTATTGATCTGGGGGTGGATCTGGGGTAAATTTTCGTTCTTTTGGGAATTTGAAAAACGAATGTTTGGCAGGATAGGAAGTCTGTTCAAAAAGAAACGCGCTAAGACCTAGGGCTTTTGCTAGTTTCCAGTTTCTATCAGATTCTTATAGATTTTCCTCGCCTTATCATAAACTTCTTTCGCGGGCTCCCTTTCCTCTTTTCGAATATTAGGTTCCTTCATTTTCCAGCATTGTTCCAGCGCCGCCAGGCACCATTCCGCACTTTTTTTCTCTGCAATCGGCTTATCGTCCACTTCTACAAAGACAGGATTGGAATGTGAGCTTGGAAAGATACGCAATGCTACCCAGGCTGATTTTTCAAGCTTGTGTGCAAATTTTACATTCCTGATTTCTCCGTCTGCCGCCACTTCCGTAGTATCCACAACCACTCCGTTGACGATCAGCTCTACGCGAACGTTCCTCGATTTCTGAATGCGAGCCCTTTCAATATCCCAAAACGGCCTGACTTCAAGAGGTGTTTTTGCGATGACTTCTCCTATACTATCCTGATGCACGGGCAAATAAGCCGCTATCTGTGCAGTTATGGCGATTTCTTCTCCTTTTTTCAGCGTCACTTCACTATTCCCAACTCCTGCCAGCTTTCCATTTACCGCGAAATCAATCATATGCGATTTCCCATCGGAAACGTAGCTCCGGCCATTTTTAAGAGCTTCTGCATAATCGTCATAATTCATTGCCTTATCCGTCTTGAAGTAACTCCTCGCCTGCCCTACCCGCGCGTCGGTAATGCAGGGAAAGTCTGTTTCGCCACTCAGCCTGGGCCTGAAACCGCAGTTGAGCGTGTGATAATACATATTGAGCTCCCAGGGGGCTGGCGTATCTCCAGCACTATAGAAGTCGACGAGATTTTGGGTTACAGTCACAATGTATTCATTTGCGCCTATCCCGTCCATTTTGGGCAAAATGTAATTAGGTATTTTATTAACCGGCTGTACAGGTTCCAATCCCCAGCCTGAATGCGCATAACCTACTACGCCGCCCTGCCCTTTCGCCCACGACAAAACCGGTGCTGTCCAGCTTGGCCAGTCCTCGATTACCTTGGTATTGGGATAGTCATCTTCCCTGATCCTCAACAGAACAATATGCCCGGCATGGGACGAAGGGAAACCAGAAACCTCCACGTCATTCCGCATGATATTTCCCTTACCTGAAAGCGGGTGATCCTTCCCGGTAAAAAAAGTTTTCTGATGGTACCAGCTGGGTCCCCAGGCGAGGTTCGCGGCCATATTGAGATCTTCACCCAGCGCCTGCCTGAACATATCTTTCGGGTCGACACCCTCTGTCGGGCTGTCGTAATGACTACAACCCGCGGCATGAATATGATGATCCGCGCTATACCAGCCGAGTTTGCTGAGCTGGATCCAGCGCTTCAATTCCAGGGTAATCTCAAATTTAGACTCGCCTTGCGGAATGGTAACTTCTTTGGTTTGAGGAATATATTCCGGGCCTCTACTGAATGTAATTTTGTATGTGCCGGCAGGAAGCTGTACGTGCTCTCCATCTTTCCGGTAAATCTGAGGCTGGAAAAAGAAGTCAGGATACTCGTCGAATGCAGCCACGCGGCGGGATGGAAGTGGATAGTATTTTTTAAATTTTCCAGTAGAGAGCACTTTTGAATCCGCAATAATCAGGGAGGCCATCGCCGGACTACCATCTGTGTCACGGATATTTAAGTTAACTGTGACCGCAGGTTTTATGTCGAAAAGGATATGTGTTGCATTACGAAATCCAATATCCTGGGAGCCCTGCCCGGTATGGTAAGCGATTTCAGCCTCCCGCTTTCCTGCATCTTTTGAATACAGCTGAACAACCGCATATTCTAATTTAAGGCCAGTCAAATTTGCCTGTAATGGTCGGTTGGTATACATCTGAACTTCCAGGAACCGGTTTTCGACCTGCCCTGGCGTGAGCATATGTTCTTTCTTGACCCGGTGCTCAAAAGAAGGAGAATGAAATGGCTTTGCTGCATTCGGACTCTCCACTTCCAGCTTTGCAGTGATGCCGGCCTCATTATTCACACGAACCAGAAAACTTGTCCAGCCGCCTTGTATTAATTCCGCTTTTGCCGCGCCCCGCTCCACCTTTACCCGGCCTTCCGGATTAATGTCAACCACACTCAAACAATAGGGATCAAATATTGCTTGTATTCCTTTTACAGTTTCCGCAGATAACTGCTTGTTTTCCAGATCCTTTAACTTTTCGAGATCGCTTGCAGCCAGTGGATTTCCAGAAAAAGCCAGTGCATCCCTGAGTCGCATTGCCTGAGATAAGAGCGGCTGCGGCTCTACCGAACTTTGCTTATGCTCAGATGCGGTATGGTGTTCATGCTGCGCAAGCAAGGTGGCAGAAAGCAGCAGTTGCAAAACAAGCGCTGTAAAAGTTTTATGCATATCAGTCCTTATCTTTTTTCCTGTTCAGTTTCCACGCGCTAAATCCCAGATAGACCATACTTCCTCTCGCCCCTCCCCTTTTCCAAAGTCCGTTCACACTGCTCAACCCCAGAAAAATAGGTCCAAAATGGCCGACCGCGCCGATGGAAGGCCGGTTATTTCCCTGAATAAACGAAATAGGGAAAGCGAAATCAGAGTCCTCATCTTCAAAACGGGGTGTTATCGTGAATACGTTCGGCTGATAAATATCCAGGATTTCACCTGAGCGTTCTTTGAATCGCTTTGTTTGAGAAAGATTCAGAAAGAAGCCTTTTACCAACTGAATGTCCGCCTCAAAATGTACAGCCTGCGGTAAACGGACATTTCTGTTGAAGGTAGTATCCAACTCGGAAGGAAACAGGCTCATAAAACCTTCTGTACCTTTGTCACTGATCGTTTCCAGCTCTGTCTGACCAATTACCGCCTGCTCCTGGCGACCCTTTGAAACTTTTGAATCATTTGTCCGGTAGCGGATCGAGCCAATATCTGTGAGCGACGCGCCCAAACGGATCAAATATTCAGGGCTTTCGTCAAACACTTCTTTTGACTTTCCCCAGTAAGACCCGAGCTCGTAAGTAAAACCAAGATCATATCCCCAGCCGGAACCGTATTTATCCGAATTGAACAAGCTTCCCAAAGACATGCTGCGATTGGGAGTACTAAAACCGGTTTCATATCCGAAATTATTGACAGTCAACTCACTCACATCCGGATTCGTAGCCAGCGGCTGAATTGAAAAGTTTTCGACAGAGCCAATCAAATAGCCAACACGCGCACCAAACACACGCTTGACCGTACCGCCCAGCCGCACTTTATGTGATTCCAGGTCAAGCAGCTGCACACCGTAGGAAACGCTTACGTCTGAAAAACTTTGCTGAACGAGACTAAAATCGCCCCATGATTCATTGGTTACCGCCGGTGTACTTCCCGTATCGAGCCTGTGAAAGTAGAGGTTGCGGATCGCCTCCGGGAAATGGTTCGCCATTGCGTAACCTCTTGTGCGGAATGATAATGCAAGCCCCTGGTATTTGCCCAACGATATCATCGCCGACGGCCAGCGGATTTCACTGGCCAGGTAAATCGGATCTTTATATGCCAGTGAGCCCATTGTCCGTGAACGACCATATAATTCTTTGGTAGAATGCGGTGCGAGAAGCGGGTACAATAAGGAATTTTCACCCAAAAATCTGAAATACCTGTAATTAATACTTCCTCCGATCGTCCCGATGTTAATCTGCCATTTATGCTTGGGCCCGCCCAATACCGACGGATTGTAGGTTGCGCGGTATAAACCGCCATAGTTACTTCTGTCGAGGCCCGGAATTTGCTGGGCAATGCTGCCTGTTGCAATAAAAACGGATAATAGTGCTGAGTAAAGTGCTGGTTTTTTCAATGTTGAGATTTGTTAGTAATGTCAATTTTTCCGGATGAATCGTAAACTAATATTTCCTGTCCGATTAGCTCCCGTAATGTCTGCAATAGTATGTTTTCGTCTGCGTGATCAAATACCTGACTCAGCGCAACAGGTGACGATGCGCCTTCATTTTTAAGATATTGAATAATATTTCCGGCCAGATCTGTATCACTGGATACCTCGTATTTTTTCTTTTTCAGGCATATATCACAAATCCCGCATTCCTCGGCATCAAACTCATTGAAATATTCGAGCAGTAAAAGTGTCCTGCAAATCTTTGAATGTGAGGCGTACCGGGCTACTGCGGCTGCCTTTTTCAGGTCTCTTTCTTTCTTTCTCTGTATTTCAAAAATATTGAGAGGCAACAATGCTGCTTCATATCTGGGTGTAAGAAATGTAAGTTGCGGCTTGTCTTTTCTTGGCTGATAATCCAGAATTTCCCGCTCAGCAAGAAATTTCAGCTTTTTGATAATCTCTGCTTCGGGAGCGTAAAAAATTTGCGCGAGCTCCATCTCAGATATCCGGACATACTCGGTGAATACCTCGCCACCGTAAAGCCGTAAAATCAATTTGATAAACGAATCCATTTCCCGGTAACGTATCTGGAAGTCGTACAATTGACGGTTATCTACCAGGAAATGAATTTTTGAAGGGTCATTAAAATTCTCACTCAATTGAATGAATCCTTCCTCTTCGAGCAGTTTCAATGCATAATGCGTTTCATTGGCAATCAGCCCGAATACACTCGTAAAATCTTGTAGATCAAAACTATATCCCGCCATTTCACCGCCACCGACAGGTACCTGGTAGTAGTTGGCAAGCGACTGGTATACCTTCCTCAGTACTTCCACTGCCGGGTACCGCCTTTCCACATTTTGCGAAAGTTCTTCCAGCTCTATCTGGTTAAACAGTGCCACTGCGTAAGCCTTTTTCTCATCACGCCCGGCCCGGCCGGCCTCCTGGTAATAGGCTTCGAGGTTATCGGGCAGATCGAAATGGATTACCGCGCGCACATCCGGTTTGTCGATTCCCATTCCAAAGGCATTCGTAGCAACTACCGTCCTCACCTGGTTACGAATCCAGGCAGACTGCCGCTCCGATCGTTCCTTAAATGGCAGACCTGCGTGGTAAGCATGCGCCGAAATGCCTTTTCTGTTCAGCCAGTCGGCTATTTCCTTGGTTTTTTTTCTGGTGCGAACGTAAATGATCGCCGATCCACCTACATTCTTCAATACCTGCAGGATCTTGGCCTCCTTATTTTCTTCTGCAAAAGCGGAATAAGAAAGATTGGCGCGGGCAAAGGATTGCTTGAAGACCCGCGAGTTCTTCATTTCGAGTTTATCGAGGATATCCGCCCGCACTTCCTCGGTGGCAGTGGCGGTCAGCGCGATCAAAGGCACGCTCGGAATCAGTTTTCTAAATTCGGAAATCAGCAGATATGAAGGCCGGAAATCGTAACCCCAGGCAGAAATACAGTGCGCCTCATCGATCGCCAGCAAGCATACGTTCATTTGCGCCACGCGCACCTTCATTATGTCCGTACGCAGCCGCTCGGGTGATACGTAGAGAAATTTGGTCGTACCGTGAATGCAATTGTCGAGGGTAATATCTATCTCATTTTTACCCATGCCGGTATGAATAGCGGCTGCCGGAATCCCGCGCTTTTTCAGTTGTTCCACCTGATCTTTCATGAGTGCGATCAGCGGCGTTACCACGATACAAACACCTTCCATCACCATTACCGGTACCTGAAAGCAAACAGATTTTCCACCGCCCGTCGGAAGCAAAACGAGGGTATCAATTCCGTTCAGTATAGTCCTTATCGCTTCTTCCTGAAAGGGGCGAAACGTGTCATACCCCCAAAAACGCTTTAAAACGGCGTGTAAATCGATCATTGTGGCAATATACAGTGTGTAAAATATGTTGGTACAAGGTAATGTGATTATGTTTGCGATTAGCAATTTTTACTCAACTTCACCTACTATGATGTTTTTGAAAAAGCCTGGCAGCAACTACATCACAATAGTCGCGTGGGGCTTCACATTAAGTTTCATCCTCATTACTTTTCTTCCCCGTTCTGTCGATAATGTGATGTTTATGGATGGCGTGACCTACGCTTCCATTGCCAGAAATATGTCGATAGGAATCGGATCTTTCTGGCGCCCCGTTTTTGCAGACTCCTTTTGGCTTCCCTACGACAATAATGAATTCTTTTCCGGCCACCCGCCCCTGCAGTTCGGCATGCAGTCGCTTCTTTTCCGAATTATGGGCGACAGTACTGCCGTTGAGAATATTTATAACCTGCTGATTCTGATCTTCTCTATAATTCTAATCACTGCAATCTGGAAAACGCTATTCGAGAATACCCCTGATCTGAAAAAGTATTCGTGGATGCCTGTACTTAGCTGGTATGCGATGATAACGGTTTGGTACAGCATTCCGAATAACTTTCTGGACAGTACAATGGCCGTTTTCTGTTTGTTATCGTGCTACTTTCAATTACTTTTTTTCAAAAATAACCGGGCCGGCAAAAACTATTTCTGGATGATCTTGGCCGGAATTTCGATTCTGGCAGCCTTCCTTTCCAAGGGCCCGGTAGGACTTTTTCCACTGGCTATCCCCGTCATCTTCTGTATTTGCTTCGAATTCAAAAAAGTAAAAACTGCTATTGTCGCTACGGCGTTTATGGCCGGCACTTTCGCTATTGGTTTCCTAACCATCCTCAGCTACGAGCCTGCCTGCGACTTCCTTGAAACTTACTTCCAGGGCCAGGTGGTTCAGGCTTTATTACAGAAAAGAGAAAAAACCGGCACCGGCTGGACCGCGCATTTCATCCTGGTTTTCGAGTTAGCCAGGAACGTATATCCGCATTTGTTAGTAGTTCTGGTCATCCGCCTGGCTGCTTATTTTTTTCAGATAAAAATAAAAATGACCAGGGCCGTCAGAGAAACAAGCTTGTTCACATTCCTGATCGCCTGTTCCGGCATCGTTCCAATGCTTGTCAGCATTAAGCAGTACCCGCACTACCTCCTGCCGGCCCTGCCTTTTGTAGCATTGTTTTTTGCTTCAATCCTGGCTGAGCAAGTCGGAGTAATCATTTCAATGAGAAAAAGCCATTTTATCACTGCTACCCTTTTCTTGTGCGCGGGCTGCTGGATACTAACCGCTTCAAAAATGATAGATTCGAAGTCCAGCGTGATGGCGGCAAATGCTTTAAAACTGAAAAAGATGGTTAAAAGGTCGTCGACCATCGGCATTTGCCCCGAGCTATATCAGAATGCCGACATTCATGCTAATTTACAAAGATACCACCTGCTCTCGCTCACGACTGATACCAATTCCACAAGGTATGTTCTGGCCGATTCCACTTGCCTGCCCGATTTTAACTCCAAAACCGATTCCATTATTCCGCTGGAAGGCAAGTTCTCGCTGGTAATTAAAGACGTACAACATATTGGCCAGAGGCAGCGCCATTGATTACCCTATCTTAAATTCGCTTGCCGGCTGCTAACCGGCCCTTTTTAAATGACTGAAAATATTAACTTTGTTTTCATTCATTATTAAAGCTTTTTCATGCGCACGCTGCTTTTCCTCGTCAGTATCCTCACATTATCCGGCTGCTCTGTTTCGCGTTATTTAAATAAGGAAATCCGGAATTCGTCTGTTCTAAGTCAGCAACATACAGGGGTTTCTATCTCCGATCTGAAAGAAAACAAAGAACTGGGATCCTATCAGGGAAACAAATATTTCACACCTGCTTCCAATACCAAACTATTCAGCTTTTATGCAGGCCTTTGTGCCCTCGGCGATTCTATTCCGGGCCTCGAATATCTTGAATGGGGCGAGTTGCTCATTGTACGTGGTACCGGCGACCCGTCTCTTCTGCACCCGGACCTGCCTCATAGCAAGGTATTTGATTTTTTAAAAAACCGGAAAGAGCCTATATTTTTTACTCCATATAATTTCGAAAATAAGCGTTTCGGACCTGGCTGGGCGTGGAGCGACTATAATGATTACTACCAGCCGGAGGTTACTGCAATGCCTGTTTATGGAAATATTGCGCGTTTTAAAGGCGGTCCTTCACAGCAATTCACGGTAAGCCCGGCGCGGTGGAAACAGGCTATGGTTTTCGACAGCCTTGCATCCGGAATTCAAAGGGAAGAAATGCAAAACGTTTTTCACCACTCAAAACTCGTTGTACCACAGGGGCTTGAACAGGACATTCCGGTGCGTATGACGGATTTGCTGACCGTGCAGCTGCTGAGCGACACATTAAAAAAAGAGATCAAACTGATCAATATTCCGCTGGATATTGAGTTGCAGCGGATTAACAGCATTCCTTCCGATTCGCTCTATTCCAGAATGATGCAGGTAAGTGATAATATGCTGGCGGAGCAACTCATGCTGCTTTATGCTTCCGCAAATGGTTTGCCTTTGAATACAGAAAAGGCGATTGCACATGCCATTGAGCATCATCTGAAGGATCTGCCAGACAAACCGATTTGGAAAGACGGGTCGGGTTTGAGCAGGTATAATCTGTTCACTCCGAGAAGCATTGCAGCACTTTTACAGAAGATTTATTTAAAAATGCCTCAGGAAAGGCTTTTTCAGATATTGCCTTCCGG
Organism: Dyadobacter sp. UC 10; assembly: GCF_008369915.1. NCBI lineage: Bacteria > Pseudomonadati > Bacteroidota > Cytophagia > Cytophagales > Spirosomataceae > Dyadobacter > Dyadobacter aurulentus. Next base: position 2,669,758 of record NZ_VSRN01000001.1, on the reverse strand, counting down.
CGGTAAAAGCGGGACTTTGAAAAATTTGTTTAAAGACAGCACGCCGTTCATTTTTGCGAAAACAGGCAGCCTGAGCAATGTCTTTAATCTGAGCGGTTTTTTAATTACAAAAAAAGGTAACATACTGGTTTTCAGCTTTATGAATAACAATTTTACCCGACCCAGCAGCGAAGTAAGGAAGGAAGTAGAAAGGATATTGACTGGCGTACACGACAAGTTTTAGCCACTATTTCTCCTCCCAGGTGCTGCCGGTGCAATAGATGCGGTTTCTTCCCTCCTTTCGGACCAGCAAATAAACCTGATACAGACCAGGCTCGACGGTAGCTTCGTGAAAGCTTCCATACGCTCCTTTTGAAAAGTACATGAGTCTGCGCGCGGTGGTTTTTAATGGTACTGCAAACTGGAAAGGTGGTGAGGCGTAAACGTGCTCACGAGATTTGAGCAAGATATAGGGACCATCGGAATAGTCTTTTACTGCTTTGAAAAAATCCTGCGGAAACCTGATTACAATGTGGTTACCTATTTTCTCAACGGTTTCGGGCGATAGCAAACTGTCGCACTGCACATCCAGTACTTTCGTTCCCGGATTCCATCCTTCCGCAATCGGATCCGCTGATTTATAGTATGACCTTATTTTCTCGTAGTGCTGCTGATCCATCGAAAACATGCTGAGACCCAGCCAGTCTGCATTGTACCGCGCATTAAATTCCTGCGTAATTGCAGCCCTGCGGTTGTTAACGGCGTCTGCAAAATTGCTGTGTAAAATGACCAGATTTAATGCGATCGTGAGTACCAGAATTCCCGGAGCGAATTTCGTCACGACAGATTTTTTAGTCAGGGAAAGGAATGCGAAATACAATGCAATGCTCCAAAGCACTGAATACATCCGGTACCTTCCTTTATACATTCCCTCAAAAGTATCGGTAGGAATGCGCTTGTAGGTCAGCGCAAGGGCGGTGATTCCAACCAATATGGCAATTCCGGCAGCGAAAAGTGCGATTTGGTTTTCATAACGCACCTTTAAAAAAGCAGGATCCCACAGTTTGACGAATTCCTTTCTGAACAAAAAGATCAACAGTGCAATGAACAGCATTCCAACACACGAAGCCAGATACAGAATGGAATAAGGCGTGTTATAGGCAGTAAGTGTCGCAATTGAACCTATAAATCCAAAAAAGCCGAAAAAACCTTCTTTCACCTGCTTGGGATTTGAAATGTCGAGGTTTTGAGTGATTGGTGTGAAATCGATGAAATACACGATCGCAACGAGTGCAGCGGTGAATAGCGTAATAAAAAACTGCTTTCGATATCCGCTCACCAGATAAATCAGTCCGATCACAGGAAAAACCATTAACCCATTCCCGTAAGTAAATGTGGCTGCCAGCGCAAATGCAAGTGCAATCACAATTTTACGGGGATGAAATGCGGCGTAATACAGTGCCGACAGGAAAAACAGGATCACACCGAAGTTACAAAGTGAGCTTACTCCCCAGAAGATATTTTCAAAGGATTGGATATTGAACCACAACCACATAACCGGTACAAAATACCATAGCGAAATGCCCAGCCTGGTAAACGCACGATAAAAAACGAATGCGCACAAGGCCCAGCAGGTATTGGCAATGATCATCGGCCAAACTAGATTGACCTTGCCAAATATTCCATATAACAGTAGAATAACTGAGCGGGAAAACACGAGCCGATGCTCGGGAAAAAGGTCGGTGAGCAGCTTCCAGCGCTCGTAGAGACTGGCCTCACCAAATGGTGGGATAACACCGAGGATCGTGATATCGTCGAATGCTATATAGTTGACATTTAGAGCAATAGCTTTAAATACCCAGATATAAATTACGACAGGAGCAATGCAAAACAATAATAAAAGCCAGGTTTTTTCCCTGGCAAAATGAAGGAGAGATTGGAGCATAAATTTAGTTTTCGGTTTCCTCTTCGGCCGAAGCGCGGGGGTCCTTTGTATAATCGTAAAGCAGCTTGCCCTTGTCGTCCCACTCTCTCAAAACAAAAGGTTCAAACTCTTCTTCCCAGCTCGTTTTGGGATATTGTATTTCTTTTTTGCGTTGCCGGCGAAACTGATAATATTCAATCCACCGACCTATTTTTTTGCCGTCATCATATTTTCCGCTTGCCATGAGCTGGCCTTCCTTATAAAACTGCAGAAATTCTCCCTCCACTTCACCAAACATAACCGGCATTACTTCTTTTACCTGCGTATGTGCGGAATCATAGTAAGTGATATGTGACTCGGCCGGAAAACCGCGGTCCCAGACTGTCTTATCAATGAGATTGTACTTGGCGTCGTATTTCACCCAGCGCCCGTCCTTGACACCCATATAGTAAAATCCTTCCTCGATCAGGTTTTCTCCGCTATATTTTTTATAAGAACCGTGCAGCGGTAGCGCCTCGTCATTTTTCTGCACGGCGCCCGAGCTTAGCTTTTTACCTTTTTTGTTGTACCAGCGCGTCTCGGTAGCACGAACGTATTGATTGATCGGCTTATATTCTTTTAATACGTGAAATGATTCCACCGTCGCCCGCTCGCCGCTGCCGTATTTGACCGACATGCTTTGCATTGGAACACCTTTATATTGCACTTTTGCAAGCTTGGCTCTTTCTTTTCTTGCCTTGCGATCTTTCTTTTGGCTCTTGTATTCCTTTACCCTTAAACCAAGGTCAGGAATCGTCTCGCCGAAAAGTGTCGACAAATTGGTCGACTTACCTTTATCTCCTGGTAATGAGGCTCCTACGACTGGATCGAGTCCGGAAATAAATGAATTAAGTCCCGTTGATTTGCTGGCGCTGTCTTTTTTTACAGTTTCCTTTGGTAGCCAGGCTGGTGCCGTAGAATCCTTTTGAATGGACTGAGCATATCCCCCCTCTATCAGACAGCACGAAATAAGGCTACAAATCAGAACGATTCTTTGCATGAGAATTGGATTTTTCTTACGGTCAAGATTGTTACTTTTGTAACGAATTGATTTTTTCTATATTGATATTCAACGTACAAATTTAAAAAAAACACCGTGGAAAAAAGCGCAAAAATTTATATCGCCGGGCATCGAGGAATGGTAGGTTCTGCCATACACAGAAAATTGGTCAGCGAAGGCTATAACAACCTTGTTCTCAAAACTTCCTCCGAGCTTGATCTCCGCGATCAGCGTGCAGTAAGATCTTTTTTCGAGACGGAACGTCCGGCCTATATTTTCCTTGCTGCGGCAAAAGTGGGCGGCATTATGGCAAACAACATTTACCGCGCTGAATTTTTGCATGATAACCTGCTGATTCAGAATAATGTAATCGACAGCGCTTACCACTCGGGCGCCACAAAGCTGATGTTTCTCGGATCCAGCTGCATCTACCCCAAGCTTGCCCCGCAGCCCCTGCGCGAAGAATCTTTATTAACCGGCTTGCTGGAACCTACCAACGAACCTTACGCAATTGCCAAGATCGCGGGCATTAAAATGTGCGAAGCTTACCGCGCCCAATATGGTTGCAATTTTATCTCGGTAATGCCCACCAATTTGTACGGTCCGAATGATAACTATGATCTGAACAACTCGCACGTTTTGCCGGCTATGATCCGGAAATTCCACGAGGCTAAGGAAGAAAACAAGCCTGCTGTCGAGCTTTGGGGCACCGGATCGCCGCTGAGAGAGTTTTTACATGCGGACGATCTCGCAGACGCCTGTTATTTCCTGATGCAAAATTATAACGAGCCCGGCTTTGTAAATGTAGGTGTCGGTGCTGATGTAACGATCAAATCCCTTGCTGAAATGATCAAAGATACGGTAGGTTATGAAGGTGAAATCAACTGGAATACGGATAAGCCCGACGGTACGCCAAGAAAGCTGATGGACGTGAGCAGACTCCACAATCTGGGCTGGAAGCACCGGATAGATTTAGAGGATGGAATCCGGAATACTTACCAGGATTTCCTGCAAAAAATAGAAACGTATGCTGTCTGATCTAATCGATTTCAATGCGTTTAAATCTTTGTGAGCCTAATATTTAAGTACTAAAATCTATTTTGACCTACGATAATTCTTTTTTTTGACAAATTTCCAATATAAAATTACAAGAATCTTCGGGAAACTATTTAGTTTTGCAGCGTCCCAAAAAGGGGCCTCGTAAAAACCTTAGTCAAAGAGAAATGTCGGCCATTATTAAGTTAGACCAGATAGACCGTAAAGTACTGGAGATCTTACAAACGAACGCAAAAATAACCAACGCTCAATTATCGAAAGAAATAGGGCTGTCTCCTGCTCCGACTTTGGAGCGTGTTAAAAAACTGGAACAGTCTGGCATCATAAAAAGTTATCATGCTCAGCTCGAACCTGAGAAAGTGGGCCTGGGTGTTAGCACCTTTGTTCAGATATCATTGGTTGGGCACCGTAAAGCTGTGACGGAATCGTTTGTTGAAAAGATTCATGCTATTCCGGAAGTAATTGAATGTCACCACGTTACAGGCACCGGTGACTTTTTATTGAGGGTAATTTCAAAAGATATCAGTACTTACCAGAAACTGATGCTTGAAAAGATCAATGAAATAGAGGAAGTAGCAAGTACCCAAACAATGGTTATCCTATCTACTTTTAAAGAAAGCAAAGTGCTACCAATACCTTGATGGATTTCATCAGACATTAGACAAAAAACCGCAGAAGGATATTCTGCGGTTTTTTATTTTAAAACCATTTTGTTTGCTATTGGTGCTGCTCTCTCAACAGATCGTTGACTGTTTTGACGGGATTGAAAGTAATTAGCGGAACTTCCACGAATAGCGTATTCCAATCTGCCATAGATCCATTCCATAACCCAGGCAACTCCTGCGCTTTCAGGTCTTTCCCGTCCTTTGATTTCGCTGTAATAAAACCTGTCAGCGGATCACGGAATTTTTTCAGATCGAACAATTCTCCTTTGTAATTCTTCACTCCGCAAACCAGATCAACCGGGTTAAAGTGAGTCGAATTCTTAAAAATATCGTTTTGGCCCGCGTTATCTACGTCTACCTGCGCTGATTCGACAATTTGCAGTGAAGAAGATCCATCTGCATTTTCTGCCCAGAAAGGCCCGCCGCCAGGTTCACCCTGGTTTTTCACCATTCCGCAGGCGCGTAATGGGCGATTCAGTTTTTGGATAAAATAATCTTTCCGTTTTTGATCATCCCACAATTCGAACCCAGCAGGTGGAATTACACAAAGCTCGTCTTTGAAAAACATATCCAGTTCCGTCAAAATACTGAAATCAGAGCTTTCATTTAGCTTTTCGAGGTATGCAAATGTCTTTTTCTGGTATTTAAGAACAATTCCTGCGAGTGCTTTTTTGTACTGAATAGTATCTGCCTTAATCCGGTCAGGGACAACATTATCGATGTTTTTAATAAAAATAATATCGGCATCGAGCTGGCTCAGATTCTCCAACAATGCACCGTGACCTGCCGGGCGGAACAATAATGATCCGTCTTTTTCGCGGAACGGAGAATTGTCCAGGTTAACCGCAATCGTATCTGTCGCACTTTTTTGTTCTGAAAACGAAACAATATACCTAACCCCGAATTCGCTCTGGTAGCTGGGCAGCACTTCCACTACCAGCTTTTCGAACTTATCCCGGTGCTCCGGCGACACGGTAAAATGGATTTGCACATTACTACCTGCATTGGCATATCGGGCTCCTTCTACCAAATGCTCTTCCAATGGAGCTCTTGAACGATCGGCATAGTTATGGAATTTGAGCAACCCTTTCGGTAATTCGCCGTAACCCAGGCCCTTGGTAGTAAGGAAATAAGAAGCGATCGTCGTTTCGTCAGCAGATATAATATCGTAACCATCTGATAATAAGGACGCTTTCAAATCTTCGTAAAAAGCAAAGTCCGGGAGCTTCGCAAAAAACTCATCTACCGACTTATCTTTTTTGCCTTCCTGTAAGAAGCTGAAAAGGGACTTAAACATCCTCGTTGCAGCGCCGGAAGCAGGTACAAATTTCAACAATGCGACTTCTCCATCCGCCGCTTTTTTATCAAATTCACTGATAACTTCTGAAATTTCTGCATCTGTGAGCCTTATAATCCCGTCACCCACCGTGGCTGCCTTGGACAGCTGAAGAAACGGGAAACCATTGACAAAATATCCAACCTGCTCTTCCACAGTGCCGATATCACTACCTCTTTCCTTTATTTGCGTTATATCCTTTTCAATGAACATACTATGTTTGTTTTAATCAGTGAAGTTTTAGGGTAAGATTAGTTATATAAAAGCGGGCCGCGAAGCCACTATAACTATGGATAGTGATTTATTTAAGTATCCTTAACTTCGCAAAACTCAGCAGCAGTGTTTTCTCTCCTACCAGATCAAATTTAACGGTCGCTTTTCGGTCTGTACCATTCACGTCCATTTTTGTAACCTGGCCGAAACCGAATTTCAGGTGTTCAACTTTATCACCTTCCGCAAGATCGAATGTGTCACTCGGCACAAAATCGGACGAAGGGGTGTGGGCCGGGGCCGGAGAAGTGGCCACCGGAGCTGCCGGTTTGCGAAGATTTCTCGCAAAGTTGGTAATTGGCGGCGGCCCGGAATCTCTTTCTATCGCAGTCTGAACCATTTTGGATACATTCAGAAAACGCTGGTCGACTTCCAGTAAAAACCTGCTCGGTTCACACATTTTAATGCGCCCCCACTGGTAGCGGCTTTCTGCGTAAGAAAACGTCAGTTTCTTTTCAGCCCGGGTAATAGCAACATAAAACAGACGCCTCTCTTCTTCCAGGTCCTGCCGACTTTCAAGCATCATCTGGCTTGGGAAAAGGTCTTCTTCTAACCCCACAATAAATACATTCCTGAATTCCAGTCCTTTGGCCGAGTGAATAGTCATCATCGTGACCCGGTCGTGGTCCTCGTTTTCATCCGGCTCGTCGGCATTGGTTAGCAGCGACACGGATTGCAAAAATGCGCTGAGCGATTTGTCTTCCGTAGTTTCACTGTCAACAAACTCTTTGATACCATTCAGCAGCTCCTGGACGTTTTCGTAACGAGAAAGCCCTTCAATCGTTTTATCCTCATACAATTCCCGCAGAATGCCGGAAGCCTTGGCAATGTGCGCGGCAATTTCGTACGCATCTTTTCCTTCTTCAACCTGGATTTTAAAGCTTTTGATCAGCGTAGCAAATTGCTCGATAGGCGAAATTGTGCGTCCGGAGGCATATTTACCGATATTGGCGACCACATCCCATATCGGCATATTGTTTTCAGAAGCA